>NZ_JBJTJF010000055.1:0-27400 GCF_046095365.1 Mycobacterium sp.
ACCGCGAAGGTGGCGGCGACGGCGAGGCTGACGGCGGTGGCGGTGACACGGGTGATGGTGATGGGCATCGGAGCAGGCTAGCGCCTCCGGACCCGACGTGCAGCATGACGCGGAATCGACGACCGCTGCGCCGGCGGCACCGCCCAGGTTGCCCGCGTTGCTGTCCCCCGAGGGGTGGTTTCCGCCCACCTCTGAGCGACAAGCCTGCTCTGCCGACAGACCCAATCCCTCGGTGTCGCTCAGAGGTGGGCAAAAGACACCTACGGCGGGACGAAGCCCGGCAGCCTGACGTTGCAGATCACCGGCTCGGCGACGGCATTCGCGAACGCGGCAGTCGGTGCCGTCAGCATTTCCGATATTGTTCTCACGCTGCCGAACAGGTCGACTTTCGCCGCATAAGCACTGGCGACGCGCCCGATTCCCGAAATGAGTGCCACATCACCGGTTTTCCACGGGTGTGACGAAGCCGACATACGCGCAGGCGTCGGAACCCTTCGGTCCTCGAGAGCATTGAGCAGCGGAAAAGCGCTTATTCCCAATAATTTTGACGAGATCGCATCCCACGCGAAAAAGCGCCTCTAACGCCGATTCGCGAAATCATCTGCAGTAGTGACTTTTTGGTGGCGCACCCTTGGCCACTTACCCTTTTCACATGAACAAAATTGCACTAGCGACGACTACCGCGCTCCTGGTTGCAACTTCGTCGGCGACCGCTGCAGCCGTCCCCCAGGTGGGGATGGGCGGCCTGTGCCCCAACGCGCGGGCACTCGCGGCCTACATCACCGCCTCCTACCCCGGTGTGCAGTCGATCGGTGGCGTGCGGCCGGACTCGCGTCCGGACCACCCCAGCGGCCACGCCCTGGACATCATGATCGGTTCGGACATGGGCCTGGGTGACGCCATCAACGCCGACGTTCAGAGCCAGTCGGGCCGGTTCGGCGTCAAGTACACGATGTGGCGCGTGGCCGATCACTTCAACCACGTCCACGTGACGGTGGCGTAACCGCCACCCCTGGAAATCCCCGGAAACCGGCCGGGTCGCTGACTTATCAGCGGCCCGGCCGGTCCTTTCGGTTTCCGGCTCAGACCGCGATGGTCGCGGCGCTCCGGGCCGGTGCCGGGGGGCGCGGCCGAGTGCCGACAGCGGCGGCCGGCGAGGCCTTGTCGTCGTTGAGAATGGTGACGATCTGCCGGTAGTTCGACGGGTCGCTGTCGAGTACCCCACCGGTGACACTGGTCAGTTCGACCCGGACCAACTCATCGGCCTCGTACTTGCCGTCCCCGTAGATGGTGACGTAGAGCGCGGCCTGGGTCTGACCCGCCGGAATCGTCACCGAACCCGTCTCGGCCAGGAAATCCTCACCAATGGTGGCAGCCGACGACAGGAAGGGCTGCTCGACGACCTGATAGCGGACCGTCACCGGCCCCGCTGCGGGGGCGGACAACTGCACCGTCACCGGCACCTTCTTCGATCCGCTGTTGCCCTCAGCCACCGACACATCATCCGGCCGGAAACTGACCAGTGATCCAGCGGGCTTATCGTCGTTGACGATCGTCACGGTATTCCTGTACTTCGTATAGTCACTGTCGAGCACGCCGCCGGTGACCCCGGTGAGTTCGACCCGGACCAACTCGTCGGCCTCATACTTGGTGTCGCCGTACAGCGTCACCAGGAACGTGCCCTCGGTCTTGCCGGCCGGAATCGTCACCGAACCCGTCTCGGCCAGGAAATCCTCACCAATGGTGGCGGCCGTGGAGAGCATCGGTTGCTCCACGACCTCATAGCGCACCGTCACCGGCCCCGCCGAGGGGGCCGACAACTGCACCGTGACCGGCACCTTGGTCGTACCACTGTTTCCCTCATTCACCGACACGTAATCCGGCTTGAAACTGACCAGGGGCCCGGCAGGCTGGTCGTCGTTGACGATGGTGACGGTCTTCCGGTATTTCAAGTAGTCGCTGTCCACCACCCCGCCGGTGGCCCCGGTGAGTTCGACCCGGACCAACTCGTCGGCCTCATACTTGGTGTCGCCGTACAAGGTCACCAGGAACGTGCCCTCGGTCTTGCCCGCGGGAATCGTCACCGAACCCGCCTCGCCGAGGAAATCCTCACCGGGCGTGGCCGCCGAGGAGATCAGCGGTTGCTCCACGACCTGATAACGCACCGTCACCGGAGCCTCCGACGGAGCCGACAACTGCACCGTCACCGGCACCTTCGTCGAACCAGTGTTGCCCTCAGCCACCGACACCGAGCCCGGCTTGAACGCGACCGTGGGACCGGCGCGGGTGGGACTGATGGCTACCGTCACCGGCACTGCCGTCGACCCGCCGTAATCGTCGGTGAAGGTCACCGTGAAGCTGTCCTTCTTGTCGGCGTCAGTGGCATTCGATCCGCCCGCCGCGATGCGGGCTTGGGTAGTCGGGGTGTAGGTGAAATAGCCGTCCGACGTGAAGACGACCGCACCCTTGACGGTCGAGTTGGCAACGCTGTAGTACACATCGTCGCCGTCGGCATCCGAGACGGCCACACTGCCGGTCACTGCTCCGGTCTCGGGATCCGGAGCGCTCTGAGAGGTGATGCGCGCCGACGGCGCAACGTTGAATGGGCTGACTACGACGACGAACGAAATCGAGCTGAGGGCGCCGTAGTTGTCGACGACGTCGACGACGAAGCCGTCCGTGGTCTCATCGGCGGTTGCGCCGATCCTGGCTGCCGCGTGGCGCGCGAAAGCGGTCGGCGTGAAGGTGTAGGCGCCCGTGGAGCTGACGGTCACCTTGCCCTTGCCGGTGGTGGCCCAGCCGGAGATGTAGGTCAGGGCGTCCTTGTCGGGATCAACCGCATTGATGTTGCCGTTGACCTCGCCCGTCGCCGGGTTGGTGATCGCGGACGGGGTGCCTGCGACCGGGGCCGCGTTCGCAGGGCTGATGGCCACGGTCACAGGCACCGACGCGGTGCCGCCCTTGCCGTCGGAAACGGTGACGGTGAAGGCGTCTGTCGTGTCCGACTTCGCCGCCCCGTTCTTCGCAGCGGCGTGGCGCGCCGCTGCGGTCGGGGTGTAGGTGAAGACGCCGGTCGATGCCTCGATCTTCACTGCGCCTCTGGCGGTCCCGGTCGGCGCGCTGTAGGTCAGGGTGTCCTTGTCTGCGTCGGTAGCCGTCACCTTGCCGGTGACCACGCCGGTCGAGGCGTTCGGTGTCCCGACGGTAGGCGTACCGGGCTTCGGCGCAGCGTTCAGCTTCACCGGCAAGACCGCTACCGCGACCGCAGCCGTGGTGGTGCCTCCGAAACCGTCGGTGATCGTGACGGTGAACGAGTCAGCCTTGTCCGCTGTCGTCGCCCCGGGCTTCGCGGCGTTGGCCCGCGCGGCCGAGGTCGGTGTGTAGGTGAAGGCTCCCGTCGTGGCACTGATGCTGATGGCACCCTTGCTCGTCGACGCCGGCGCGGAGAAACTCACGGCGTCCTTGTCGGCGTCGGTCGCGGTCACCGTTCCGGTGACCACTCCGGTCGACGCATTAGGCGCGCCGACAGCCACTTTGACACCCGCCGGCGCGCTGTTGGCCCGCGCGATGGGCACCACCACAGCCCGGGTGGTCACCGCTCCCTTCGCATCGGTCACCGTCACCGTCACCGTGTCGGTGGTCACCGCCGTCGTCGCCCCGACTTTTGCCGCGGCATGCCGGGCCGTCGCGGTCGGGGTGTAGGTGAACACCCCGCCTGTGCTGATCGTGACCGCACCCTTGGCAGGCGCCGGGACTGCGGCCTTGTAGGTCATCTTGTCGCCGTTGGGGTCACTGGCCTTCACCGTGCCCGTCACCGCGCCAGTGCTCGCATTCGGCCCGCTCAACGTCACAGCGCTGATGACCGGGGGCTTGTTCGCCGGTGGCGCTGCCGCCGCCGGAGCCACGAGTTGCCCGGTCGATACCCCGGCCGACGTCGACGTCGCCGCGGCGGGCACACCCAACTGCCGGCGCGCGGCCGCGACGACCACCCACGAGACCGCCGACTCCACCGGAGCGTGCGGCCCGTCACCCAACAACGGTGCCCATACCGACTCAACCACCCCGCGGGCCGCCGCCGGCTTGGGGCCGGCCACCATCACCGGCGTTGGTGCCCTCCGCACAACCGCCGCGGGAGCGGCGGCCGCGGGCGTCGGCACCCCGGCCACCGACGGAGTCGATGCATCACGCGATGAGATCATCTGTGGCACGGCAACATCGGGATTGCTGGCAGCCGGCTCGACCACCGTCGCCGCTGCCGTCTTCGGCGCACCGTTCACCGACGACGGCACAAAGGATCTGCGCTCCCCGTCCCCACGCGTAGCCGCCGAGGGTCGCGGCACCGACGACCTCGCGACCGGCGATGGCCCGCGCCTACTACGTTCGGCCCGTTGCCGCACTGCGGACCTCGGAGTCGACGCACGCCTCACGTCCGCCTCAGCAGCCGAGTCCCGGCCGGCCGACGCAGTGGAGTCCGACGGTTCAGCCCAGGCTTCCCCGGCGCCGCCGACGGCCAGTCCTGAGCCGATCCCGAGGGCGACCGCCAAGCCGCCGACCCGCCCCACAACCGCAATCGCCCGCATCTGTGCCCTCCCCGTCGTCGGCACGTCCCGCGTGCCGACTCTGAAAAGCCGAGGAGCGAAGTGCCCGTATCGGACAAACACCCACACAGCGGACCGGACTCAGATGCCAAGTGCCGTCGCTACGTCCCCAACCGTCCTAACTATGGCACACTGCCAACCGGTTTTGGGCCAGTGACCGAATGGCTGAATATTGCGGTTTACCAATGCAAATCGAAGAAATCGTTGTGTTGTCTCCCGCTCGCGTGTTGCCCGTCGCAGCCTCTCAGCACGGCGTGTTCCAGTTCAGGTCGGTCGGCACCGGCCGGGCGCTGACCTGGTCGATGCAGGCCTGGTAGCAGTTGGAGAACCCCAACGCTCCCTCGCAGTGCCAGAAGCTCCCGTCGCTGGCCGGCGGGTTGTCACAGAAACCGCCCCACGGCGTGCTCAGGCACTGCCCGGGCACGGCAGCGGCCGGTGGCGCGAACACCCCCGTCGCCAGTCCGAAAGCGGTCAGGACGGCGGCCCCGAATGCTGCTATTCGATTCATTTCACTCACCCCCCTCCCGCTCCCGCAAGAGGCACTATCGACGCTATGCCCGTCGGGGCACGCCCGGGCGGAAACCAACCGAATCGCCCACGGGCGCAGCGCCGGTCAAGTCGGACTTACACGCGCATAGCGCTCGTCAGTGGATGCCGCCCATCAGAGTGTGGAT
The DNA here is from genome assembly GCF_046095365.1 of Mycobacterium sp. Lineage (GTDB taxonomy): Bacteria > Actinomycetota > Actinomycetes > Mycobacteriales > Mycobacteriaceae > Mycobacterium. The sequence continues at coordinate 5,273 of NZ_JBJTJF010000055.1, forward strand.
GCGCCGCGCCTGGGTCAGGATGATGCCCGCGAGCACCACCGCCGCACCGCCCATCAGCGTGAAGTAGCCGGCCTTGCCGAGGCTGTCCTGCAACGGCGCGGTGGTGCCGCCGATCGCATCGCCCACCGCCGAGGACAGGAACCACAGTGCCAGCACCTGGCTTTCGATTCGCTTGGGGGCCAGATGACTTGAGGCGGCCAGACCGGTCGGGCTGAGCAGCAGCTCGCCGATGGTCTGCACCACCACCACGCTCACCAACCAGATCCACAGCACCTTGCTGCCGTCTGCCGCGGAGCGGGCCAGCACCGCCATCGCCAGGAACGAGATGCCGATGAGCAGCAGCGCGAGCACGAACTTCTTCGGCAGTGTCGGAGCGCGGCGGCCCAGCCGCAGCCACAGAAAGGCGAACACCGGCGACAGCGCGATGATGGTGATCGGGTTGACCGCCTGCAGCCAGCTGGCCGGAAACTCCATCCCGCCGAAGCGCCGGTCGGTGCTCTCCGAGGCGAACAGGCTCAGAGTCGAACCGGCCTGGTCGCTGATGAGCCAGAACATCGCCGAGCCGGCGAAGATCCACACGTAGGCCTTCATCCGGTCGCGCTCAAGGGAATTGAGTCCGGCGCCGCGGAAGATCCGCACGAAGTACACGAACGGGGTGGCGACGGTGACCGCGGCCAGAAACCAGATCAGGTGCTCGGCGCGGTAGCGGCCCACTGCGTAGTCGATCGCGAAAACCGCGGCACTGAGCACCAGCGCCACCACGGCGACCGCGGCCAGCCGGCGCAGCTGCGAGGAGCTCTCCGGGTTGGGTACCGCGCGCCCGATGTCGCCGAGGGTGCGGCGTCCGGCCGCGAGATAGACGATCACCGCCAGCGTCATCCCGATACCGGCGGCGCCGAATCCGACGTGCCAGCCGATCTTTTCGGCCAGATAGCCGCAGACCAGCGGTGCGACGAACGCGCCGATGTTGATGCCCATGTAGAACAGCGAGAAGCCGGCATCGCGGCGCTCGCCCTCGTCGGGGTCGTTGTCATACAGCGCGCCGACCATCGCCGAGATGTTCGGCTTGAGCAGCCCGGTGCCCAGCGCCACCAGCACCATGCCCGGCCACACCGACCGCTCCGAGGGCACCGCCAGCACGTAGTGCCCGGCGGCGATGGTGCACGCCCCGATCAGCACGGTGCGGTAGGGCCCCAGGATCCGGTCGGCGATCCACCCGCCGGGCACCGCCAGCAGATAGACCATCGCCGAGTACACCCCGAAGATCCCGATCGCGGTGGTGGCCGAGATGCCCAGCCCGCCCTCGGACTCGTCGGCGGCCAGGTACAGCACCAGGATCGCCAGCATCCCGTAGTAGCTGAACCGCTCCCACAGTTCGGTGGCGAACAGCGTGGCCAGCCCGATGGGGTGGCCGAAGAACCGCTTGTCCTGCCGCGGGGGGACACTCGGTGCGGCGGTCATGTGTCGCAAGGTACGCCCGAAGGCCAGGTCGCGCGCGTTATGACGAAGCCCACCAATCCGGAGGCCGGCCGGCTCCGAATGCGAGGATGAGAGCCGGTCAGCCCGACCGGCCCCTGATGACCACCGGCCGCGACGGGCCGGGGGAAAGGTCCTTACTTCTCATGACGTTGATCAAGTGGCTCGGTCCGGGCGCGGTGATGGGCGGCCTGGCCGCGGCGACGCTGTGCGGGGCGGGTGCGGCCGGCGCCGACACCGGCGCTGACGCCGGTCCGGTGGATCGCGCCGCCCACCGCGCGGCGCACGCCTCCCCGGCTCCCGGCCACGCCGCCCGGATATCGCGGGCTGCGGACGCCGCGACTGGCGCAAACGCCGCAAGAACCACAAAACCCGCAAAGTCCGCAAGGACCGCCAAAGCCACGAAGGCCGCGAAGGCAACCACGGCACCGGCGCCGGCCGCCGCCACCCGGGCCGTCCCGGCCGCGGCCGCCGCACCCGCGCCGGCCGCCGTGGTGCCCTCCAGCGTGCCGGTCGACCCTGCCCGCTACGCCGGCACCTACTACGAGCAGGGCAGCGTCAAGCAGTTCTTCTCCATCGGCCTGGTCAACACCAAGGCGGTCTACACCCTCAAAGACGACGGCTCCCTGCGCGTGCAGAACTCCGGCAACTACTTCTTCAAGCGCGGCCCGAAGTCGTCCATCGTCGGGGCCGCCGTCCCGGTCAACACCGCCAACACCGCGCTCAACGTCGGCTTCGGCGGAACCCCTTCGGCCAGCCCGCCGGGCAACTACCTGATCCTCGACCGCGCCCCCGACTACAGCTGGGTCATCGTCAGCGACCCCAGCGGCCGCAGCGGCTACGTGCTGACCCGAAGCCAGAGCATCGACCCGCAGGCCTACGCCCAGCTGGTGGCCAGGGCGCAGGCGCTGGGCGTGCGCGGGCGGATCACGCCGACCACGCAGTTCCCCACCTGAGAGCAATCATGGGACGCAAACCCAGCGACGACTACGACTACGGCGAGCCCGGCCGGTACGGCGAGCCCTACGAGATGATCGACGACGTCGAAGCCGGCGATGACGACGACGACGACGAGGACGGCGACTGAGCGCCGAGATGGTCTCTCGCATAGCAATGCCGGGGTTCGGGGACCGTCCGCCTTCGGGCGGCGCACAATGACGACATGGCTCCGAACAGATCGAGGTGGCGGACCGCACCGTTGCTGCTGAGCGCCGCCGCGGTCATCGGCCTCGGCGCAACGGCGGTGGGCTGTACGCCGCGAACCGAAAAACCCGCCGAGTCCACCGCACCCAGTCCGGCGCCGGACTCGACCACCCCGGGACCGGCCGCCAACCCCACCGAGAAGGGGGTGCGCACCAACGTCACCCGGCCGGCGCTGTCGGTGGCGCCGCCGCAGGGCGGCGCCAATGGCGCGGTGCCCTGCGGTTTCGGCCCGGCCGGTGGTCTGCCCTGCAGTTCGCGTTAGTGCGCGATGAGCGAAGCCCTTGTCCTGGACTATGTTCGGACCCCGCGCGGCAAGGCCTCGGCGAAGGGCTCGCTGCACGACCGCACCGCCACCGAACTTCTGATCCATCTCGAACACGCGCTGACCGACCGGACCGGGCTGGACCCCGGCCGGGTCGGGGACGTGATCGTCGGGTGCGCCTCCCAGGTCGACGAGCAGGGCGCCAACATCGCCCGCACCGCGACGCTGCTGGCCGGTTGGGGTGAGCACGTTCCGGGCCTGACGATCAACCGGTTCTGCGCATCGGGGATCGACGCCGTCGCGCAGGCCGCGGCCCGGCTTCGGGCCGGCGACCTCGGCCTGGCGGTGGCCGGCGGGGTCGAGTCGGTCTCCCGGGTGCCGCTGTTCGCCGACCGCGGCGCGCTGTGGACCGACCCGGCCACCATCCGCGACGTGGGTTCGGTGCACATGGGCATCGCGGCGGACCTCAACGCGACCATCGAGGGAATCGAGCGCGAGGAACTCGACCGCTACGGCCTGGAGACCCAGCAGAAGGCGGCCGCGGCGTGGGCCGGCGGGGCGTTCGCCGGATCGGTGGTGCCGGTCGGCCCCTCCGCAGACGGGCCGGGACTCGACCACGACGAACTGGTGCGCGGCCAGACGACCCTGGAGGCGCTGGCGTCGCTGCCCCCGGCGTTCGCCCAACTCGGCGCCGACGGCCAGGATGCCATCGCGCTGAACGCCTACCCGGGTGTGACGGCCATCGCCCACCGGCACACCGTGGGCACCTCACCCCAAATGGCCGATGCCGCAGCGCTTTTGCTGCTCGGCACCCGGCAGTCCGCCGCCGAGGCCGGCATCGCCCCGCGCGGCCGGATCGTCGCCGCGGCGACCACAGCGGTCAACCCGGTGGTGATGCTGACCGCCGGGCAGTCCGCTGTGCTCGAGGCGGTCGCACGCGCCGGGCTGCGGCCGGCCGACATCGACGTCTTCGAGTTCGCCGAGGCGTTCGCCGCGCTGTGTGTGAAGTTCCGCCGCGACCTCGACGCCGGGCCGGACCGGATGAACCCCAACGGCGGCACCATGGCCATGGGGCACGCCTTCGGCGCCACCGGGGCGATCCTGGTCGGCAGCTGCCTGGAGGAACTCGAACGCCGCGAGGGCCGCTACGGCGTCGCCGCGGTCAGCGGGGCGGCCGGACTCGGGGTGGCCGTCGTGATCGAGCGGCTGGCCGTCTAGCCATGCCGGGGACGGCCGGTGACCGCGAAACGACCGTCCGGTGAACAGATCGGCTTTCTGATGCGCCCCAGTGCCCGGCGAACCAACAATTAGCCATGCCGAAAACCAAAGGGGCCCGCCGGAGGCGCGCCGGCACAACGGGAGTCGCCATAGCGTCGCTGTGCGCGCTGGTGGCCGCGCAGGGCTGCAGCACGAAAAGCCCGCCGAACGGGTCGGGGACGTCCACGGAGCCGAGCCCGGCGGCGCTGCCCACGCTCGCCGCGCAGGCCCAGAGCCCCGGACCGAGGATCACCCTGGGCCCGGCCGAGCGCGCCGGCGCTGACGCGACCAAGCACATCGTCGTGGTGTTCATGCAGAACAACAGCTTCAACAAACTCTTCGGCACCTGGGACCAGGTCAACGGTGACCCGGTCGACAACATCGCCAAGGCCGCCCCACCGAACACCGTCCAGATCGGTCAGGACGGAAAGCCGTTGGGCTGCTTGATGATCAACGACGTCAACCTCCAACCGAACGGACCCGCGGGTCCCCCGGAGTGCAGCGGAACCGTCGGGGAGGAATCGTTCAAGTCGTCGTTCGCCGACGCGCCGTTCGCGCTCGACGCGATCCTGCCTCCCGACGCGGTCACCTGCCCGCCGCCGGGCACCGACGCCTCGCTGGCCCGCTTCGCCCAGGTGCCCGCCGACAACGGCGTCGCGGCCAACTCCCCCGGCGCGCAGGCCGGCGGCTGCACCCGCGATCTGGTGCACCGGTTCTACCAGGAGCAGTACCAGCTCAACGGCGGCGCCATGAACCGCTATGCCGTCGGCAGCGACGCAGCGGGTCTGGCGATGGGCTACTACGACACCAAGGCGCTCAACACCTACAAGTACCTGACCGGCCCGGGTGCGCCGACGTTCGCCGTCGCCGACAAGTTCTTCGCCGGCGCCTTCGGCGGCTCGTTCGCCAACGGCCAGTGGCTGATCAGTTCCACCCTGCCGCAGTGGCCCGGCGCCCCGGACTCGATGCGCTCGGTGCTCGACGTCAACGGGATGCCCAAGAGCGCGGAGAAGGCCGGCGACGAGCTGCCCTTCGGCCAGTACAACTACTACCTCTCGCCCACCCCCGACGGGCTCAAAGACGGCCAGATGACCCAGGCCTGCGGCACGCCGCGCACCACCGCGAACGCGCTGTGCGGCGACTGGGTGGTCAACACCAGCTTCTCGGTGCAGTGGCCCTACCCGCCCGGTGCGGTGCAGGACCGGCTGGTTCCGCTGCTGAAGTACCCGACCGTCGGCGACCGGCTCAACGACGCCGGCGTCGACTGGGCGTGGTACTCCGGCGGCTGGTCCAACGCCAACGGCCTGCGCGACCAGCCGGGCTGGACAAACGGCACCGCCGCGGTCGCGCGCGACTACACCGACAAGGACGGCAAGCCGGCGAACAACCCGCAGGGCTGCTCGGACCCGACCTCCGACCCGACCACGACCTGGCCGCAGTGCCCGGACATGGACTTCCAGTACCACCACCAGTCGTTCAACTACTTCTACAACTGGTCGGAACAGACCGAGCAGACCCGGGCGAACCGGGCGAAGAACCTGCAGGACCTCGCGGCGTGGTACCCGCTCGCCAAGGGTGACAGCTGCGGGCTCAAGCCGGTGTCCTTCGTTCAGGAGATCGGCCCGCGCAACCAGCACCCCGGATACGGCAGCGCCTACGTCGGCGACGACGCGATCGCCGACATGCTCAAGACGATCTACCAGGGCCCCTGCGCCAGTGACACTCTCACCATCGTGACCTACGACGAGTTCGGCGGCGCCTGGGACCACGTGCCGCCTCCCGGCCAGGGATCGGCGACCAAGGGCTCCCACGACGAGTTCGGCCCGGGCACCCGGCTGCCGACGCTGTTCGTGTCAAACACTCTGCCCCGCAGCGGGGTGGACTCGACCACCTACGACCTGTCGTCGGTCATCGGAACGATCACCGCGAAATACAACCTCGATCCGGTCAACCGCCGCGACTCCGAGCAGGCGACCATCTGGTCGGCGTGGAGTGCGCTGCCCCGGTGACCGGCGCGGTCGTCTAGTCCCGGTACGGCGAGCCGGGCGGCGCGGTGCCCTGCACCAGCGGCGAGTCGATCGGCGGGCTCTGGCAGTTGATCACGTTGTTGGGGTCGGTGCAGTCCACCGGGTTGGGGGCGAAAGACGGCGACGCGGTGTCGGTGGGAGGGGCGGGATCGCCCGGCGCCAGCGGGTTGACCAGGTCACGGGCCGAGGCGTCGCCCGGGTCGGCCGACATGCCCGCCAGGATCCCGGCCCAGGTCAGGACGACGCCGCCGGTGAGCAGGACGACGCGACGAAGGGGTGCGGTCATGACATCTCCGATCGTGGTGGCGACCCGAATCCTCGGAGCCGACCCAGACGGTGCGACTCGCTGGACACGACTCACCTAGATTAGCGCCGGAGGCGGTCCCGGTGTTACACCGAATCGCGGCGGGCCGCGTTGGACAGCGCGACGCCCGACGGCCACCATGCTCAGGTGACCACCACCTCCGAGCGTTCCCTGCGGAACATCTCGCTGGCGGGCTACCTGGGCTCGGCGATCGAGTACTACGACTTCCTCATCTACGGCACCGCCGCCGCCCTGGTGTTCCCCACGGTGTTCTTCCCGCACCTGAGCCAGGTGATGGGGGCCGTCGCCTCGCTGGGCACCTTCGGCGCCGCGTTCCTGTCGCGGCCGCTGGGCGGGGCGGTGTTCGGCCACTTCGGCGACCGCATCGGGCGCAAGCGCACCCTGTTGCTGACGCTGACGATCATGGGGCTGGGCACCCTCGGCGTCGGGCTGATCCCGGGCACCGCCGAGATCGGCCTGCTGGCACCGGTGCTGCTGATCGCGCTGCGGCTCATCCAGGGTTTCGCGATGGGCGGCGAGTGGGCGGGGTCGGTGTTGCTGGGCACCGACTCGGCCCCGCCGGAACGGCGCGGCTTCTACGGCATGTTCACCCAACTCGGCCTGAGCACCGGGCTGGTGCTGGCGAACCTGGTCTTCCTGACGGTGCACCTGACGGTCGGCGAGAAGAGCGCGGCGTTCCTCACCTGGGGTTGGCGGCTGCCGTTCCTGCTGAGCGTGGTGCTCGTCGGTGTCGCGCTGTTCGTGCGCACCCGCATCACCGAACCCGAGGCCGGCGACGCCGAGGACGGCGACCAGCCCGGCGGCGGCCTGCCCATCGCCGAGCTGATGCGCCGGCAGTCCCGCGAGGTCGTGCTGGCCGCGTTGGCGGTGGCCGGAGTGACCATGCTGGCCTATCAGGTCAGCACCTTCGTCACCCACTACGCCGCGGTGCACCTGCACTACTCCAAGACCACCATCCTGCTGGCCGGTGTGCTCGGCGGCCTGTGCTCGATCGGGGCCGTCGCCGCCTCGGCGATCCTCAGCGACACCTACGGCCCCGGCCGGTTCCTCGCCGCCGGCCTGGCCGTCGCGGTGCCCTGGTCACTTGCCCTGCTGCCGCTGATCGACCTGCGCCGGCCGGTGGTGTTCACCCTGGCCGTGGTCGTCACCTACGCCATCATCGGCACCGCGCTGGGTCCGCTGCCGGCCTACCTGCCGGGGATCTTCGCCGCCCGCTACCGCTACACCGGGGTGGCGGTGTCCTACAACATCGGCGGAATCCTCGGCGGGGCAATCCCTCCGGTGATCTCCCCCGCCCTGATCCAGTCCTTCGGCAGCTGGGCGGTCGGGGTGATGATGGGGGTGCTGGCGACGGTCAGCCTGATCGCCGCGCTGCTGCTCGACCCGGGACGGTGATTTCGGCACCGGGGGCCGTTGTCCTCCGGCGGTGCCTGTCAGTCGCCGTCGTCGTCGCAGTCGTCCCCGGCGATGTCCGCCAGGTACTCACGCGACGCCTCGGCGCGGGCGTCCCGGTGGCGCTGGTCGCGGTCGCGCTCCTGCTCCTCGAGGGACTTTCCCCATCGGCGCGGGCTCTTCCAACTCGGCATCTGCCTCCTCTCCTCCTCCCCTGCTCTCCTGCTCCGGACGACCGTTCGTCCTGACGACCGTTCGTCCTGACGCCCGTTCGTCCTGACACCGAACTTATCGGGAGGCACCGACACCCGGCTTTCCGCGGATTCGGCTCAACGAACCGGCCGCCAGACCTGACAATGCCAACGATGAACCGATGCCAACGATGAACCGGTCCCTGATCCCCACCCGCGGCGACATCTTCGGCGGCCTGTCCGCCGGCATCGTCGCGCTGCCGCTGTGCCTGGCGCTGGGCGTGGTCTCCGGGCTGGGGCCCGAGGCCGGGATCTACGGCGCCATCGCCGGCGGCATCCTGGCGGCCGTCTTCGGCGGCACGCCGACGATGATCACCGGCCCGACCGCACCCATGACGCTGGTCGTGGTCGGCATGGTGGCGGCCAGTCAGCTGCCCGACGGGACGATCAACGTCGGACAGGTGGCGTTGATCATCGCTCTGGCGGGCGGGTTGCAGATCCTCCTGGGCGCACTGCGGCTGGGCGGCTACGTCCGCTACATCCCCTATCCGGTGATCGCCGGATTCATGAGCGGGATCGGCGTCATCATCATCCTGCAGCAGCTGTTCCCGATCGCCGGGATGGCCGCGCCGTCGTCGAGTCCGTGGCAGATCGTCTCCAAGTTGCACCTGCTGCCGGGCGGGATCGTCTGGCCCGTCCTTCTGCTCGGGCTGGTGACCCTGGCGATCACCCAGCTGCTGCCCAAGCTGACCACCGCGGTGCCGGCCAGCCTGGTCGCCCTGGTGGTGGTGACCGCCGGCTCGATGCTGCTGGCCGTCGACGCGCCCCGCATCGGCGACATCCCCGCCGGGCTGCCCAGCTTCGTGATGCCCAGTTTCGACGCGGCCAACCTCGGCTTCATCGCCTCGGCCGCGGTGCAGCTCGCTGTGCTGGGATCCATTGACACGCTGCTGAGTTCGCTGATGGCCGACTCGATGACCAGGACCCGCCACGACAGCAACCGGGAACTGATCGGACAGGGCATCGGCAACATCGGGGCCGCGGTGGTCGGCGGGCTGCCAGGCGCCGGGGCGAGCATCCGCTCGGTGGTCAACATCAAGGCCGGCGGACGCACCCGGGCCTCCGGGGTCATCCACGGCCTGCTGCTGCTGGCCATCCTGCTCGGGCTCTCCGGACTGGTCCGGCACATCCCCACCGCCGTGCTGGCCGGGATCCTGGTGGCCGCGGGCCTGGGCTGTATCGACTACCGGGCGCTGTCGCACCTGCGCAAGGTCCCGCGCTCGGATGCGGTGGTGATGATCCTGGTGCTGCTCATCACGGTGTTCTACGGACTGATCGCCGCGGTCGCCATCGGCCTGATCATCGCCAGCCTGGTCTTCGTCAAGAAGATCGCCGACATCAGCGAACGCGAGACGACCGTGGAGTCGCTGGCCGACCAGCCGTGGGCCGACGAGATCGACATCCCGGCCGGGGACCGGGACCGGCTGCTGGTCAAACACATCGAAGGCCCGATGTTCTTCGGCTTCGCCCGCGGGTTCGCCGACGTCGCCGCCCGCGCCGAAGCCGGCAAGCTGCTGGTGCTGCGCATGGAGCGGGTCTCCTACATCGACCAGTCGGGTGCCTACGCGCTGCACGACGCGCTGGTCGATTTGACCAGCCGCGGCACCCGGGTGCTCATCGTCGGGCTGCCGGTGGCCCAGCGCGACGAACTGGAGGCCATCCGGGTGATCCCCGACCTAGTGCCCGCCGGCGACGTCTTCGAGGACTTCGCGACGCTCAAGGAGTCGCTGCCGCGGATCATCGCCGCGACGGGCTGATCGCGCAGCGCCGCGACGCTTCCGGGTTCAGTAGCGGTCGATCGGTGGCGGCGGCGGCGCGCTCAGCCCCGCCGGGCCCAGGTTCTTGTCGAAGGCCGCCTTCCAGGCTCCCTCGGCTTCCATCTTGGTCAGCGCGTCGTTGATCCTGGACCGCAGTTCGGAGTCGTCCTTCTTCAGCCCGATGCCGTAGCGCTCCTCGGAGAACGGCTCGCCGACGATCCTGAACTCGCCGGGCGACTTCGCGGCGTACCCGGCCAGAATGACCTCGTCGGTGGTGACGGCGTCGATCGCGCCGTTGCGCAGCGCCTCGACGCAGGCCGAGTAGGTGTCGTACTGCTGAAGCTGGACGCCCGGGTACTTGTCCTTGATGCGCTGCGCCGGAGTCGATCCCGACACCGAGCACAGTTTCTTGTTGTCCTGCAGCGACTCCGGGCCCTTGATGTCGGTGTTGTCGGACTTGACCAGCAGGCTCTGGCCGGTCAGCAGATACGGCCCGGCGAAGTCGACCTTCTGCTTGCGGGCGTCGGTGATCGAGTAGGTCGCCACGATGAACCGCACCTGGTCGCTGTCGATGAGGACCTCGCGCTGGGCCGACGGCGACTCCTTCCACTCGATCTTGTCCAAGGGATAGCCGAGTTCCTGGGCGATGTAGCGGGCGACGTCGACGTCGAAACCGCTCATCGAGCCGTCCGGGTTCTTCTGGCCCAGGCCCGGCTGATCGAACTTGGTGCCGATGACGATGGTGTCACCGGAGCCTGGGCCGGATCCGGAGCCGCCCCCGCACGCGGTGGCGGACAGCGGCAGGGCGACCACGAGCATCGCGGCGCCGATTGCGCGGATCGGTGAGAGCCTCACTGGGGAATTCCTCTCGTCGGTGTCGAACCGGCCTGGGTACGACAACAGACGCTACCCGTCAATTCGACCGGGGGCGCCGGCCCGGGCTGTTCGCGCGGCCACCAGGTGCAGCGGACCTGCACGTCGTTGGCGTACGGGCCCGCCGCCGCGACCGCCCCGGCGATGGCCGCCTCCGGGCCGCCCCCCGAACCGGCGTGGATCCGGTTCAACGGCTCGGCGACGTCCCATGCGGTGGCCACGCAGTCGGTGCTCACCGCCAGGATCCGGCAGTCCGACGCTCGCTCCAGCACCGCGCACTGCGCCAGCGCGTTGGCCTCGGCGGTGATCTGGTCGGGCCCGTAGCCCCAGTCCTGTTGCTCGTGGTTCGGCGAATTGGCCACCGCGACCCACCCGTCGTCGGCACTCGCCTCCGGCGCCGCCCCGACCGCCGCGGCGATCACGGCGACGGCCGTGACGCTGATCCTCCGGGTCCACCGTCTTCCCCGGGTCCACCGTCTTCCCCGGGTCCACCGTCTCATCTCCGACCCCCTAACCTCTCCCCGCCGCCAAGGCTAGGCCCCGACCCTGACAGACTCTGCGCCATGACAGTCCTTCTTCGCGCCGGGACGTGCGCGGTGTTGATCGGCGCCGGGATGTGCGCGAGCGCCGCTCCGGCGGCAGCCTGCCCGTATGGAACGGTGCCCAGCGACTTCTCCGGTGTGTGCGTCAGCGGCCCGTCCGGGGGTGACGCAACCGTCCCGCCGGACACCTCGCCGGCCGGGGCGGTGTTCGGCGGCGCCCCCGGCGAGTTGCCCTCGGTGGACGGCGTCCCCTGCACCCCGCAGCAACTCGGCACCTGCATCGGGCTGGCCGAAAGCGCGCGCTGACGTCCGGACGGGCTTGGCTGTCGCCCCGGCGGCCGGGGCCGCTGCTTCTCTGGGGTCCAGGGCCCTACTGACTTTTGCCCACCTCTGAGCGACAACGGCTCTGGCGCAACGCATTTGTCGCTCATAGGCGGGCAACAAACCACTGGTGTCTGATGAGCGACACCGTCTCCGGCGACTGAGCCGGCACGCTCTGTCAGAGGCTGCATGCACGCTTCTTCACATCACCAACCGAAGGAGGGCGCACACCATGTGCTGGCAATGCGACAACCCACAGGCCACCACCGAGGACTACCTCGACTCGCTGCGGGACATGATCACCAGATACCGATGGGCGGTCCAGTTCGTCGAAGGTGAGCGGCCCTTCGCCTACACGATCGGCCTGCACCGCCACGGGCTTCCCGAACTGCTCGTCACCGGACTGCAGCCGCAACCGTCGGCTCATCTGCTCAACTCGATCGCCGACGACATCGTCGACGGCGGCACGCGGCTCAAACCGGCGATGCACATCGACCATGAAGCCGGGCTGGCCCTGGAGGTGGTCGAGGTCGACCACCCCGACGTCCATCTCAAATTCGCCCTGGCACTCTTCCGGGAGCCGTTCCGCGCCTTCCAGCTCGTGTGGACCGACGATCGCCGGCACTGGCCGTGGGATCGCGGGTGGAGCCACGGCCGGCGCCGGCAACCGGTGCTGGGCCTGCGCAGCGCAATACCGGGGTGAGGGTGTCACGAGATCGCACGGCATGCGGGGCGCCGCACCGCCCGAGGTTGTCGGAGAACGCCGTCACGCGGAGCGCGGGGTCCGGTTTCGGCACGGTGACATAACGCGCCCGGAGCGGGCGCTACGGGTGCCCGCCGCTGTCAGCGCCGCTGGGTCAGGGTGGGGCGGTAGCCTGCTGTCGTGGCGACCGCTGACGTGCCGCGGCGCCTGCCCGATCCCCCGGCCGGCACCGACGGCGTCCGCGACTGGGTGTCGACGCATCTGGGTGACCTGTGCACCCCGGCCCCAGCCCCCTCCGCAGCCGCCACGCCGATACGCGGCGGGCAGGCGGCGGCCGACGCCGCCCTGCAGCGCTTCGACGTCAGCGGCTATGCCCGCCGTCGCAACAACGTCTGGCCGCAGCGGAGCCGGGGCTCCTCGCGGCTGTCGCCCTACATCCGCCACGGACTGCTCTCACTGCGCGAGGTGTGGGACCACGTCGCCGGCGGCCCGGCCGCGGACGTGACGAAGTTCCGCGACGAGCTGCGCTGGCAGGAGTACGCACGACATCTTTACGCGCGCATGGGAACCGCGTCACGGGGGTCGTTGCGGTTCGATGTCGTCGAGCACTCGGGCGGCGCCGTGGCAGCCAATCCGTGGGCCGCCGAGGCGCTGTGCCTGGACTCGGCGTGGTCGGAACTGGTCGGCGAGGGCTGGCTGACCAACCAGACCCGGATGTGGCTGGCCTCGCACTGGGCCGTGCGGGCCGGCCTGGGCTGGCGCGACGGCGAGGACCTGATGTACCGGCATCTGCTCGACGGATCGCGGGCCGCGAACCGGCTCGGCTGGCAGTGGACCGTCGGGGCGCTCACCGGCAAGGCCTACGGGTTCTCCCGCTGGCAGGTGGAGAAGCGGGCGCCGGGGTTGTGCGAGCGGTGCCCGCTGAACTCGTGCTGCCCGATCCAGCAGTGGCCTGCGACCGATGAACCCGCGCCCCGGTATTCGGTCGACCCGCGACTCAGGCGTGATGACGACCCGGAGACGACGGCCGGGCCGGCGGCGGTCCGGCACACCGGCTCACCCGAGGCCGACTGGATCACCGCCGAGAGCCTCGGCGACCGCGACCCGGCCGCCGCCGCGCATCCCGATCTGCCGGTGGCGTTCGTCTTCGACGCACCGCTGCTGCGGCGGTTGCAGCTGTCGGCGAATCGGCTTGTCTTTCTTGCCGAGTCGCTCGCCGACCTGGCCACCCGAAGAGAACTCCAGCTCTGGCGGGGCGACCCGGTCGAGGTGCTGCAGGGCAGACAGCTGGCGGCCACGTTCGCGCCGGTTCCCGGCTGGCGGTCCCGTGCGGCCCGCCTCGACGTGGTCGCTTTGCATCCGTGGCCGTGGCTGGAGCGTCCGCGCTCCGGCCCGGTCGGCTCCTTCACCGCGTGGAGCAAGGGCCGCCGGTAGATCCGCGCGGACGCGGCCAGGCCCGGGGTGGCGTTGCACGCGCGCCCGGCGCACGGCAGGATCCTAGCGTGGACCTTCGCGGCGCGGTGCGGCCGGATCGGCCGCTTCTGGTCGTCGCCCTGCCCGAGGAGGCGGAATTCATCGCCGGGGAATTCCCGATCCTGGTCACCGGCCCGGGCAAGGTGAACGCGGCCGTCGCGGTGTCCGCGGTGCTGGGCGGCGCACGACCTGCCGGGGTGATCAACCTCGGAACCGCGGGCGGCCTGCACGACGGTCTCGACGGAGTGCATGAGATCCACACCGTCATACAGCACGATTTCGATTCCGCGGCGATCCGCTCCCTGGTCGACCGCGACTACGGGATGCCGATCGAACTCGGCTCACCCACCGGCGGGCCCGCCGTGGTGCTGGCCACCGGCGACCGCTTCATCGCCGACAGCCAGTCGCGCGACACCCTCTCCCGCGAAGCACATCTGGTCGACATGGAGGGCTACGCGGTGGCCTGGGCCGCCCGCGCCGCCGGCGTCCCGGCACGGCTGATCAAACTGGTCAGCGACGACGCCGGAGCGCAGGCAGGCCGCACCTGGGCTCAGACGGTGAGCGAGCACGCCCGGACGCTGGCGGGCTGGGTGTCCGACGAACTGCGGTGGTGACCGGCCACCGGCTCGCCGCTCCACGGGACTATCCCAGGATCGCCCGCGCCGCGCGTTCGGCGATGAGCATCACCGGCGCGTTGGTGTTGCCGGAGGTGATGGTCGGCATGGCCGACGCGTCGACCACCCGAAGGCCGGCGACGCGGTACACCCGGCAGTCGGTGTCGAGTACCGCGGCGGCGGACCCGGGCCGGCCGTCGGCGTCGAAGGAGCCCATCGCGCAGGTGCCGACCGGGTGGAAGATCGTCGTCCCCAGTTCGCCGGCCGCCTGCTGCAGGTCCTCGTCGCTCACCAGGCCAGGGCCGGGCAGCATCTCCTGCGGGCGGTAGCGGGCCAGCGCCGGTGCGGCCATGATCCGGCGGGTCATCCGCAGGCCCCGCACGGCGGTCATCCGATCGGCGTCCGTCGACAGGTAGTTGCACGAGATCTTCGGCGCGGCAAGCGGATCGGCGGTGGCCAACCGGACATGGCCGCGCGAACCGGGTCGCAGGTTGCACACCGAGGGCGTGATCGCCCCGAACTTGTGCAGCGGTTCACCGAACTTCGGCAACGACAACGGCTGCACGTGCCACTCCAGATCGGCACCGGGCGATCCCGGGTCGCTCTTGGCGAACGCCCCCAGCGTGGACGGCGGCATCGTCATCGGGCCCGATCGCAGAGTCAGGTACTGCAGTCCCATTCCGGCGCGGGTAAGCCAGTTGCGGTAGAGCGTGTTGACGGTGCGGGCACCGGTGATCCGGTAGACCGTCCGCAGCTGCAGATGGTCCTGGAGGTTCTCGCCCACCCCCGGCAGGTCGACGGCCACCGGCACGTGGTGTTGCCTCAGCAGATCGGCCGGACCCAGACCCGAGACCTGCATCAGATGCGGGGAGCCGACGGCGCCGGCGCTCAGGATCACCTCCCGGCGGGCCGCGACGTCGAGCATCCGGCCGTCTTTGAGCAGCCGCAGTCCGGTGACGCGGTGCCGGGCGGTGGTCCAGGCGCCCTGGCGCTGATGCTGCGCGACGTCGTCGTCCAGCAGCAGCCGGGTGGCCTGGGTACGGGTGAAGATCGTCAGGTTCGGTCGGCGTTCGACGGGATGCAGGTAGGCGTCGGCCATCGACCAGCGACGGCCGCGGCGCTGGTTGACGTGGAAGTAGGCGCTGCCGGCGTTGTCGCCCCGGTTGAACTCCTCGATGGGGGTGATACCCACTTCGGCGGCGGCGGCCTGCCAGGCGTCGAGGATCTTCCAGCGCACCCGCGGCCGCTCGACGCGGATCTCACCGCCGGCGCCGTGCCACTCGTCGGCCCCGCCGAAGTAGTCCTCGAGGTCTTTGTAGATCGCCAGTGTCTGTCCCGGCCCGTCCCAGAGCCAACGCCGGTCCCCGGTGGCCTGCGCCCACCGCTCGTAATCGCTTGCCTGGCCGCGCATGTGGATCATCGCGTTGATCGACGAGCTGCCGCCGATCACCCGCCCCCGCGCATAGCCGATGCTGCGGCCGGCCAGGCCCTCGTCGGCCTCGGTGGTGAAGCACCAGTCGGTGCGCGGGTTGGCGATGGTGTACAGATAGCCCACCGGCACCTTGATCCAGAACCAGTCGTCGTCGCCGCCGGCCTCGATCAGCAGCACCCGGTGATCGGGGTCGGCGCTGAGCCGATTGGCCAGCAGACAGCCCGCACTGCCCGCGCCGACGATGATGAAGTCGAACTCGGCGATCCCCATGACGACTAATACTGCGGGAAAGGCCGACCGGGTGCGGGACGTGACGGTCCCATCAGTGATGCACCCTGACCCCGGCATGACCGGTACCTTGAGCGGCTATGACACGGCTCGATGATGTCGGGGAGGCCGACGGATGGCGGTGCTGGCTCTGCGATGAGCCCGTCGACCCGGAGATGTCGGTCAACGACGACCGGGGTCCCAGCATCGACAGCATGAGCAGCAGAAGCAAGGCCAAAGGCAAGGGAGCTGAACCGGTCTTCGGCAGCGAGCGGCTCGCGCACCGCGGATGCAACACCAGGAAGGGCGCCGTCGCCCCCGTCGTCGAGTGGCCCAAGGACCTGTTCGTTGCCGATCCCGCGTCCATCGTCACCAGCGTCGAGCGGCTGGCCCGCAAGCGCGGCAGCGAGGCCATGGGCCGATGCCCGACCGAAGCCGACGCGGTGGCGGCGGCCGAGTGGTTGGTGGATCGCGTGAGCCGGCTGGCGCCGGGCCTTGAAGTCGAATCGCGGATCCAGCCCGGCGGCGGGCAATACCTGGTCGTGCTGACGTCGTAGGCAGCTGCGAGCGGTCCTGAGATGAGACCGCAATCGGCTAAGCACCGAATCTCATGGACGGGCCGGTCAAGGATGGACCGATGAGGATCATGACGTGGAACGTCCAGGGCCGGGTGGGCGATTGGGAGGCCCGGCACGGCGCGCTGCGGTCATGGATCGAACGGACCGCCCCCGACGTGCTCACCCTTCAGGAGTCGTGGGTCGAGCGCGACGGCGCCACCCAGGCCGCCCGGCTGGGCGCGGAGCTGGGCATGCACTCGGTGACGGCGGCGCAGCTGGCCGGGTTCGACCGGTACCCGCAGGCGCCGTACTGGGTGGTCAACGCGGTGCTGGCCCGCTGGCCGCTGAGCGTCGAACGGCTCTGCGCGCCGCCCTCGTCGGGCAGCGAGCCGACGTGGCGCCACGTGCTGGTGACGCGGGTGCACCGGCCGGCCGAGGACGGCGGGCCGTTCGTCGCGGCCGGCACCCACCTCGAGCACGGCCTGGAGAACTCGGCGCGGCGCAGCGTCCAGATGGCGGCACTGGTGAACCACATCGCCGATACCCTCGGCGACGAGACCCGGCGGCGCGATTCGCTGCCGGCGATCCTGGCCGGGGACCTCAACTGCACCCCGGAATCCGACGAGTACCGCAGTGCCACTGGGCTTTCCGCGGGTGCGGTGCCGAATTTCACTCTCGTCGACGCCTGGTCCGCGGCGGGCAACACCGACCCGGGACACACCTGGTCGGCGAGCAACCCGCTGGTCCCCCGCCACGCCATCCATCCGCACCGCCGGCTCGACTACGTGATGGTGTCCACCCCGCGCCGGTCCGGCACGGGGCATGTGCGCCGCTGCCACCTGGCCGGCACCGCAGCGGTCGGGAATGTCTGGCCCAGCGACCATTTCGCCGTGGTGGCCGAGTTGAAGATGTGAACCACCGCGGCGACGGCGATCGCCACCGGCCCACCTGCAATCCCGGGGATTCCACGGCGTTCCCGCGCCGGATCTGCCGCCGGTGCCGCGCCACACGCGACATCCGCACCGTCCCGGCCAAGCCATAGTCCAGACTGGGCAGATGACCGAACCCAGTGCGGCCCGCGTCGCGGTGTACCTCGACTTCGACAACATCGTCATCTCGCGCTACGACCAGGTCAACGGCCGCAGCTCTTTCCAGCGCGACAAAGCCAAGGGCCTGGAGTCGGCGCGCCTGGACCGGGCCCGGGTCGACGTCGGCGCCATCCTGGACTTCGCGTCGTCGTTCGGCACGGTGGTGCTGACCCGGGCGTACGCCGACTGGTCGGCCGACGTCAACGCCGAGTACCGGCAGCAGCTGGTCGGCCGGGCGGTGGACCTGGTGCAGCTGTTCCCGGCGGCGGCCTACGGCAAGAACGGCGCCGACATCCGGCTGGCGGTCGACGCCGTGGAGGACATGTTCCGGCTGCCCGACCTCACCCACGTGGTGGTCGTGGCCGGCGATTCGGACTACATCCCGCTGGCGCAGCGCTGCAAGCGGCTGGGCCGCTACGTCGTCGGCATCGGGGTGGCCGGCTCCTCGAGCCGGGCGCTGGCGGCGGCCTGCGACGACTTCGTCGTCTACGACGCGCTGCCCGGGGTGCCGGTGTTCGCGCCCGCCAAAGCCGAGGGCGCGCAGCAGACCCGGCGGAAGTCCGCCGAGCCCGCTGCGCCGGATCCGCAGCCGGCGGCCACCGCCCTGCTGACACGCGCCCTGCAGATCGGCCTGGAGAAGGACGACGCCGAGTGGCTGCACAACTCCGAAGTCAAGGCGCAGATGAAGCGGATGGATCCGTCGTTCTCGGAGAAGGCGCTGGGGTTCAAGTCGTTCAGCGACTTCCTGCGGTCGCGGGCCGACGTGGTGGAACTCGACGAGAGCTCGACGACGAGGTTGGTGAAGCTGCGCTAGCCCCGCACGCTCAGATCCCGTCGAGGTGCCGTTCGGCGCACGCGCGGCCCAGCGCCCGGCGGAACGCCTCGACGTCGCCGGCGCACGCGTCGAGTTCCGCAGGCCCGAGCAGGGCGACCAGGCCGCGATCGGTGCGGGCGACCACGAACGGCGCCGGTGAGCCGGCGGCGAGGACGTCGGCCGGGGCGTCGTTGCGGTGATAGGTGCGGAACTCGACGTCGAGTTGATCCCGGCAGCGCCGCCAGTCGGACTTCTCGGTGAACAGCCCGTGGGTGATCTCGCACAGCGAGCAGTGCGTCCGGCCGAGCCGGGCCCCGATCCAGTAGCGCGCCTCACCGAGCACGGTTCCGTCGGCGTCGTAGACGCCGATGAGTTCCCGCACGGTCTCCGGCATGGCCCGAGGGTATCTGGAGCCTGTGCGCCGTCACTGAGGTTGCGGGTTGATGCCCAGTCGCTTCATACAGTTCGCGCGCGACATCTCGACCAGGACCGACTGGGCGTTGTCGAACCCGTCCAGTGCGGGAATGTCCTGCTTCATCTGGGCCAGGGAGGCGTCGACGCAGCGCTGCAGGCGCTGGGCGTCGGAGTCACGCCACTGCGAGTAGCCGATCAGCCCAGCGGCCACCAGGCCGACCACCAGGTAGATCCAGATGCGGGGGTTGCGGAGAATCGCAGACGGCGTCACAGACCTATGATGCGGCGGCACACGTTCAACGCGCTGCGGCGCCGGGTCGGCGTCGGTAAGGATGGCGCGTCGGTAAGGATGACATCGTGCAACTCCCGCAGCGGCTGGCCCGGTTCAACCGGTACGTCACCAATCCCGTGCAACGGCTCTGGGCGGGATGGGCGCCGATGATGGGCATCCTCGAACACGTCGGACGGCGCTCGGGGCGCCTCTACCGCACACCGCTGACCGTGTTCTCCACCGGTGACGGGGTGGCCATCCTGCTGACCTACGGCCCCGACCGGGACTGGGTGAAGAACCTCACCGCCGCCGGCGGCGGGCGACTGCGACGGCATGGCCGCGTGGTCGCCGTCCGCGCGCCCCGGGTGGTGAGCAGGGATGAGGCGGCCGCGCACATCACCGGTTTCGGCCGCCGGGTCTTCCCGAAGCTGCCCTTCGCGAGCGCGCTGCTGCTGTCGTTCGGTACGAGGAGGCCGGATACGCCACCCGCAGCAGGGCATGTATAGACCCCTCACCCCGGCCGGGATCGGTGAGCCCACACCGCGTAGAGCGGATCCCACGGCGTCGGGCGCTGCTCGGCGCGCGGCGGGTCCCAGCCGACCGAGCGGCGGAAGTACTCGGCCACGAGCTGCACGTGGAACTCGTCGTCGGTGGCCAGCCAGCCCTGGATCACCTTGGTCGGGAAGCAGCGGTTGGAGAACGTGCACACGAACGGCGCGCCGGGCCGCAGCACCCGGGCCACCTCGTCGAACACCTCGATGGGCCGCACCAGGTAGTCGACCGACACCGTGCACATCGCGCCGTCGAAGCTGGCGTCGGCGAACGGCAGCGCCGGGTCGCGGTTGAGGTCGTGGACCACCCATTCCTGCGCCTGCTCGTTCTCGGCGAGCTCGACGGCGTTCATGCCGAGGGCGACCAGCCGCTGCGGGGTCCGGGCCAGGTGTGACACCCAGGAGCTGCACAGGTCGAGCACCTCGCCGTAGAGGCCGAGCTCGTCGTAGAGGTCGCGCACGGCCGCGATGGCGCCCTCGTCGATGTGCTGCACGATCCGCGCTTCGCCGTAGAAGCGACCGTCGTCGCCCTCGTCGCGCCGGGCGAAGAATCCGTCGGGGAAGCCCGCGTAGCGGTCCTCGCCCGGGACGGGTTCACTAGAATCCGGTGTCACCATGATCAGGCATCATTCTTGCTTGCGCGTTCTCCGAAGCGCACTCGTGGTGATCTTCCTGGCGGCCGGCGCTGCGTTCATGCCGGCTCGGGCCGCGGCCGCCGAACTGAGTGACTACCTCTGGGAAAGCCGCCCGCTGCTGGTGTTCGCGCCCACCGGAGACGATCCGCGGCTGGTCGAAACGGTGCGCCGGATAGAGGCCACCCGATGCGACTTCGCCGATCGCGACATGGTGCTCGGCCTGATCGTCACCGACGGCACCGGCACCCTCGGCGGCCAGGTCATCGACGCCGGCCAGGCCCAACGGCTGGCCTCGGAGTTCGGGGTCGGCGCGAACAGCTTCAGCGTGCTGCTGATCGGCAAGGACGGCGGCGAGAAGCTGCGCGTCGACGACGTCCCGGATCTGCGGGCCGTCTACACCGTGATCGACGGCATGCCGATGCGGGGCCGGGAGATGAGCGCCGACCCGGGCCGGTGCTGAGACGGCACCGGCGGGCGATGTTGTTGACCGGGTAAGGAGAGTGCATCGCAATCTTCCGGACCCGGGACGTGCTGACCGCACTGGTCGTGTCCGACCACGTCCGATAGTTCGCGACCGACGTCGCTGACCGCCTCGCCAACGCTTAGTTGACCAACATAGGTTGACCAACCCTGGTCAGACTTCTAGAATTCCTTTGTGAAGCAGGTCAAAGTGCAGTACGCGAAGACGCATCTGTCGGCGATGATCGCCGCGGTCGAACGGGGCGAGGAGTTCGTCATCGCACGTGGGGATCAGCCGGCGGCACGACTGGTTCCACTGGAACCGCGGCAGTCCCGTGACTTGGGCTTCGTCCCCTTCTCGGTGCCCGACGACTTCCTCGCGGCTCTGCCGGAAGAGGAACTCGAAGCCTGGGAGGGCAAGGGTTGACCTACCTGCTCGACACGCACGTCATGCTGTGGGCGCTCTCCGAGCCCGCACGCCTCGGGCGCAAAGCTCGCAAGATCATCGAACACCCCGCCTCGCAACTGGTGGTCTCGGCGGCCTCAGCGTGGGAGATCGCCACCAAGCACCGGCTGGGAAAGCTGCCGCAGGCCGATGCGCTGCTCGGCGCCTACTCCAAGCATCTGGATCGGCTGGGGGCCATCAGACTTCCGGTGTCCGAGGAACACGCGCTGCTTGCCGGGCGGCTGGAATGGGAGCATCGCGATCCCTTCGATCGGATGCTCGCAGCGCAGTCGATGGTCGAGTCACTCATCCTGGTCACCGGAGATCCGATCTTCAGCGGTTGCCGTAGCGTCCAGACTCTCTGGTGAATCAGATGATGGAGCGAGGCCGGCTGGGACGGACTCCGCAATGGGCACGCGCTGGAGGTCGTCGAAAGGGGTTGTGATGGCGCGCTATGCGACCACGGTGAGGACCGCGAAGCCTCCGCAGGAGGTGTTCGCCTACATGGCCGACCTGCGTAACTTCGCCGAGTGGGATCCCGGCGTGAAGGCGGTCCGGCAGGTGAGGGGCTCGGGCGGCGGCCCGGGCAACGTCTTCGACGTCACCGTCGCCGGCATCGGCCGCGACCTGACATTGCGGTACGTCACCGAGGAACACGACGCCCCGCGCAACCTCCTCGTGGTGGCCCGCAGCAGCGTGTTCACCTCGATCGACCGGAT
>NZ_JBJTJF010000056.1:0-21387 GCF_046095365.1 Mycobacterium sp.
CCCGAACCCGGAAGCTAAGCCTGCCAGCGCCGATGATACTACCCAACAGGGTGGAAAAGTAGGACACCGCCGAACACACATTAAGGAACGCCCCCCGAG
Organism: Mycobacterium sp.; assembly: GCF_046095365.1. Taxonomy (GTDB): domain Bacteria; phylum Actinomycetota; class Actinomycetes; order Mycobacteriales; family Mycobacteriaceae; genus Mycobacterium. The sequence continues at coordinate 100 of NZ_JBJTJF010000056.1, forward strand.
CAATCGGGGGGCGTTCCGCATTCAATTTCCATTCCGCGTGAATCCCAAAACGCCCCTCTGCGAAATCCGGGAGGGCGAAATCCAGTAGTGTTCCGCTAAGGCAAACAATTGCACCGGAATTGTATTCCGCCGGGATTGCTGACAGACTCCGCGACTATGACGACTCCGCCCGGCGACCAGCCGCCCACCGACCCTCCGTACGACCCTCCGTACGGCACTCCGCCGTCGTACGGTCCGCCGGCCTACGGTCCGCCGGCCTACGATCAGCCGTCGTACGGTCCGCCGGCCTACGATCAGCCGTCCTATGATCCGGCGTTCGGCCAGCCTCCCGCCGGCTACGGCTATCCGCCGCCTCCCGGCGCCTATGGCCAGCCGTACGGCCAGCCGTATGGCCAGCCGTATCCGCCGCCACCCGCCGGCTACCCGCAGATGGGGTACCCGCCCGGCGGATACCCCGTAGCGCCCGCGCATCCGCAGTCGGTGACCGCCCTGATCCTCGGCATCGTCGGGCTGCTGTGCTGTGCGTTCGCCTCGCCGTTCGCGATCTGGCTCGGGCGCAAGTCGATGCGCGAGATCGACGCCTCGGGCGGGCAGCTGAGCGGCCGCGGCCAGGCCCAGGCGGGCTTCATCCTCGGCATCGTCGGAGTCGTCGTCTGGGTGCTGGGCATCGCGTTCTACATCGCCATGATCGGCCTGGCCGTCAAAACCCAACAGGTCGAACAGATTCAGTGAGCCTGCCGCCCCCGTATCCTCGGTCCGATGGTCGACGACACAACTGGCGACGGCGGTCGGCCGCCGCGCCGCCCCGCCGGCCCCGGCCGTAACGGCCCAGCCCGCCGCAACCCCTCGGCGCCGCGCCGGCCCGCGCCCCAGCGCTCCCGGGGCGCCGGGCGGCCGCCGAACCCGGTCCCGGACGGGTCCGAACAGCCGTCGAGGCCAACCCCCCCCATCCCGCCGACCGTCGAGGCCAAGCAACTCTCCGCCGAGATCCGGGCGGAGTTGGCCACGCTGGACCGCGCGACCGCCGACACCGTCGCCAGGCACCTCGTCGCCGCCGGGGACTTGCTCGACGACGATCCGCAGGCCGCCCTCGCCCATGCCCAGGCCGCACGCAACCGGTCCGGGCGCATCGCCGCCATCCGGGAGGCTGTCGGCATCGCCGCCTATCACTGCGGCGACTGGGCCCAGGCGCTCTCGGAGTTCCGGGCGGCCCGGAGGATGGGCTCCAAATCGCTGCTGCTGCCGCTGATCGCCGACTGCGAGCGCGGCGTGGGCCGGCCCGAGCGCGCCATCGAACTGGCCCGCAGCGCCGAAGCCGCCGCGCTCACCGGTGACGACGCCGACGAGATGCGCATCGTCGCGGCCGGGGCACGCGCAGACCTCGGTCACCTCGACCAGGCGGCGGCGGTACTGTCCTCGCCGCCCCTCGATCCGGCCCGGACCGGCGCCACCGCGGCCCGGCTGTTCTACGCCTACGCCGAGACGCTGCTGGCGCTGGGCCGTAACGACGAAGCGGTGCAGTGGTTCGTGCACGCCGCGGCTGCCGACTCGGACGGGGTCACCGACGCCGAGGACCGGATCGACGAGCTCACCTGAGATGACGGGGCTTGACTCGCCGGCCGCCGGCAGCCTTGCGCGGCACCATGATTGCCTGCTGCTCGATCTCGACGGCACGCTGTTTCGCGGGCATGCGCCGACCCCGGGAGCGGTGGAGACGCTGGCGGCGGTGGATGGCCGCGCGCTCTATGTCACCAACAACGCCACCCGGTCGGCCGCGGAGGTCGCCGCGCACCTCGGCGACCTCGGTTTCACCGCGACCCCGCAGGACGTGGTGACCAGCGCCCAGAGCGCCGCCCGGCTGCTGAGCCGGCGTATCCCGGCCGGTTCGGCGGTACTGGTCGTAGGGACCGAGGCCCTCGCCGGGGAGGTGGCCGCCGTCGGGCTGCGCCCGGTGCGACTGTTCGCCGACGAACCGGTCGCGGTGGTGCAGGGTCTGTCGATGACCATCGGCTGGCCCGAACTCGCCGAGGCGGCGCTGGCCATCCGTTCCGGTGCGCTGTGGGTGACGTCCAACCTCGACCCGACCCTGCCCACCGAGCGCGGATTGCTGCCCGGAAACGGATCCCTGGTCGCCGCGCTGCGCACCGCCACCGCCCGGGAGCCGCTGGTGGCCGGCAAGCCCGCCCCCGGACTCATGCGTGACGCGCTGGCCCGCGGGGACTTCGGCAGCCCGCTGGTCGTCGGTGACCGCCTCGATACCGACATCGCCGGCGCCGTCGCCGCCGATCTGCCCGGCCTGATGGTGCTGACCGGAGTCAACACCGCCCGCGACGCCGTGTACGCGGCCCCCGATCAGCGTCCCGACTACCTCGGCGCCGACCTTCGCTGCCTGCTCGAGGACGCCGGCACGCTGGCGATGGCGGCGCACCCGGCCTGGAACACCGCCGTCGACGGTGACCTGCTGACGGTCACCGCGACCGGCCGCGACCCCGGTTCCGACGGTCTGTCGGTGGTGCGGGCCGTCGCCCGCGCCGTCTGGGATGCCGGCGGCGACGGTCCGGCCCTGCGGATCCGGGCCGGTGACGACACCGCCCGCGCCGCGCTGCAGTGCTGGTCCCTGCTGTCCGGCCCCGATCGGCTAGCGTGAACGCCGAGATGAACACCGATCCCCACGAGGTCCGCGCCCGGGTCGACGCCGTACTGGCCGAGTTGCCCCGGATCGACCCGGAGGCCGACACCGTCGACGTCGCCGACATCGAAGCCGTCGGCAGCCGACTCGAGGAGGCGCACCAGATGCTGGTCGACGCGCTGGAATCGGTCGAGAAGGGCTGACCGGCCCGTGACGCGGCACGCCCGGGTCGACGCCGAACTGGTCCGCCGGGGTCTGGCCCGCTCGCGGCAGCAGGCCGCCGAACTGATCGGCGCCGGCCTGGTCACCATCGACGGACTGCCGGCCGCCAAGCCCGCGACGGCGGTCTCACCAACGGCCCGGATCGCCGTCGAGGACCCGGGGGAGCGGGCCTGGGTCTCCCGCGGCGCGCACAAGCTCATCGGGGCGCTGGATGCCTTCGGCATCGACGTGCGCGGCCGCAGGGCGCTGGACGCCGGGGCTTCGACCGGCGGATTCACCGAGGTGCTGCTGGACCGCGGTGCCGCCGGGGTGGCGGCGGTCGACGTCGGCTACGGCCAGCTGGCCTGGTCGCTGCGCTCCGACTCCAGGGTGCGGGTCATCGAGCGGACCAATGTCCGGGACCTGACCCCGGATGCCATCGGCGGGCCGGTCGACCTCGTCGTGGCAGACCTGTCCTTCATCTCGCTGTCCACAGTGCTGCCCGCACTAACCGCGTGTGCGGGCCCGCACGCCGATATCGTTCCGATGGTGAAGCCGCAATTCGAGGTCGGCCGCGGCCTGGTGGGCCCCGGCGGGGTGGTCGGTGACCCCGCGTTGCGTGCCGGCGCGGTGCTCAGCGTCGCCCGGCGGGCCGCCGAACTGGGCTGGACCGCCGCAGCGGCCACGGCCAGTCCGTTGCCCGGCCCGTCGGGCAACGTCGAGTACTTCCTCTGGCTGCGCAGCGGGCCGGGGCTGGCCGGTGACGAGCTGGAGTCCGAGGTTCGCCGCGCCGTCGCGGAGGGACCGCGGTGAGGACCGTTCTTCTGGTGGTGCACACCGGTCGCAACGAGGCCCGGGAGACCGCACGCAGGGTCGCCAAGACGTTGGGCGGCAATGACATCCGCCTGCGCCTGCTGGCCAGGGACGCCGCGGAGGGGCTGCATCTGGATCCCGAGGAACTGCGGGCCAGCGGTGCCGAGATCGAGGTGGTCGGCGCCGACGAGCAGGCCGCCGTCGGCTGTGAACTGGTGATGGTGCTGGGCGGTGACGGCACGTTCCTGCGCGCGGCCGAGATGGCCCGCAACGCCGAGATCCCCGTCCTGGGAGTCAATCTCGGCCGCATCGGTTTCCTGGCCGAGGCCGAGGCGGAGGCCATCGACGCCATCCTCGGGCACGTGATCGCCCGCGACTACCGCATCGAGGACCGGATGAGCCTCGACGTTGTGGTCACCAAGGACGGCACCGTGCTCTCCCGCGGCTGGGCCCTCAACGAGGCCAGCCTGGAGAAGGGCACCCACCAGGGCGTGCTCGGCGTGGTCGTCGCGATCGACGGCCGGCCGGTGTCGGCGTTCGGCTGCGACGGTGTGCTTATCTCCAGTCCCACCGGGTCGACCGCCTACGCCTTCTCCGCCGGCGGTCCGGTGGTCTGGCCGGACCTCGAGGCGATCATCGTCGTCCCCAGCAACGCGCACGCGCTGTTCGCCCGTCCTATGGTCACCAGCCCGGACGCTGTGATCACCGTCGACCTCGACCGTGACGACCCGGACGCGGTTGTGCTCTGCGACGGCCGGCGCGAGGCGGCCGTGCCGGCCGGTGCACGGCTGCAGGTGACCAAGTGCCGAACCCCGCTGAAATGGGTTCGCCTGGACAGCGCACCGTTCACCGACCGGCTGGTACGCAAGTTCCGGCTCCCGGTGACCAGCTGGCGCGAGCAGTAGATGCTCGCGGAGATCCGGATCGAGTCACTGGGTGCGATCGGTTCGGCCACAGCGGAATTCGACCGCGGACTGACCGTGCTGACCGGTGAGACCGGAACCGGCAAGACCATGGTGGTCACCGGTCTTCATCTCCTCGGCGGCGCCCGCGCCGACGCTACCCGGGTTCGTTCCGGGGCGGCTCGCGCGGTGGTGGAGGGCCGGTTCGGCACCGAGGACGTCGACGGCGCGGTCGCCGCACGGATCGGCGAGATCCTGGAGTCCTCGGGCGCCGACCGCGACGACGACGGCAGCATCATCGCGCTGCGCTCGGTCAGCCGCGACGGACCGTCGCGGGCCTATCTGGGCGGGCGCAGTGTGCCGGCCCGAACGCTGACCGGGTTCACGACCGGCCTGCTCACCCTGCACGGCCAGAACGACCAGTTGCGGCTGATGCGTCCCGACGAGCAGCGCAACGCGCTGGACCGCTTCGCCGGTGCGGCACCCGCCGTCGAGCGGTACCGCAAGGTGCGCGACGAGTGGCTGGTCGCCCGGCGGGATCTGGTCGACCGGACCGACCGTGCCCGGGAGATGGCCCAGGAGGCCGACCGGCTGAAGTTCGCCCTCGCCGAGATCGACGCCGTCGATCCCGCACCCGGCGAGGACGAGACGCTTGCGGCCGACATCCGGCGGTTGTCCGAACTCGACGCGGTGCGCGAGGCGGCGGCCGGCGCGCGCGAGGCGCTGTCCGGACCTGAGGACGGCGAGGGCCGCGCGGCCACCGACGCCCTGGGCCGGGCTGCCGCCCTGCTCGGGGCGACCGAGGACGCCGCGCTGACCGGGCTGGCCGGCCAGCTCACCGACGCGCTCACCGTGGTCGCCGACGTCAGCTCCGAACTGGGCCGCTTCCTCGACGACCTGCCGGCGGACGCCGGCGGGCTGGAGGCCAAACTGGCCCGCCAGGCCCAGCTGCGCGGCCTGACCCGCAAGTACGCCGCCGACGCCGACGGGGTGCTCGGCTGGGCCGGCGAGGCTCGCCGGCGGCTGGCCCAGCTCGACGTCTCGGAGGAGGCGCTGGCCACGTTGTCACGCCGGGTGGACGGCCTGGCGGCGCAGGTCGCCGCCGCCGCCGTCGAGCTGTCCGGTCTGCGATCTGCGGCTGCCGGCGGCCTGGCCGAGGCGGTCACCGCCGAGCTTGCCGGACTGGCGATGGCCGACGCCGGCTTCGCCGTGCACCTGGCCACGATGGCGGCCCGCGACGACGACTCCGCCCCCCTGCGGCTGCCCACCGGCGAGGTCGTGCACGCCGGAGCGGAGGGCGTCGACCTGGTCGAATTCGGTTTCACCGCGCACCGCGGCACCGATCTGCTGCCGTTGGCCAGGAGCGCCTCCGGCGGTGAGCTGTCCCGGGTGATGCTGGCGCTGGAAGTGGTGCTGGCCGCCTCCGCCGAGGGCACCACCATGGTCTTCGACGAGGTCGACGCCGGGGTGGGCGGGCGCGCGGCGGTGCAGATCGGCCGCCGGCTGGCGCGGCTGGCCCGCACCCACCAGGTCATCGTCGTGACCCACCTTCCGCAGGTGGCCGCCTACGCCGACACCCACCTCGTCGTCGACAGCGACGGGCCGGCCAGCGAGGTGCGCCGCCTCGACGACGACCAGCGGGTCGCCGAACTTGCCCGGATGCTGGCCGGGCTGGGCGAGTCCGACACCGGGCGCGCGCACGCCCGCGAACTGCTCGACGCCGCCCGCTCCGATCGGCAGGCGCCCTGACCGGCCCAGCTCGACTGTTACAGATGTGACAAGAAGTGACTTCTGGGGCAGTTGTTACGGCGCGCCTCCTCGCTGATACCACGCGGCGCCGACAGAATCGCTCGCATGAAGCTTCTCTCCAGAGCCGCCACCCGCCCCGGCGTCATCGGCACCGCCCGGGTCGACCGCGACATCGACCGGCTGCTGCGCCGGATCGGTCCGGGCGACATCGCCGTGCTCGACGTACTCGATCTCGACCGGGTGACCGCCGACGCCCTCGTCGAGGCCGGCGTCGCGGGGGTGGTCAACGCCGCTCCGTCGATCTCCGGGCGTTACCCGAACCTCGGCCCCGAGGTCCTGGTGACCAACAACATCCGGCTCGTCGACAACGCCGGACCGGAGATCTTCAAGAAGATCAAGGACGGCGCCAAGATCCGCCTCAACGAGGGCGGGGTCTACTCCGGTGACCGTCTGCTGATCCACGGCGTCGAGCGCACCGACGAAGAGATCGCCGACCTGATGCACGACGCCAAGACCGGACTGGTCGCCCATCTGGAGGCCTTCGCCGGCAACACCATCGAGTTCATTCGCAGTGAGAGCCCGCTGCTGATCGACGGCATCGGGATCCCCGAGATCGACGTCGACGTCTACCGCCGCCACGTGGTGGTGGTCTCCGACGGGCCCGGCGCCGCCGAGGACCTCAAGGCACTCAAGCCGTTCATCAAGGAGTACCAGCCGGTGCTGGTCGGCGTCGGCGCGGGCGCGGACGTCCTGCGTGCCGGCGGCTACCGTCCACAGCTCATCGTCGGCAACCCTGATCAGATGAGCGCCGACGTGCTGCGCTCCGGAGCGCAGGTGGTCCTGCCCGCCGACCCCGACGGCCACGCCAGCGGCCTGGAACGCATCCAGGACCTGGGTATCGGGGCCATGACGTTCCCGGCGGCCGGTTCCGCGACCGACCTGGCGCTGTTGCTGGTCGACCACCACGGTGCATCGCTGATCGTCACCGCCGGCCAGTCGGCGCGGATCGAGGAGTTCTTCGACCGCACCCGGGTGCAGAGCAACCCGTCGACCTTCCTGACCCGGCTGAAGGTCGGTGAGAAGATCGTCGACGCGAAAGCCGTTGCCACGCTGTACCGCAGCCACATCTCGAGCGGAGCGATAGCGCTGCTGGTGATGGCAGTGCTGCTGGCCGTCATCGCCGCGCTGTGGGTGTCGCGTTCGGACACCGCGGTCATCGACTGGCTGACCACCTACTGGCAGCAGTTCTCGGTGTGGGTCCGCAGCTGGGTGACCTAGATGAGAACGGCCCGGCACCGGGTCTTCTGGCTCGCCGCAGTCTTTTTCGCCCTCGCCCTCGGTCTTGTGGCCGGATCCGGGGTCTTTACCGGCGCTACGCTGCCCGGTCCGGGCGGGCCGGACGCCGCTCTGCAGCAGCGGGTTGCCGGACTTGAGGCGCAGAACAAGTCCCTCAGCGAAAAACTCCTCGCCGCAGACCAATTCGACGCGCGGATGTCGGGCCGAATCGTGCGCGACATCCTGGACGGGACCTCGGTGGTGCTGTTCCGGACGCCCGACGCGCAGGATTCCGACGTCGACGCGGTGGCCCGCCTGGTCGGCCGGGCCGGTGGCAAGGTCACCGGCACGATCGGGCTGAGTCGCGAGTTCGTCGGCGGCGACTCCGCGCAGAAGCTGGGTTCGGTGGTCGATTCGCCGATCGTGCCGGCCGGAACCCGGTTGAACACCGCGCTGACCGACCCGGCCGCGCGAGCCGGTGACCTGGCCGGCTCGGGGCTGCTGATCAACCGCGATCCCCGGATCGCGCCGATGGGAGGCGCGGCGCGCGCCACCGTGCTGGGCGCGCTGCGCGACGCCGGGTTACTGACCTATGACAGCGCCGGCGCCGCCGACACCGCGGTCGTCGTAACCGGCGGCGCGCTGCCCGACGGGGCCGGCAGTCAGGGCGTCACCGTGGCCCGGTTCGCCGCGGCCCTGGCCCCGCACGGGTCGGGTGTGGTGCTGGCCGGCCGGGAGGGTTCCTCGACCGGGGCCGCCGCGGTCGCGGTCACCCGCGGTGACGCCGCACTGGACGCCACCCTGAGCACCGTCGACGACATCGGCAGCGAAGCCGGCCGGATCACCGCTGTGCTGGCCCTGCAGAACATGGTGGCCGGCGGGCAGCCGGGCCGGTACGGGGTCGGCGCGGGGGCGGCGGTCACCGTCCAGTAGACCCCCGGCCGGTGTGTCAGCACCCGCCCGACCCGGTCGGTGTTAGGGTGAGTTTCCGTGGGTCGGCAGGCCCCAACCAGACCGTTCTGCAGCGGATCGGCGCAGTTCGGCCGGGTAACCACAAAGCCCTGCGCCGTCGTCACGGAGGCCGCTCTTGCCAGCATTGCGCAAGCACCCCCAGGCTGCGACGAAGCACCTCTTCGTCACCGGCGGCGTCGTCTCATCTCTCGGCAAGGGCCTGACCGCCAGCAGCCTCGGGCAGCTGCTCATCGCCCGTGGGTTGTCGGTGACCATGCAGAAACTCGACCCGTACCTCAACGTCGACCCGGGAACCATGAACCCGTTCCAGCACGGCGAGGTGTTCGTCACCGAGGACGGCGCCGAGACCGACCTCGACGTCGGTCACTACGAGCGTTTCCTGGACCGCGACCTGTCCGGGTCGGCGAATGTGACCACCGGGCAGGTGTATTCGACGGTGATCGCCAAGGAGCGCCGCGGGGAGTACCTCGGCGACACCGTGCAGGTGATCCCGCACATCACCGACGAGATCAAGAACCGGATCCTGGAGATGGCCGAACCCGATGCGGCCGGCCGGCGTCCCGACGTCGTCATCACCGAGGTCGGCGGCACCGTCGGCGATATCGAGTCCCAGCCGTTCCTGGAGGCGGCCCGGCAGGTCCGCCATCAGGTGGGCCGGGAGAACTGCTTCTTCCTGCACGTCTCGCTGGTGCCCTACCTGGCGCCGTCGGGGGAGCTGAAGACCAAACCGACCCAGCATTCGGTCGCGACCCTGCGCAGTATCGGCATCACTCCCGACGCGCTGATCCTGCGCTGCGACAGGGAGGTTCCCGAGGCGCTCAAGGAGAAGATCGCGCTGATGTGCGACGTGGACATCGACGGTGTGATCTCCACCCCGGACGCCCCGTCGATCTATGACATTCCCAAGGTGCTGCACCGCGAGGAGCTCGACGCCTACGTGGTGCGCCGGCTCAACCTGCCGTTCCGCGACGTGGACTGGACCACCTGGGACGACCTGCTGCGCCGCGTCCACGACCCGCACGAGACAGTGCGAATCGCGTTGGTGGGCAAGTACATCGATCTCTCGGACGCCTATCTCTCGGTGACCGAGGCGCTGCGCGCGGGCGGGTTCGCCCACCGGGCCAAAGTCGACATGCGTTGGGTAGCCTCCGACGACTGCGAGACCGACGCGGGGGCCTCGGCGGTGCTCGACGACGTGCACGGTGTGCTGATCCCGGGCGGCTTCGGAATCCGCGGCATCGAGGGCAAGATCGGCGCGATCCGTTACGCCCGCCACCGCGGCCTGCCCTTGCTGGGCCTGTGCCTGGGACTGCAGTGCATCGTGATCGAGGCGGCGCGCTCGGTGGGGCTCTCCGAAGCAAACTCCGCCGAATTCGACCCCGCCACAACGGATCCGGTGATCTCCACGATGGCCGACCAGCGCGAGGCGGTGGCCGGCGAGGCCGACCTCGGCGGCACCATGCGGCTGGGCGCCTACCCGGCGGTGCTGGAGGCGGGATCGGTAGTCGCTGAGGCCTATGACTCCACCGCCGTCTCCGAACGCCACCGGCACCGCTATGAGGTCAACAACGCCTACCGCGACCGGATCGCGCAGAGCGGGCTGCGATTCTCCGGCACCTCGCCGGACGGGCACCTGGTGGAGTTCGTCGAGTACCCCCGCGAAGCGCACCCGTTCCTGGTGGGGACCCAGGCCCACCCCGAACTCAAGAGCCGCCCCACCCGACCGCATCCGCTGTTCTCGGCGTTCATCGGCGCGGCGATCGACTACAAAGCGGCCGAGCGGCTTCCGGTGGAGATCCCCGAGCCGCACGCCAACGGTGTGGAACACCCCGACGGCCCGCACAGCGCCCAGGCCGCGCAGTCGGTGGCGGACCGCGCCCGTGGCTGACCACGAATTCGAGACGGTCGCAACCGAGACCGTCTTCACGGGGGCGATCATCGCCCTGCGCACCGATGAGGTGCGCATGCCCGGCGGTGTGACGGCGATCCGCGAGGTCGTCGAGCATTACGGTGCGGTGGCCGTCGCCGCGGTCGACGATGACGAGCAACTGGCAATGGTCTACCAGTACCGCCACTCGCTGGGCCGGCGGATGTGGGAGCTGCCGGCCGGGCTGCTCGACGAGGCGGGCGAGGACCCGGTGGTGGCAGCGGCCCGGGAACTGCGCGAGGAGACCGGCCTGGTCGCCCGGGACTGGCGGGTACTGGTCGACGTGGCGTCCTCGCCGGGCTTCTGCGACGAGTCGATTCGGGTTTACCTGGCACGCGGGCTGGACCACGTGGGCCGCCCCGAGGCCGACCATGAGGAGGCCGACCTCACCGTGCACTGGCTGGGACTGCGCCAGGCGGTGGACCGGGTGCTCGACGGTGAGATCGTCAACGCGACCGCGGCCGCCGGGGTGCTGGCCGCGCACGCCGTCGTCGTCGACGGCAAGCCCTCCCGCGACCTCGACGCGCCGTGGCAGGACCGGCCCTCGGCCTTCGCCGCGCGCAAGGCCCGCGCATGACGACGTTCTCGACCGACCTCCCGGGTCGCTCCGCACCAGTTCTCCGCACCCCGCTGGAAGGCCAGGTACAGGGCTACCTGGACCACCTCACCATCGAACGGGGCGTCGCCGCCAACACCATCAGCTCCTATCGGCGCGATCTGCGTCGCTACGTCGGGCATCTGGCGCAGCGGGGCATCGTCGACCTGCGCCACGTCACCGAGACCGACGTCAGCGAATTCCTGGTCGAACTGCGCAGGGGCGACTCCGACGCCGGCGCCGCCCCGCTGTCGGCGGTGTCGGCGGCGCGGGCACTGATCGCGGTGCGCGGCATGCACCGTTTCGCCGCGGCCGAGGGCATCCTCGACCTCGACGTCGCGAGGGCGGTCAAGCCGCCCACCCCCACCCGAAGGCTGCCCAAGAGCCTGACCCTGGACGAGGTGCTGGCTCTGCTGGAAGGTGCCGGCGGGGACGGGCCCGGCGACGGTCCGCTGGACCTGCGCAACCGTGCGCTGCTGGAACTGCTGTACTCCACCGGCGCGCGCATCTCCGAGGCGGTGGGCCTGGACGTCGACGACGTCGACACCCGGGCCCGTTCGGTGCTCCTGCGCGGCAAGGGCGGAAAACAGCGTTTGGTGCCGGTGGGCCGGCCGGCCATCGCCGCGCTGCAGGCCTATCTGGTGCGCGGCCGCCCTGACCTGGCCCGCCGCGGCCGTGCGGCCGGCTCCGGGGGTGGGGTGTTCCTCAATGCCCGCGGCGGCCGGCTGTCGAGGCAGAGCGCATGGCAGGTGCTGCAGGACGCCGCCGATCGGGCCGGCATCAGCGCGGCGGTGTCTCCGCACACGCTGCGCCACTCGTTCGCCACCCATCTGCTCGACGGCGGGGCCGACGTCCGGGTGGTTCAGGAACTGCTGGGGCACGCCTCGGTGACCACCACGCAGATCTACACGCTGGTGACGGTCAACGCCCTGCGGGAAGTGTGGGCGGGAGCCCACCCGAGGGCCTGAGTGGGCGGGAGCCCACCCGAGGGCCTGTGTGGGCGGGAGCCGGATCAGCCCCGGTACGTCGACTCCAGGACCAGGTCGGGGACCTTGGAGTACTCGGCGTGGGTCTTGTGCTCGACGGTGTCGAAGGCCGTGCTCCGGCGCATGTGGGCCCGGTACTTCGGCGAGCCGGGCACCAGGATGTTGTCGGCCACGACGACGCTTCCCGGATGCAGCCAGCCGCGCTCGACGATGCGCAGCAGGTCGGGCAGGTAGGCGTTCTTGTCGTGGTCGATGAACAGGAAGTCCAGCGCTCCGGGTGCGAAACCCTCGGCGGCCAGGGCGTCCAGCGTGGCCCCGCCGTCGCCGATGGTGCCGACCACGCACCGCACCCGGTCGCCGAGCCCGGCGTGCGCCCAGATCCGCCGGGCGTTCTCGGCGTTGGCGGCATTCATCTCCACGGAGAACACCCGGGCCCGCGGCGCGGCGCGAGCGATCCGCAGCGCGCTGTAGCCGCAGTAGGCGCCCAGTTCCAGGGCCAGCCCGGCGTTCGAGCGGCGCACCGCGGCGTCGAGCAGCAGGCCCTTCTCGTCGCCGACGTTGATCAGGATCGACTCGGAGTAGGCGAACCGGTCGATCGCGGCGATCACGCCGTCGAGGTCGCCGGCACTGGCGTGGTCCAGCACGTAGCGCACGGCTGCGGCTTCACGGCCGTCGCCGACCTGGCCGGTGCGCAGGACGCTGGGAAACCCGATGACCAGCCGCCAGAACGACCTGCGGAGAAACGGGACACGGTCCTTAAGGGGCATGCGCCCACCCTAGGCGGCCGGGCATGGATAGACTTTGCGCCGATGTTCGCCACGCCGCCGGTTCACCTGATCCGGGGGGCCGGTCGAGGAGTTGAGGCGTGACCGACGAGCAAGACAGCGCTCCGGTGGGCCTGACCGGCCGGCCGCCCCGCGCCGTCCCGACCCCGCAGCCGCTGACCAGCCACGGCCCGGCGGTGGTCATCTCGATGTGCAACCAGAAAGGCGGGGTCGGCAAGACCACCTCGACGATCAACCTGGGTGCCGCGCTGGCCGAATACGGCCGCCGGGTGCTGCTGGTCGACCTCGATCCCCAGGGCGCGCTGTCGGCTGGTCTGGGCGTGCCGCACTACGAACTGGCCCACACCGTGCACAACCTGCTGGTCGAACCGCGGGTGGGAATCGACGACGTGCTGATCCACACCCGGGTGGAGGGCATGGATCTGGTGCCCAGCAACATCGACCTGTCGGCCGCGGAGATCCAGCTCGTCAACGAGGTCGGCCGGGAGCAGACCCTGGGCCGTGCGCTGCGGCCGGTGCTGGACCGCTACGACTACGTGCTCATCGACTGCCAGCCGTCGCTGGGTCTGCTGACCGTGAATGCGCTGGCCTGTTCGGACGGGGTGATCATCCCCACCGAGTGCGAGTTCTTCTCGCTGCGCGGGCTGGCGCTGCTCACCGACACCGTCGACAAGGTGCGCGACCGGCTCAACCCCAAGCTGGCCATCAGCGGCATCGTGGTCACCCGATTCGACACCCGCACCGTCAACGCGCGCGAGGTGATGGCCCGGGTGCTGGAGCGTTTCGGCGACCTGGTGTTCGACACCGTCATCACCCGGACCGTCCGCTTCCCGGAGACCAGCGTCGCCGGCGAACCGATCACCAGCTGGTCGCCGAAATCGACTGGCGCACAGGCATACCGCGCGTTGGCCCGCGAGGTCATCGACCGATTCGGAAAGTGACCACCGAAGCGGCGCCCGAGCAGGGCCTAGACCAGGCGTCCGGCGCGGGAGCCGACAGGGGCTTCCGGGTCAAGTTGACCAACTTCGAGGGCCCGTTCGACCTGCTGCTGCAGCTGATCTTCGGCCGCCGCCTGGACGTGACGGAGGTCGCGCTGCACGAGGTCACCGACGAGTTCATCGCCTACACCCGCGAGATCGGGCCGGCGCTCGAACTAGACGAGACCACCGCGTTCCTGGTGATCGCCGCAACCCTGCTGGACCTCAAGGCGGCGCGACTGCTGCCGGCCGGCGAGGTCGACGACGTCGAGGACCTGGCCCTGCTGGAAGTCCGCGACCTGCTCTTCGCCCGCCTGCTGCAGTACCGGGCGTTCAAGCACGTCGCCGAGATGTTCGCCGAACTGGAGGCCGCCGCGCTGCGCAGCTATCCGCGTTCGGTGTCGCTGGAGGACCGGTTCTCCGATCTGTTGCCGGAGGTGATGATCGGGGTTGACGCGCTGGCCTTCGCCGAGATCGCCGCGTCTGCCTTCACCCCGCGGCCGGTGCCGACGGTGGGCACCGATCACCTGCATACCTCGCGGGTGTCGGTGCCCGAACAGGCCGAACGGCTGCTGGAGATGCTGCACCGTCGCGGACCGGGAACCTGGGCTTCGTTCTCCGAACTGGTCGCCGACTGCACGGAGCCGATCCAGATCGTCGGGCGGTTCCTGGGACTGCTCGAGCTTTACCGTGCCCGTGCGGTGGCCTTCGAGCAGTCCGAACCCCTTGGCGTGCTGCAGGTTTCGTGGACTGGCAACGACACGGTTAACGAGGATCTGGTCCGGGCCGAGTGGGAAGAGCAATGACGGAGCACTACAGCGACGAACTGGGCGTTGACGCCGAGACCATCGAGGACGGCGAACTGACCCGGGTGCTCGAGGCGCTGCTGCTGGTGGTCGACACCCCGGTCAGCGCCGAAGCGCTCGCCTCGGCGACCGAACAGCCCGCCCAGCGGGTGAGCGACCTGCTGCACCGGATGGCCGAGGAGCTCTCCGCCCGCGACAGCGGCATCGACCTGCGCGAGGCGGGCGGCGGCTGGCGGATGTACACCCGGTCGCGGTACGCCCCGTACGTCGAGCGGCTGCTGCTCGACGGAGCCCGCTCGAAACTGACCCGAGCGGCGCTGGAGACCCTGGCGGTGGTGGCCTACCGCCAGCCGGTGACCCGGGCCCGGGTCAGCGCGGTGCGCGGGGTCAACGTCGACGCGGTGATCCGGACCCTGGTGGCGCGCGGCCTGATCACCGAGGCCGGGACAGACCCGGACACCGGGGCGACCACGTTCTCCACCACCGAGTTGTTCCTGGAGCGACTCGGGCTGTCCTCGCTGGCCGACCTGCCCGATATCGCCCCGCTGCTGCCCGACGTCGACGTCATCGACGACCTGACCGAGAGCCTGGACAGCGAGCCGCGTTTCGCCAAGCTGGCGCCGGGGCATCAGCCGGACAAGCCGATCGTGTTCGACGTCGACACCGATGGCTGACCCCGAGGGTGTGCGACTGCAGAAAGTGCTGTCCCAGGCCGGTGTCGCGTCCCGTCGGGTAGCCGAACGGATGATCACCGACGGCCGGGTCGAGGTCGACGGCCGGGTGGTCACCGAATTGGGTACCCGGGTGGATCCCGAGACCGCTGAGATCCGGGTCGACGGCGCCCGCATCGTGCTCGACGACTCGATGGTCTATCTGGCCCTGAACAAGCCGCGCGGCATGCACTCGACGATGTCCGACGACCTCGGCCGGCCGTGCGTCGGTGATCTCGTCGAGCAACGGGTGCGGGGCAACACCAAGCTGTTCCACGTCGGTCGCCTGGACGCCGACACCGAGGGCCTGCTGCTGCTCACCAACGACGGGGAATTGGCGCACCGGTTGATGCACCCGTCCTTCGAGGTGCCCAAGACCTACCTGGCCACCGTGCCGGGGACGGTGCCCCGCGGCCTGGGCAAGACACTGCGGGCCGGGGTGGAGTTGGAGGATGGTCCGGTCACGGTGGATGATTTCGCCGTGGTGGACGCCGTGCCGGGCAAGACCCTGGTGCGGGTGACGCTGCACGAGGGACGTAAGCGGATCGTGCGCAGGTTGCTTGCGGCCGTTGGCTTTCCGGTGCAGGCGCTGGTCCGAACCAGCATCGGCTCGGTCGCTCTCGGCGATCAGCGGCCCGGCAGCATCCGTCCACTGACCCGCAAAGAGGTCGGCGAACTCTACAAGGCGGTCGGACTGTGAGCGGCGTGGTGATCGCCATCGACGGACCCGCCGGTACCGGGAAATC
The DNA here is from genome assembly GCF_046095365.1 of Mycobacterium sp. Classification (GTDB taxonomy): domain Bacteria; phylum Actinomycetota; class Actinomycetes; order Mycobacteriales; family Mycobacteriaceae; genus Mycobacterium. The sequence goes on from NZ_JBJTJF010000056.1 coordinate 16,173, forward strand.
AAGTGTGTCAAGGGGGTTGGCGCGGGCGATAGGCGCGCGTTACGTCGACACCGGGGCCATGTACCGGATCGCCACGCTGGCGATGCTGCGCGCCGGAGTGGACCTGGACGATCCAGACGCGATCGCCGCCGCGGCGGAGGTGCAGCTGTCGGTGGGATTCGACCCTGACGCCGAGCAGGCCTATCTCGACGGCGAGGACGTCTCGGCGCTGATCCGCGGTGACGACGTGACCCGCGCGGTGTCGGCGGTGGCAGCGGTCCCGGCGCTGCGCACCCGCCTGGTCCGACTTCAGCGCGAGGTGGCCGAGGGCACCGACCGGGTGGTGGTGGAGGGGCGTGACATCGGGACCGTGGTGCTGCCCGATGCGGACGTCAAGATCTTCCTGACGGCCTCGGCCGAGACCCGCGCGAAGCGGCGCAACGACCAGAACCTGGCCGCCGGTCTGCGCGGCGACTACGAGACGGTGCTGGCCGATGTCCGGCGCCGCGATCATCTGGACTCGACACGCGCGGTCTCGCCATTGCGTCCGGCCGACGATGCGCTGATCGTCGACACCAGTGAGATGACCCAGGACGAGGTGATCGCCCATCTGCGGGAACTGGTCGAACAGCGGACGGGAGCGCAGCGATGACCGGTCCGGAGCACCAGGACGGCACCTGGTCGGATGAGAGCGAGTGGGAACTCGCCGAGCAGGATCTCGCGCAGGGGTCCGGTGAGGGCGGCGGCCCGCCGCCGGTGGTGGCCATCGTCGGCAGACCCAATGTCGGCAAGTCCACCCTGGTGAACCGCATCCTTGGCCGGCGCGAGGCCGTTGTTCAGGACCTGCCCGGCGTCACCCGCGACCGGGTGTCCTACGACGCGCTGTGGAACGGCCGCCGCTTCGTCGTGCAGGACACCGGAGGCTGGGAGCCCGACGCCAAAGGCCTGCAGCAGCTGGTCGCCGAGCAGGCCTCGGTGGCGATGAAGACCGCCGACGCGGTGATCCTGGTTGTCGACGCGGTGGTCGGGGCCACCGCCGGCGACGAGGCCGCTGCGCGGATACTGCGCCGCTCAGGCAAGCCGGTGTTCCTGGCCGCCAACAAGGTGGACAACGAGAAGGGTGAGGCCGACGCCGCGGCGCTGTGGTCGCTGGGCATGGGGGAGCCGCACCCGATCAGCGCGATCCACGGCCGCGGAGTGGCCGATCTGCTCGACGCGGTGATCGCCGCGCTTCCGGCGGTGTCCGAGTCGGCCGCCACCGCAGGCGGCCCGCGCCGGGTCGCACTGGTCGGTAAGCCCAACGTGGGCAAGAGTTCGCTGCTGAACCGGTTGGCCGGGTCGGAGCGCTCGGTGGTGCACGACGTCGCCGGCACCACCGTCGACCCGGTGGACTCCCTGATCGAACTCGACGGCAAGACATGGCGTTTCGTCGACACCGCCGGACTGCGGCGCAGGGTCGGCCAGGCCAGCGGGCACGAGTTCTACGCCTCGGTGCGCACGCACAGCGCCATCGACGCCGCCGAGGTGGTGATCGTGCTCGTCGACGCTTCCGAGCCGCTGACCGAGCAGGACCTGCGGGTGCTGTCGATGGTCATCGAGGCCGGCCGTGCGCTGGTGCTGGCCTTCAACAAATGGGACCTGGTCGACGAGGACCGCCGCTACCTGCTCGACCGGGAGATCGACCGGGAGTTGACGCAGTTGCCGTGGGCGCCCAGGGTGAACATCTCGGCCAAGACCGGGCGGGCGGTGCAGAAGCTGGTTCCGGCGATGGAAACCGCCCTGGCTTCCTGGGACGCCCGGATCTCGACCGGTCAGCTCAACGCCTGGCTCAAGGAGGTCGTCGCCGCGACCCCGCCGCCGGTGCGGGGCGGGAGACAGCCGCGGATCCTGTTCGCCACCCAGGCCACCGCGCGACCGCCGACTTTCGTCTTGTTCACCACCGGCTTTCTGGAGGCCGGGTATCGGCGCTTCCTGGAGCGCCGGCTGCGCGAGACCTTCGGGTTCGAGGGTTCGCCGATCCGGATCAACGTGCGGGTTCGGGAGAAGCGAAAGGGACAGCCGCGCTGAGGGTTTCACCCGCGGCACCTCCGAGTGCCACGCACGAGGGGTGTTGCTTCGCCGGGACCGACCGGTCAGCATCCCCAAACCGGTTGCGCCCCGTCGGCCAGGGTGTCACCATCAGCGCATGGCGGGCAAGAGTTCTGTCGACGACTGGGAGTCACCGGATGACTCGATCACGCGGACAGTTCTGACTTTCACGCCGTGGTTGCGCATCGTCGTCCGGGAGATCAGACGGGTTGCTCGGGGTCGCCCGCCGTCGCCTGGTTCCAGCGGCCGGGACGCCGTCGACTGGGAGTGAGGGGATCTCGGGAACATCGGCGGCGCGGTCCGTGACTTCAGGGTTACCCCGGTGCCGGTGACCCAGATGATCCTGATCGTGGTGGCCGGTGTCGGTGCGGGAGCGATCAACTCACTCGTCGGTTCGGGCACGCTGATCACCTTTCCCACCCTGGTGGCACTGGGTTTCCCGCCGGTGACCGCGACGATGTCCAACGCCATCGGACTGGTGGCCGGCGGGGTGTCGGGAACCTGGGGCTATCGCGCCGAGCTGGCGGGCCAGTGGCGACGGTTGCGCTGGCAGATCCCCGCGTCGGTGATCGGCGCGGGCATCGGGGCGTTTCTGCTGCTGCACCTTCCCGAGAAGGTGTTCACCCGGATCGTGCCGGTGCTGCTGGTTCTGGCGCTGGTGCTGGTGATCTGCGGGCCAGGCATTCAGGCCTACGCGCGCCGGCGGGCCGAGGCGGCTGGGCGCTCGGCCGAGCAGGTATCCCCGACGCGGATGGCCGCTCTGGTGCTGGGCACCTTCGCCGTCGGTGTCTACGGCGGCTACTTCACCGCAGCACAGGGCATTCTGCTGATCGGGGTGATGGGCGCGCTGCTGCCCGAGGACGTGCAGCGGATGAACGCGGCCAAGAACCTGCTCTCGCTGTTGGTCAACATCGTCGCTGCGATCGGCTATACGGTCGTGGCCTTTGACCGGGTCAGTTGGCCGGCCGCCGGGCTGATCGCGGTCGGTTCCCTGGCGGGGGGTTGGCTGGGCGCGCACTACGGGCGGCGGCTTTCGCCGACCGCGCTGCGGGCGGTGATCGTCGTGGTCGGGCTGATCGGGCTTTACCGGCTGCTGACGGTGTGACGGCCGGGTTCGTCGGGCCGGTTCGCTGAGGTAGAGTTTCGACCTGCCGGACGTCTTGGCGGACGGCGACGGGCTGTGGCGCAGCTTGGTAGCGCACTTGACTGGGGGTCAAGTGGTCGCAGGTTCAAATCCTGTCAGCCCGACTTTGTGAAATATGTTCTGAGCAGTAGCTTTGCTCTGTTCCCCGTTAGATTTTTTGTTGCGAATGGAACGTTTTTTGGGACCAATTTGGGACCATCGGCTGCTTGGCGATGCCCTGGTAAGGCCTATGGCCGGCCTAGAGTCGCACGCTACGTGCGTCCATGCACGCTATGTGCGCGTATCCGCGCCTCCGCAAGTGCATTTTCTCTAGCGCACTTGACCGCAGAACGCGTTCAGTCAAGTGCGCTCCAACGGATCCGAATGCTTCCGGCGAGCCTGGGTGCGCAGCTTGAATGGCCAAGTCGACCGGCGACATAGGCCGGCGGTGCGCGTTGGCATGAGTCTACAAGAATCAGTATGGGAAGGGGGTGGCCTGTGGCTGCGAACTACGCGCAAGTTTTGGATAGGAGGGCTTGCTTCGTGTTGCGGCGTTAAAGGGCCAGGCATGGAGGTGCTTCGGCAGCCCGGGCAGGACAGATTGGCTGACTGACGTTACGGCGTTCTTCTGCACTGACGGACCAGCGGTCACGGTCTCCGGAATTGCTGAGTATCTCGATTTCGAAGGCGAGGAAGACACCTACTCACTCCTCCACGTAGACGACGGGGCGGCGGACTTCGATGAAGCGGAAGAAGTCGGGAGGCTCTACTTCTTCTACGCGGGCCAGCGGGTAATCGACGTGCTGATCGTTCGCGAGACCATCGTCGAGAACCGAGGTGGCAACGCAACGTGGCGGTACGTCACCGACATCGGGATCGTCTTCAAGTTGTCGGCCGGCGCAATCGCAGTCACCAAGGTCTGCCACCACACGGAATTGCTGACCGTCATTAAGGCAGACACACTGGAAGAACTCCAGATCGACGAGCCCACCAAAATTTGGGAAGACAAACTCGGGATCGAGTACACCACTAGGCGCGATTTCATCCCGATCGACCCTCGGGCCTAGCATGTAGCCAACAGCCGGGCGCGGGATGCGCTGGTGGCGACGTGGAGCGGGACTCGGACGGATTTATGGGGGAGTAGGGGAATGCGTCAGTCCGCACCGTGACTTGCGTCGCCTGGTAGGCGAGCGACAGCGTTGGGAGAATTGCAGCCTCACGAGGTTGGCCTGCTCGTCGTGTGTGCCGGATAGATGGCGGCTCCGGTGTCGGCGTCGACGATCGAAGCGGGGAAGTCGCGGTAGTCGATTGTCAGAGTGTCCTCGGAGCCGCGGTGGCCGGGTACAAGGGTCTCTAGAACCTTCATCCAGATCTGGTAGAACTCGTCGTATCTCGGGTCATCCATTTCGATGTCCAGATCGCCGCTGTTCTCACTCTCGTAGTCGGTGAAGTAGGTGCAAATGTAGCCCTCACCGTCGGTGAACTCGACGCGATAACGACTATTAGGGTTGAGGTCGGCGTATTTCATCACGGCGCCGATCGTCGCCGCCTCTTCGGGGTGAAACCATCCCATCGTGTTCTCCTTCAGTGGCGATCTGGATTAGCCGGCACGACGTGTGCACCCGATTTGGAATAGTGAATTGTTCCCCAACTGCTGAGCGTGGATTTTCCAGTCCTGCCGTCACGATGTACGCCGATAACGACGCCGAAGTCAACGGTTTCGCGGGTTCCTTGCCGGTTCCATTTGCCGGAGCCCGCTCTGAGGTCGACGAGGTTCTGCAATTCGGTGATGCTGACGGTGATCTCGGATTTAGTGGGGTCGTGATTCGGCTGGCCGCGTATGTGCTTGGCCTGTTTACCGAAGTGGAGCACGGTGGTGAATCCGCGGACTGTGCGAAAGGCGTGGTCGGGTTTCCCTGCGAGCATGCTGCGCGGTTTACTCATGCTGTCCGCCGATCGGTTGAACGGCACCACGTATCTGCGGTGAACACATGGACTCGAATGCCGCGTTCCCGTGGATGATCG
>NZ_JBJTJF010000057.1:0-8542 GCF_046095365.1 Mycobacterium sp.
GCCCCGCCGCTGCCGTTGATACCCGCCGGCGCACCCGCACCACCAGCAGCACCCGCATTACCCCCGACGCCGCCCTTACCGCCGGCACCCGCATCACCACCAGCACCACCGGCCTGACCGTTGACACTCAACACCGTGCCACTGGCACCATCGGCGCCACTGCCACCATTGCCACCAACACCGGCCCCGCCACCGACACCACCATCACCGCCGGCGGCGTTCGCGCCCGCGCTGCCCCCGGTCGCACCGCCCTTGGCGCCACCGGTGCCGCCGATCCCGCCGTTACCGCCCGCACCGCCATCACCGCCGGCGCTGCCGTTCTGACCGGCCGCGCCAGGCAGCGATCCGTTCAGGCCGGCGTAGCCGGCTCCACCGATGCCGCCCGTACCGCCGTTGCCGCCAACCGCGCCGGCCCCGCCGTTGCCGTCGGTACCGTCGGCAGCCGATCCGCCGCCGAGACCCTTGGCGCCGCCGGCACCACCGTTACCACCACGGCCCGCGTTACCGCCGGCGCCGCCGGTCTGGCCGGGGGTCGAAGGACTGGTGCCGGCTACGCCGGTGACACCGCTGCCGCCGTTACCGCCGATACCGGCACTGCCACCGGTGCCGCCGTTGCCACCAATCGCGTCAGAGCCCCGTTGAGCGGTCGCGCCGCCGGCCACGCCACCCGTGCCGCCGTTGCCACCGGCACCAGCAGCGCCGCCGGTACCGCCGGCGCCGCCGTCGGCGCCGGTGCCCGCGACGCCATCGAAGCCCGCGCCACCGATTCCGCCGTCGGCGCCGTTGCCGCCGGCGCCGGCGTCGCCACCGTTGCCGTCGGTGCCGCTGGTACCGGTGGTCGCCTTGCCGGCAGCGCCACCGGCGCCGCCGTTGCCGCCGGCCGCGCCGCTGCCGCCGTTGCCGCCCGCGGTGCCGTCCGGGGAGCCCAGAGTGCCGTTGCTGCCCGGGGTGCCGCTGCCGCCGTTGCCGCCGGCCCCGCCGCCGCCGCCGACGCCGCCGTTGCCGGCCGTGCCCGTGGTTGCGGCACCGCCGCCACCTGCGACGCCGCCGTCGCCGCCGGCCGTGCCGTACAGGCCTGTGCCGGCCGTGCCGTTGTAGCCACCGCCACCGGCGCCGCCGTTGCCGCCGTTGCCCGCGACACCGGTGGTCGCGTCGCCGCCGACGCCGCCGCAGCCGCCGTCGCCGCCGTCGATACCGGCAGTCGTCGAGGTCCAGCCTGTTCCGCCGTCGCCGCCGTTGCCGCCGCTGCTGGCAGACCCGACACTGCCCGGGGTTGCAGCGGTTCCGGCGGTGCCGCCGTTGCCGCCGGTGCCGGCGCCGCCGCCGTCACCGCCGCAGGCCGCATCGGGATGCTGCGCAGTGCCGTCGGCACCCCGGGCACCGTCGGCGCCGGCGCCGGCGTTGCCGCCGTTGCCGCCGCTGCCGTTGCCGCCGCCACCGATACCGCCGTTACCGCCGCTGCCACCGTTGCCGCCCCTACCGCCGGGAGTGCCGTCGGTACCGGGTGCCCCGCCGTCGACCCCGGCGCCGCCCTTACCGGCATTGCCACCTGCGCCGCCGTTGCCGCCGACGCCACTGACCGAATCACCGCCATTGCCGCCGTAGCCACCGGAACCGCCGGTACCGCCGGTTTTGGCGTTACCGCCGCTGCCGCCTGCCCCGCCGTTGCCGCCCGTGCCAAGACCCAGGGCGCTGTAGCCGTAGCCGCCGTCACCGCCGTTGCCGGCGTCGGCGATCAAACCGTCGAGGCCCCAGTTGGCGACCGCCCCATCCGGTCCCGTCCCGCCGGACCCGCCCCGGCCGATGGCTCCGCCGTCACCGCCGTTGCCACCCTTGCCGCCGTTGGGAGTGTTGATGTCGCCGTCGACGCCGTTGCCGCCGTCACCGCCGGTGCCGGCGTCACCGCCGTTGCCGCCGTCACCGCTGACGCCGTCGTAGCCGGCATTGCCGGTGCTGCCCCCGGCGACACCTCCGGCGCCACCGTTGCCGCCGATACCGCCGTCGCCACCGTTGCCGCCGGCACTGCCGTTCTGCCCGTCCGAACCCGGTAGTACCCCGTCGGATCCGCGGAAACCGTTGCCGCCGCTGCCGCCCGCGCCGGCGGTACCACCCCAGCCGCCGTCGCCGCCGCTGCCGTCGATGCCAGCCGCCGCTTTGCCGCCACCGGCGCCGCCGGCGCCGCCCGCACCGCCGGCACCGCCGGCGCCGCCGTTGCCGCCGGCGGTGCCTGCGGTGCCTGGGGTCTGCGAATCCGTGCCGGCGACACCGTCGACGCCGTCGACGCCCTGGCCGCCGTTGCCTGCTGTACCGCCGTCTCCGCCGCGGCCGCCGACAGCGTCGGTACCCGCGGTGCCCGAGCTGCCCTTGCCCAGGGCGATCCCGCCGGCACCGCCGGCACCGCCCGCGCCGCCGGCCGCGCCGCGCCCGCCGTCGCCGCCATCGGTTCCCGATTGACCCGCCGACACTCCATCAGTGCCGTCGGCGCCGTCACCGCCGTCACCGCCGATACCGCCGATACCGCCGGCGCCGCCGGCGCCGCCGTCACCGGATGTTGTGCCGCCCTTCCCGCCCGCACCACCGCGGCCGCCGGCACCGCCTGCGGTGCCGGCCGTGCCCGCACCGCCTGGACTGGTGGCGTCGGTTCCGTTGACGCCGTCCTTGCCTGCCCCGCCGATACCGCCCGCGCCGCCGTTGCCAACCGCGCCGCCGGCCCCGCCCGCCCCGCCGTTGCCGCCGGCCGCGCCCGCCAGCGCCGTCGGGTCGGTGGCGGCGTTGTAGCCGTCACCGCCACGCCCGCCGTTGCCGCCGGACGTCGGGGTGGCACCCGCGGTGCCATCGGTGCCGGCGCTGCCGCCCTTGCCCGCGCCCTTCGCGCCGCCCTTTCCGCCGCCGCCGGCGGCGCCGGGATCACCACCGTTACCGCCGGTGCCGGCATCGGGGTGGGCTTTGGTGCCGTCAGCGCCGCGCCCGCCGCTGCCGCCGGCGCCGGCGGCGCCGCCGGCGCCGCCGTTGCCACCGTTGCCGGCGGTGCCGGGGGCATTGATGAACAAGCCGTAGCGGGCCGAACCGCCGGCCCCGCCCGCACCGCCGTTGCCGGCGGCCCCACCGGCACTGCCGGCGGTGCCGTCGTAGCCGTTGCCGTTGTTATCGGCGAAACCGGTGGAGTCCCTGCCGGAGGTTCCGGCGGTTCCTGCGCCGCCGTTGCCGCCCAGGCCGCCAGCACCGCCCGCGCCGGCCCCGCCCAGCAGGATGCTGCCGTCGCCGCCGTCGCCGCCCAGACCGCCACGCCCGCCGGCGGCCCCCGCACCGCCGTCCGCGCCGCGGCCACCCGCGCCGCCGGCGCCTGTGCCGTTGTTCTCCGACCCCTGGGAGCCGTCGATGGTGAACGGGATGATCCACGCGTTCGCCCCGCCGTTACCGCCGTTACCGCCATTCCCGCCGGCCACGCCGGCCACTGCGGCGGCGGTGCTGTTTCCGCCCGCACCGCCATCACCGCCGGCGCCCCATAGGGTCAGCCGCCCGGTCCCACCGGCGTGGCCACCGTTACCGCCGGTGCCGCCGGCGCCGATCGCGTCCCCGCCCGCACCGCCGTTGCCGCCGCCGTCGAGGAAGATCGCGCCGCGCCCGCCGTCACCGCCGTCGCCGCCGCGTAGATACCCGGCCCCGCCCGCTCCGCCCGGGCCGCCGTCACCGGCCGGGGACAGCTTCCCGGTGGTGCCGCCGTCACCACCGTTGCCACCCACCCCGCCGAGGTTGGTCGCCGCGCCGCCGGTGCCGCCGTAGCCGGCGTTGTTGACCGGGGAGAACAGGCCCGTGTCGCCGCCCCGCCCGCCGCGGCCGCCTTTGCCGCCGACGCCGGTGGCCGCTCCACCGGCGCCACCGTTGCCGGCGAAGCTCAACCCGGGCGGGAATCCGGCGACCGAGAACAGACCACTGTTGCCGCCGGCACCGCCGGTACCGCCGACCCCACCGGGCGCGCTGGCCGAACCGCCGGCACCGCCGTCACCGCCACGGCCGAACAGCAAACCACCGGTACCGCCGGCCCCGCCCGTCCCACCGGTCGTGGTGCCGCCGACGCCGGCGCCGCCGGCGCCGCCGTTGCCCCACAGGCCGGCGCTGCCGCCCACACCGCCGGCGAACCCACCACCGCCGTTGCCCCACAACAACCCGGCCCGACCGCCATCGCAAGCACCCGTGGTGCAGGCACCCTCGTACTGGGTGTAGGTGTAACCCGTGCCCCCCAGCAGGCCCGCGTTCGGATTATCCGCGGTGCCGTCACCGAATAACTTGAACTGACCCGCCGTCAGCCTACCCGTCGCCGACGCGGCCGGCGTCTTCAGCGACAACCCGCCCAAGGCCGGGCCGGAGGTCGTCGTACTCGCAGCGGCCCTGCCCGTGACCGTCGAGCCGCCCACTTCGCGCCGACTCGCCGCGGCGACCGTCCACAACAGCGGTGCGGCCGCCGGAGCATCACCGGTTCCGCCCGCAGCCAGCCACGACAACAGATTCCGGCCCAACCCCGCGACCTTGCCGGGCGCAGAGTTCACCGACGACGCCGACGCAGGTGCCATCACCGGAGCCGACGACGCGGCCGGGGACATCGACGCGAGCACCGACGCGCCCGACTGTCCCAACGAGCCGGCCGATACCGGCGCCGAATTGCCCTCGGCTCCAACGGAAGCCGGTATGGAGTCGCGCAAGACCGGAGCCTCGACCACATCCGCCGCGCTGGTGACCGCCGACGCACCCGCGCGACGCGGAGACGGAACACGCGTCACCGCGGCCGGAGCCGGGGCCTCCGAACCACGCCGTTGGGTGGACCCCGCAGCCGACGACGGCAACGCACTCGAAGGCGAGCGGGTCGACGGGGCGGCACCGCCTCGACGCGAGGTACCGCGCGAAGGCGCGCTACCGGCAACGGCAGGGGAATCAGTCCCGCCGGCCGCCGACTCGATACGGCTCGCCCGCGCACCGGCGCGAGCCTGCCTCGCCGTGGATCGCGGGGTACTCGAAGAGTCGCCCGCGCTGGTACCCGTCGAGCCAGCCGAACCCGTGGTGTCGGCATAGGCAACCACCGGCACTGAAGCCACGGCGGCACCCACACCGAGGGCAATCGCCAGCGCCCCGACCCGCCCCACGTACTTGCCGTAACGGGTCGTCGATTCCGCATCGTTCACGGCACGTCGTGTGGAGTCGATCGACCGCACCGGATCCTGCGACGAACGGCTCTGATCCTCGGTGGCGGATTTGGTGGGTGATGTAGGCACGGTTGCTCCCTCAACGAAATCAGCGGGGCAACTGGCCCCGCCTCGGGAGCAAGTATGTCGTTCAGTTCCGGCTCAGACCAGCTAAGGCTCTCGAACCTGCCGACATATGTAACGTACGGCGACAAGTGGGAGGTTCAAACCGGTTCTTGCCACCCCGTCGCAGCCGTGAGCCCCGATTGCCTTGGGATGCTGGCGAACATTCCATCCTCGGCTTCATGACCCTGACAGTCATGCCGGGCGCGGGGAGTCCTGATGCCTAAACAGATGTTCAACTAGCGGAAACTGCGGACGCGTGAGACCCACCGGGGAGCCCAGACCACCGGTACGAAAACGACGGATGGCAACCGCGACATGGCCTTCCCGAACAGCAAAGCGGCTGAGCCCTGCGTCGCGGCGTTGGATCTATCCACGAATGCAGCGGAGCTAACCCGAAAGCAACGGGGCCGGGCCCTTCGAACTGGCCTGCCCGATGCGGCCGAACCGCAATCGAACCCGATAGGAAAACCCGCCGAACCGTGGAAGGGAATACGGATCCCGAAGGGACTTCCGTCGGCCGATCGGATTCCAGCTGCGGAACGGCGGATCGTTTAGTCGCTAGGCTCAATCGGAGCGACTGCTACGACGATCGGAGCCATCAGGATGAGCATCCCGCCCTACCCCGAGGCCAACTCCTACGGCACTCGCGACGGCCAGTCCACGGGAACGCGGGCGCCGATCAAGTACATCTGGCCGAAGCGGATCGCCGTCATTCTCGCTGGGCTGACCCTGGTTGGCGGGATCGGCCTGGGCGTGAAGACCCTCCTGCACAGTGATGACACGGCGGGTACAAGCCAGGAGACGGTACAGTCCGCGTCTCCGCCGCCCGCGCCGTCGCAGGCACCCCCGGCGCCTGGAGCCTCACAAGCCCCGCAGGCGCCGACCGGCCCGGCGGCGCCGATGCCGCTGAGGCAGGCCGTCACCGATTCCGCCGGGACGTTGAGCAGCGAGCAGACTGAACAGGTGCAAACCGCCGTCAAGAGTCTGCAGGGGGCACGCGACGTCCGGTTGTGGGTGGTCTACGTCGACGCGTTCGACGTCCCGCCCGGGGAGTGGGCCCGCAAGACCCTCTCCCTGACCAAGGCGGGGGAACGCGACGCGATCCTCGCCGTCGCGACCAAGCAGCGGAAGTACGCCTTCCTGGTCGCCCCGGCGGCTTCGAACCGATCGGAACAGGCGGTCAAAGACCTGCGAATCAACGACATCGAGCCGAAGCTTCGCGACGGTGACTTCGCCGGCGCTGCCGTCGCCGCCGCGACCGGACTACAAGCCCTCGGCTGAACCGTTTCCGTACCGCGTCGCCGAGGCGCCACGGCTCATCCGACCTTGACGACCTTCACGATGACCGGTTGATCGGACTTCACGACTGTTCCGGCACCCGGCTCCATGCCCACCACCTTCCAGTCCTTCGCCTGCTCGACGGTGCTGTATTTGGTGTTCGATGAGGACAGTTCCACTTTGGTGAGCCCGAGACCCTCCAGCTTGGTCTTGGCGATCTCGGCGTTCTGGCCGTAGATATCAGGGAGTGCCACGTAGGTTACCGGCTTGGCGGCCGAAGGAGCTGAAGCCGCTGGAGTCGCAGTGACAGTGGCAGGAGGCTGCTGGCCGGCCGCCTGGCAGGCCACCATCGTCAGCGCGGATGCCGCCAGAAGCGAGAGCTTGCCCCATGTCATGGCATGACACGGTACCAAGCACCCGGTATGTGCCTAGGGCCACTCAAGCGCGGTGGTCACTTCGGCTTCTCGTATGGCGCGAACAGCTCAGACCATGACCGGGCCAGCAGCTGGTACTCGTCCTCGCAGCCCACCGCCCGGCTCTCCGGCAGCTCGCCGTCTGTGACAAGGCGTTCGAACTTGGCCGGGTTCGAGCCGTACATCCAGCACAGCATGTTGTACATGCGAGCCTGATCCACGGGATGCTTATCAGCCAAGTCCGCCTCCTCGAGATCCCCCTCGCTTTCGGCGTAATGCTCGAACATCCGGGCGTAATCGCGGACGGCCTGCTCGGCCCCGGGTTCCACGTTGCCGTTCTCATCGGGGGTGAGCAACAGGTAGACCACGAGTTGGTCGGAGGCGTCCTCCTCTTTACCGGTGATCGGTAGTCCGCCCAAGTCGATCGCCGCGTGGGCAAGCTCGTGGTAGAACGTGGCCCGGGTGGCGTTGACCGCCGCCGGGATCGGATCGGCGTCGCCGGCTGCCTGGAAGGAGCGCAAGCTCAGCAGGGCGTCCTCGTAGCAGAGGGTGATCCTCTTCTTGCCGGAGTCCCAGTACGCGTTCGGCTCGTTGCACTCCGCCCCGACCAGAGCGATGTCCTGCGGCAGTTTGATCGTGGCGTTGACCTTTTCGGCCGCGTTCTCGAGGATGTGGTTCCGCATCATCAGGGAGCGGCCAGCGAGCGCCTGACCGCTGGCGGCTTTCTCGTACGTCACCGTCATCATCGGCTCGGGCGCACCCGAACCGCACCCCGCGGCCAGGACCGCAGCGGCGGTGGCGGCACCCCGAAAGGATGACCGCGCCCGCTCCCGCGGTCGACTCAGTTGTCGCCCGGCTTGGCGGTCGGCGCCGCGGGTGCCTTCACTTCAGGCTTGAAGCTGGCGTCGTTCTTGTCGGACTTCGCCCCCGATTCGCCCTTGGGTCTCTTGGAATCGATGTGGCTTTCAGTCTGGTCGTTCGGGGCCGGGGCCTGTTTGGCGCTGCAGCCGACCGCGAACCCCATGCCGACGATAGCCAGGCCTCCCACGAGCGGTGCAAGCCTGCGAGTCAAGTCAGAATTCATGCCTATTGATATCAGACTCACGGCCCTGAGGCCAACGCTCGGACCCGCCGGCGGCGTCCGCGCTACAGCACAGGATGTTCGGCCTGAGTCTGAAACTTCGCACGCCGGACCACGCAGATGAGGCCTGGGCTGCTTGAGTGGGGCTGCCGGGAATCCCTCTCCGACGCGAACCTCACCGACGCGAACCTCACCGACGCGAACCTCACCGGGGCGAACCTCACCGGCACAATCCTCGCTGGCACGAACTAATCGACCGGGACCATCGGCCCGAACCTCACCGGGGTGAAAACAAGAAAGGCCAGGCCCCTCGGCCTGGCCTTTCTTCGGTGGAGCTGCCGGGAATCGAACCCGGGTCCTACGGCATTCCCTCAAGACTTCTCCGTGCGCAGTTCGCTATGTCTCTACTTGGATCTCCTGCTCACGCGAACAAGTCAGGATGACGATCCCAGTCGCTGTTGGTTGTT
>NZ_JBJTJF010000058.1:0-2727 GCF_046095365.1 Mycobacterium sp.
AATACGTCCAATGCAGTGTTCAGGGTTGCCGCGGTGATGGAACCGTTGATACCTGCGATTGAAGTGGGGCCGGTTCCGCCGAGGCGAGGCGTGTCACCGCCGAAGAGCGCGAGCACTGTCGTCGGGCCCATCGACGGCCCCAACAAGACACCCCAGTTCAAGCCACCCGCCCCGCTGAGGGCCGTCACGATTCCTTTCATCGCGATTGCGGGCCAGATTGAGTTCTCCGCACCGAATCCCACGTAGGACGGGCCTTGTTGCGCCGAGCCCGGCAACGCCGCATCCACCCGATAGTAGGAACCGCCGAGCTTCAGGCCGTATGTGCCGTCGCCGAAATCCACCATGGCCCTGCGGATGAGCCAGGACCTGCTGGGGTCGGGTGCCGGGGCGGCCCTGTCAGATCCGTCGGCCAGCGCCGCCAGTTGCGCGCCCCACGTGGTGTCGGCTTTGAGCAAGACCCGAACGTCGGAGCCGCTCGGGCCGGCCGACGGGAACAGCGGACGGGAAGCGAGGTCAACGGTCCCGGCCGGCGGCCGCTGAATCCGGTCGCCGTCGAGAGTGAGATCCGCACCGTTGGCGAACCGTGCGACGGCGTTGTCCACGTCGTCGGCGGGCGCGAAGTCGGCGATGGCGTCGCCGACTCGGTCCCGCCAGAAGCTGTCGCGGCCGGTGCCGCCCGACAGAGAGTCGACCATCCCGTCGAGGCTCACCAGCCAGTCATCGCCGGCGCCGCCGGACTCGATGTCGCTGTCGGCGTTTCCGTTGAGGGTGTCGTTGCCGCCGTCGCCGTTTAGTTGGTCGGCTCCCGGGCCGCCGAGCAGGAAATCGACATTGTCTCCGCCCCAGAGGTCATCGCGGCCGGCATCGCCACTGATGCGGTCGTTTCCGGCGTCGCCGTACAGGTGGTCGTCGCCGTCGCCGCCGCTGAGGGTGTCGTCGTTCGCCCCGCCGTGGAGGGTGTCGATGCCCGCGTCGCCGTTGAGGGTGTCGTTACCCGCGTCGCCGTTGACGATGTCGTCATCGGCCCCACCGAAGAGGGTGTCGTTGTCGGCGCCGCCGTTGACGGTGTCGTTACCGGCGTCACCGGTGATCGAATCGTTGCCGGCGTCACCCCAGATGGTGTCGCGATCGCCGCCGCCGTAGATGGTGTCATTGGCGCCGCCGCCGCGGATCACATCGTTGCCGGCGTCTCCGTAGATGGTGTCGATGCCCAATGCGCTTGCGCCCGTGATGGTGTCATTGCCCTCATCGCCGCGGATGAAGTTGGTGCCCCAGCCGGACGTGATGGTATCCATGCCGCGTCCACCAAGAAGGATGTTCGTCGGCGCTCTGCCGGCCCCCTCGGTGCAGCCGTAAGCCATCACGCAGGCATCCTCGATCGTGTCGTCGCCGTCGCCGCCGGCGATCGTGTCGCCAGACCCGCCTGCCCTGTCGCGAAGGACGTCGTTGCCGGCCTCGCCGTAGATGGTGTCGTTGCCGAAGCCGCCTTCGATGGTGTCGTCGTTGTTGTTGCCGTTGAGGGTGTCGTTGCCGGCATTGCCCTGGATGGTGTCGTTGCCGTCCCCGCCGTTGATGACGTCGTCGCCCGCCTCGTCGGATCCGAGTTCGTTGGGTACGTCCCCGGAGAGCGCATCGTTACCGGCCCCGCCGTTGATCGTGTCAGAGCCGGCGTCGCCCTGGACGGTGTCGTTGCCGTCCCCGCCGCTGATGGTGTCGGCGCCTCTTCCGCCGTAAATAGTATCGGTGTCGGCGCCGCCGTCGATGACGTCGTTGCCGTCCCCGCCGTCGATTCTGTCGTTGCCGACGTACCCGTCGATCGTGTCGTTGCTGATCCCGCCGTTGAGGGTGTCGTCGCCGATCCCGCCGTTGAGGGTGTCGTTTCCGTCGTCGCCGTTGAGGGTGTCGCTGCCGGCGTCCCCGTACAGCGTGTCAAGGCCCGTGCCGGCGTTGATAGTGTCGTTGTCGGCTCCGCCGATGAGCGTGTCATTGCCGGCTTCGCCGATGAGCGAGTCGTTTCCGGCCTCGCCGTCAATCGTGTCGTTGTCGGCTCCGCCGTTGATGACGTCGGTGTCGTTGCCGCCCCAGATGCTGTCGGCGCCGCCGTTTCCGGCGATGATGTCGATCCCGTCGTTGCCGTAGATGGTGTCGCCGGCGCCACCTCCGGTGAGGGTGTCGCTGCCGGCGTTGCCGGTGATGGTCATCGGTTTGTTGACCGCGGCGCCGTTGAAGACGTCGTCGCTGCTGCTGCCGATGAACTCAACCCTCTGGACCGAACCGTTCAAGTAGGTGCCGAGCGTCTGGTTCGCGATTCCCTTCCGCTGGATCACCGCGATCTCCAACGGTGTGATGACGGCGAGAGTGACGTTCGACGCGCCGACGGCACGGATGGTCAGGGTTCCCTGGGCGCTGAGGCTGGACGAGGTCGCGATGGCCGCGGCGGCCGACGGCGCACCAGTCCGCGTGGGGGTGCGCCGGGCGAGAAGCATGCCCCCGGAGAGTAATTCGCCGAAAGAGTTCGGTAGCAGTCCGGACAGCCGCCGCGTCAGCGAATCGCCCGGTCCTACGGTCTCGGGAGTGGACACCATCCCGAGGGCGGGCGGATTCGGAGCCTGCGCCGGTTTCGGCGGAACGGCCAACTGGGCGACCGCCGAGAGAACAGACGGCGCCCCTGCCACTGTGCTGGGAACCGCGCTGTCGGCCACCGCAACGCGGGCCGGGTCAGTGGCG
>NZ_JBJTJF010000059.1:0-24423 GCF_046095365.1 Mycobacterium sp.
CCGGTACCGACCTTGTCGTAGCGCAGAGTGGCCACACCGCGGTCGGAGAAGTACGCCGCCAGCTGGCGCATGTTGCCGATCGGCCCGGCCACGTTGTTGTCGCCGTTGCGGTCGGTGGCGCCGCTCTCGGAGATCAGCAGGGCCGCGGGCCCGGACTCGCCGGCGAGGTGGCGGTAGGTGCCGTGCACCGTCAGGCCGCCGGCGGGGAAGGTCACTTCGTCGTCGACCCAGGCCCGCTCGGCGGTGGTGCGGCAGCCGGCCAGCACCGTCGTCATCGCCGACGCCGCCAACGCCAGGGCCGCCAGCGCCGACCGCACTCGCAGCGTCAAAGCCGAGCCGTGATCCATGTGACGACGTCGTCGAGGACCTGCTCGCGCTCGGGCTCGTTGAACACCTCGTGGTAGAGCTCCGGGTAGACCTTCAGTTAGACGTCGGTGGACCTGACGCACTCCACCAGGCGCCTGCTGCCCTCTGCCGAGACCAGCTGATCCTCCTCGCCGTGCACCACCAGCAGCGGGGCGGTGATGCCGGGAGCGCGGGCGGGCATGTTCTCGCCGACCAGCAGCAGCGCCTTCCCGATGCCGGCCGGGATCTTTCCGCGGTACACCAGCGGGTCGGCCTTGTAGTCCGCCACCACCTTCGGGTCCCGCGACACCAGTTCCGGGTCGATCGCCTCGATCGGCAGGTCGGGCAGGATCGAGCCGACCGCCTTGCCGAGGATCGCCTTGGCCGTGGAGACGCCGGTGTGTGCGGCGATCGCCGGACCGGACAGCACCATCAGGTCGTACTCGTCGGGGTGCTGCACGCCGTAGGCGAACGCGATGGCGCCGCCCATGCTGTGCCCGAGCACGATGCGGGTGACCCCCGGATGCTCCCCGGTGGCGATCCTGACCAGAGTGCGGTAGTCGTCGACGAACTCCCGCATGTGACGGACCCGGACCCGCTTGCCGCCGGCCCGGCCGTGTCCGCGGTGGTCCAGTGCATAGGTCGCCAGGCCGGCCCGGCCGAAGCGCTGGGCCACATGGTCGTAGCGCCGGGCGTGCTCGCCGTACCCGTGCGCCAGCACCACCACGCCGCGCACCGGCGGCGGCGGGGTCCAGACGTCGTAGACGATGGGTACCCCGCCGACCCCGGAGAACGTCCGCTCAGCGCGCGTGGTCATGGAGGGCGTCATAGAGGGCAAGGGTAGCGGCCGGACGTGATACCGCCGCCGTCCGATAGTCACCCCGCTGTTACTTATGTTGACACTGTTACTGATGTGGTTATCGTGTGACGCAGCACCGACGAATCGAAAGGTCACGCGATGCGCCGGATCCGGCGACTGGCCGCCGCGGCGGCGTGCGCGACCCTGGTCTGCGCCCCGGCGCCCGTCGGCCACGCGGCGGCGCGCGACCAGCTCGCCCAGGCCATCGCGACCACCCGGGGAAGCTATCTGGTGTACAGCTTCGGCGCCGGTTTCCCCGCGCCGATGCTCAACGCGGCCGGCGCCTGGTACGAGATGGCCCGGGGCGGGCGGCTGATGATCATCAAAGCGGCGTCGCAGCGACTGTCCCCGCGATTGCTGGTCGACACCCATCAGGGCTACCAGGCCCGCTGCGAGCTGAGCCCCGGCGCGCGCACCGCCGAGGGACTCACCCAGGCCGCCGAGACCTACGCCCCGGTGCAGGCCTGGCAGGTGCTCGGCCGGCCGGCCATCGCGGTGAACGCCAACTTCTTCGACGTCCGCAGACAGCGCGGCGGCAACTGGAAGGTGACCGGGTGCAGCTCGCCGCTGGGCGCCTACATCGACAACACCGGCGACGGGGGCCGGGCCAACATGGCGGTCACCGGCACGCTGGCCTACCCCGGCAAGCAGGCACTTTCCGGCGGCGACGAGGTCTGGACGGCGCTGACGACGCTGATCCTGCCGGTGAACGGGGCGCCCTACCTGGTGGCGCCCCGGGACGCCCGCGACTACGACGCGGCCACCCCGGTGATCGCCGGCCTGGTCGACAGCGGAACGCGGTTCGTCGCCGTCGCCGGCCTGAAGCTGCTGGCGCCCGGGGACACCGGACAGCTCAACGATCCCGGGCCGAGTGCCGCCCGGACCGCGGTGGCCTACACCAGGGACGGCGACGAGTTGTACATCTTCCAGGGCGGCAGCTACACCCCCGACCAGATTCAGGACCTCTTCCGGGGCCTGGGCAGCGACACCGCGGTGCTGCTCGACGGAGGCTCGTCGTCGGCGATCGTACTGCGCCGCGACACCGGCGGGATGTGGGCCGGGGCGGGCTCGCCGCGGGGCTCCTGCGACACCGTCGCGGTGCTGTGCGATGCCGGCGAGCGGGCGCTTCCCGGCTGGCTGGCGTTCGACTGAGGGCTACAGGCCGAGCTTCGGCGACAGGTCCAGTGACGTGACCGTGGTCATCTTCGTGACCCGCCAGTCACGTCCGTGGCGCTGCAGCTCGAGGCGGTAGGACAGGTACTTCATCGCCGGGATGTTGTTGTTCTGCGGCGAGGTCGAGGTGGTGTTGGTGTAGACGATCGCCGTGGCGTCCGAACCACGCAGCGATTCCACCGCCGCCCCAACCACTTTCGTGGAACTGGTGACCTTCGCCTGCTTGTTCGTCGGCGCGATGGCATCGACGTACTTGCGGTACTGCTCCTCGAAGTCGCCGGCGAGGTACTTAGCGGAGCGGTCCGGCAGCCTGTCCATGTCCTCGGGTGTGTAACTCCACAGCGTGGTGATCGCGTCGGCTGCGGTCCGCGCGATCCGTAGCTTGGTCGCGACGACCGCCTGGTTCATCAGGTACGGCTCGACCGCGGCCCCGGCGAACCCAGCCGCCACCACGAAGGAGGCCGCCGCGGCGATGGTGGCGGTTCTCCTGTTGTGCGAGAGCCACTTACGCACCCCGGAAGGACCGCCGGCGCTGTCGGCCGAAGCCGTGTCGTCCACCGGCGGAACGGTCTCGGTATCCTCGGTGGCCTCGGTGGCCTCGGTGACCTCGGTGACCTCGGTGACCTCGACCTCGGTGTCCTCAACCTCGGTGCTCACAGCACCTGGATCAGGTCGCTGACCTTCCACTGGTCCCCTTCCTTGACGGCCGTGATCTCCCAGCGGCTGCCGCTGTCGATCTTCTTCCCGTCGGGCATCTTCGTCGTCATATTCGCCACCGCGATGACGCTTGCGCTGCCGTCGGGGTTCCACCGTTCGATGCCGACCTCCTGAACCGACCCGAATCCGGGCTCGGCCTGCGCCACCTGCACGACGACCTGGTTCATCTTCTCCGAGTACAGCTTGGCGAAGTTGCCGGTGCCCAGAGCCAGCACCTTCTTGGCATAGTCGTTGGCGTTGAACGGATCCGGCGACGTGTACTGGGTGACGAAGGTGCGCGCGAGGGTGAGCACCGCGGCATCCCGGATCTGCGCGCGGCGGTCGCCCTCGGCCTTGGCGAAGATCAGGGCACTGGCCGCCACCGCGGCGGAGATCAGCACCGCCGCGATCGCCGCCACCACCGCCACCCGGCGCCGCCCGGGCTGCGGTTCCGGCATCCGGAACAGCGCGGTGGTGATCCTGCGGCGCGGGCTCACTGGCCGGGCTTCGTCGGTTCGGCGGCGGGCTTGGGCGCCGAGAGCACCGCCAGGTTGGACAGCTTCCAGCGATCACTCTTCTCGAAGTCCACCCGCACCGAGGCGGTGACGAATCGCTGGTTGGGTTCGGCGCCACGCTGGCCCTGCAGCAGCAACAGCATCACGGCGCGGTCCGCGGTCGCCGACAGCACCGCGCTGTTGCTCACCCAGTAGTCGTTGTCCACCGGCGCGTTGCGGACCGCGTCCTGCTGCTTGGCCAGTTCCGGGCGGTAGCCGTCGGTGACCAGCGACTGCGCCCTGGCGAAGTCGTCGGCGATGGTCTGTTTCTTGTAGCTGAGCATGTCGGTGACGATCTTCGGCCCCTCGACGGCGATCTGCTCGCGCGCCCGCTCCACCGCCCGCTGACCGCGGTAGACGAACGCGTATCCCAGCGCGGCGGCGAGCATCGACAGCGCCGCCGCGCCGGCGATCACCGCGGCGGCCAGCCGGCGACGGTCGGGCCGCGGGCCGTCGACCTCGCGCACCTGCGTGCCGGCCAGGATGTCTGCGAAGGTGCGCCCGCGCCGGTCGATCAGCGGCCAGAGCCAGCCGAGGAACAACGGCAGCGTGTCCAGCAGATGGGCCAGGTCGCGCAGCAGCAACCGCCACGGGGCCACCGGCTCACCGTCGCGGTCGACCACGGCGATCCCGAACACCGCCCGGCCGAGGCTCCAGCCGGTCAGCGCCGGCAACACGACCCGATTGACCGCGACCCCGATGATCACGACCGCGGCCGCAACCAGGCACGCCCACCTCAGCCAGCCCGCCGCGGACCAGCCGACCAGCAGCAGCCCGGCCGCCACCGCGGCGCCCAGCAGCACGTCGATGCCGAAGGCTCCGGCCCGGGCCCACCAGCCGGCCGGACGCCCGTCCGGCCCGGGTCGCTGATCGGCCTCGCGGTCGTCCAGGGCGCTGTCGAGCACGACCGTCACTTGCTCACCGGTTCGATGTTGTCGATCTTGTAGGTTCCGTCCGAAGGCACCATCCGGACCCGCAGCCGGTAGCTCAGCTCCTGGTTGAGCTGCTCCTTGTTGGACATCAGCACCCGGGTCGCGACCAGGACGTCGATCGAGCCGTCCCGATTGTGCTTCTCGGCGGCGGCCCGCATGTCGCTCACCTTCACCTGGGCGTTGACCGTCTGGTAGGCGTCCGCCAGCAGACCGCCGTACAGATTCGCCTGGGCCGCATAGTTCTCCGAGGAGCACTCGACGATTTTCCGCTGGCTGTCGTTCATCGCCTTGACGTCGGGGGCCTGGGTGGCGGTGATGCAGTCCTTGGCCGCGGCCACCGCCACCGCTTCGTCGTTGGCGGCGGCGGCACTTCGGCGGCTGCCGATCAGCGCGAACACACCGGCCACGGTGAGCAGCACCGCGGCGGCCGCGACGCCGGCGATCACCCGGTTCAGCAGCGAACCGGACAGCCGGGAGCCGCTCCCAGCGTCATCCACGTGATCACTGAGCTCAGGATCAGTTACTACCGTCTCGTCAGCCGTGAGTGGCGGGGTTGGGGTCAGCGGGCCGGAGCCAGCATCTCCTTCCATCCGTCGTCTCCTGTAGTGGTCGAGTTCTCGACGGTGTACGTCGTGCCGTCCGGCCCGACGATATCGCCGCTTGCGGCATTGTAGGTTGCCGACATATTGGCCGCCGGAGTGCCCGCCGGGGAGTAGTTGCACTGGCCCGGTTGCGGCCAGCCCGGCTGGACGCCCCTGATGTCGACCGGCGCCGCGGGATCGGCGCACTGCACCGACCCCTGGCCCGGCTTCGACGGCGCGTCGCTGATGGGCGCGGTGGGCGGCGGCAGCAGATCCGCCGGCAGCGGGTTGAGCCCGTTGTTGATCGAGGGCGCCCGGATCACCGTGCCCGGGTTCACCGGCTGGTCGCACACCGCGCCCGGCGCCGGGCAGTTGACGATCTGGTTCGGATCGCCGTACCAGGGGTTGGTGCCCAGCGGGACGTAGGGCTCGTCGCTGCGGCACTCCGCCGGGCTGGCGGCCCGCTTGCCGGGCACGTCGACGCAGGGGATGTTGCGCGCGCCGCGAACGGTGTTGGACGGAACGTCGTGCGGCACCTTGCAGTACAGGCCGTCCTCGACCGGCTTCATGCTGGTGTCGGCCGGAGAGCGCCACTGCGGAGCCGGCAGGAAGCCGGTGAGGCAGGGCGGCGGCTGGTTGATGGACAGGCCGAGGTCCAGTGACGCCTCGCCGGGGAACGGCGCGGCGACGGCCTGGCCGGCCGCCGGCGCCTGCGGCAGCAGCACCAGTGCCTGCTCCACGCCCTTGTTGTAGCGCTTGAGCATCTCGATGATGATCTCCAGGTTCGCCAGCGTCTGCGGCAGAGCGTCCTTGACGTCGACGAACAGTGTGTTGAGCTGCTCGGTCGTCGGCGCTCCCTGCGCCAGGATGCTGCTGACCGCGCCGTCCTGCTCCTTGAGCTGGGCGGTCAGCGAGTTCAGGTTGGCCGCCCACGCGTAGATCGCGGAGGACGACTGCACCTGGCTGTCGAAGATCGGCGGCGAGTTGTCGACGATGCTGTTGATGTCCCCGATGTTGTCGGTCAGCGCCCCGACGAAGGACTGGGTGTTGTCCACCAGTTTCTGCAGTGTGGGCCCGAGTCCGCCGACGGCCTGGGCGGTCTCGTCGAGCAGGTTGGGGATCTTGCCGGCCGGGACCGCGGCCAGTGCGGCGTTCGCCCGGTCCAGCGCCGGCCCGATCGGCACCGGGATGGTGCTCTTGGTGACGGTCTCTCCGGGCTTGAAGTACTCGCCGGGGTCGCCGGTCGTCGACACGAAGTCCACGTACTGCTCGCCCACCGCGGTGACCGACCGCACGTTGGCCGAGGCGTCGGAGGGGATCTTGTACTTGTCGCTGATGCTCAGGAACGCCCGCGCGCCGGTCTCGGTCGGCTGCACGTCGGTCACCCGGCCGATCGTGATACCCCGGTAGGTGACGTTGGCGGTCTTGTACAGGCCGCCGGCCGCCGGCAGATCCACCTTCAGCGGGTACTGACCGATCCCGGCCAGGCTGGGCAGTCGCAGGTAGAACAGGCTCAGCGCCAATATCGCCAGCACGGTCAGGACGGCGAAGATCGCCAGCTGGGACTTGATGAAGCGGGTCAGCATCATGGCAGTGTCCTCACTCCCCGCGCTCGACGAACGGCCCGCCGCCGTCGGTCATGTTCGGATGCGGAGTGAACCGGATGTCGGGGATCATCGTGCTCGGATCCCGGCCCCACGACTGCTCGAGTGCCCGCAGCATGCCCTGTACGCCGGTGCCGGTCAGCAGGCCGTTGTCCAGCGAGCTGAGGGTGGCGTCCAGGTTCAGCGACAGGTTGATGTAGTCGCCCCTGATCACCTTCGGGATGTTGTCCAGCGGGTAGGGGTTGGTGATGATCAGGCGCATCGCATCGAGGAAGTACGGCGAGGCCTTGCCGATCTGACCCAGCGGCCGCTGCAGGACGTCGAGGTTGGTGCGCAGGTCGGCCTGGGCCGCCGACAGCGTCTCACCGGTCACCTTGCCGAAGCGGCCCAGCGCCACCACCGCGTCGGCCACCCGGTCGCGGGCACCGGCCAGATAGGCCGCCAGCGGCGGCAGGTCGACCAGCAACTGGTCGAGGGTGTTGTTGCGGCTGGCCACGTAGGAGAACAGGTTGTTGGTCGACTCGATCGCCCGCGCGAGGTCGTCGCGCTGCTTGTTCAACTCGGCGGTCAGCACGTCGAGCCGGTTCAAGAAGCCCCGGATCTGATCGGCGTTGCCGGTCAGCAGGTTGTTGACCTCGTTCTGGATCACCTCGAGGTTGGGGATGCCGCCGCCGCGCAGCACGGTGGCCAGGCTGGCCAGCGTGCGCTCGATGGTGGGGAACGCGGTGGTGCGGTCCAGCGGGATCATGTCGCCGTTGCGCAACGGCTGCGAGGACGGGTTGGCCGGGGACGCGAGTTCGACGTGCTGGGTGCCGAGGATCGAGCTCTGGCCGATCTTCGCCGTGGCGTTGGCGGGCAGCTTGACTCCGGGGTCCACGCTCAGGGTGAGGGTGGGGATCCAGTCCTTGAGTTGGATCTTGCGCACGGTGCCGACGAACACGTCGGCGACCCTGACCCGGCTGTTGACGTTGAGCGCCAGCGTGTCCGGAATCTGCACGTAGTAGGTCTCCGACCCCTTGGCGCTGCCCGGCCCGATATTCAGCGGGACGTTGGCGATGCCTTTCCAGCCGCAGGAGGTCAACACCATCGCGGTGACTCCGAGAGCCAGCCCGCGACGCCCGAGGTTGCTCATTGAGGTCACTGTCCGGCCCCCGTTTCTGCTGGTAGAGCGGGCATCGGTGGCATCGGAGCGGCAGCCGGCGCGACCGTCCCCGGAGCCGGCGGGCCGATCTGCTGGCTGACCGGAAGCGGTCCCGGGATCACGTCCGGGCCGGGGGCCGGCGGCGGCGGTGCCGGCGGGTACCACGGCGGCGGCAGCGGGTTGAGCTGATCGTAGGAGTTCGACGGGGCACCGCCGCGCGGCCCGCCCGCCGGGTATCCGGCCGGATCCGGCCCGCCCATCAGCGCGGCCAGCGAGTCGGGGGTGAGCATGTTCTCGGTGAACGGCTGCACCTGCAGACCCTGCATGCCGGGCGCGACGATCCAGCCGGGCTCGTGGTTGCCGTGCGAGAAAAGGGTGTCGCGCGACCACACGCCGGGCACCGTGGTGTCCTTGTATCCCGGCGGCGGACGCAACCGCTCCTCGGAGTAGGCCACGTACTTGGGCAGCGTCTCGGCGGTGGTGAACTGGTTCACCCCGAACGGCGGCGCGTTGAACTTGGTCGCGTCCAGGATCGGCGCGAGGTACTCCGCGCACAGTTCGGCGGAATCCTGGTAGCCCAGCCGGCTGCCCGCCTGGATGGCGCTGCAGAGGAATTGCATCGGGTTGGCCCAGTTGGCCACCGCGGGGATCGCGACGATCGAGCCGTGCGTCGGGTGGTAGATGTTCGACGTGTTGGCGGCCAGCGTCGGGTAGACGTGCAGCAGCGTCTCGATCCCGTTGCGGGCGTCGGGCTGCATCAGCGCGTTGGTCACGTCGGCCAGGTTGTTGATGTCCCGGGCGAGCAGCGTGCCGTTGTCGTCGACGAACTTGCGGGCCGTGGTCAGCAGGCTGTCGATCTCCTGCAGCGCCCGGCTCATCTCCTGATCGGAGTTGTTCAGCAGCGAGGTGAAGGTGGCGAGATTGTTGTTCAGTGCCACGAACTGCTTGTCGTTCTGGTGCAGCGCGTTGACGAACACCGCCAGGCTCTTGGTGGCCGAGAACAGGTCACCGCGGCCCTCGTTGAGCGCCGCGACCGCATCGGACAGGGCGCGGAAGGTGGTGTTGATCTCCTTGCCCTTGCCGTTGAGGTTGTCGGCCAGCGAATCAACCAGGTCGCCCAGGGCACCCTTGTCGCCGGGCTTGCCCTCGGCCGGGCCGAGTTCGGTGACCAGTTTGTCCAGTTGCGCGCGGATGTCGTCCCACTCCACCGGAATCCTGGTGCGCTCCAACGGAATCACGTCATTGTCGGCCAGGGCCGCACCGCCGGTGTAGGGCGGATCAAGCTGCAGGGTGCGGGAGGCCACGATGGTCGGGTTCAGCACCGAGGCGGTCGCGTTGGCCGGGACCTTGTACTGGCTGTCGTAGTGGAAGTTGACCTTCATCCGGTCGCCCTGCGGCTCGATGCTGTCGATGGCGCCGACCTTGACACCCATGATCTGCACCCGGTCTCCCGGGTACACCGCCAGGGTGTCGGAGAAGTAGGCGCTGACGTTGGTCGTCGTCGCCTTCTTGTACATCCGGTATCCGATGAAGGCCGCCGCCAGCGCGAGCACCGTCACCACGACCGCGACGACCACACCACCCTGGGTCACCTTCTTGAGGCCCACATTACGCACGGACATCGGCTACGCCCCTCCCGTGTCGATGGGTGCAACGTCCGGGCCGGGGACCGGTACCGTCCGGGCTCCCGGCGGGCCGGGCGCCAGCGCGGGTCCGGGTGCGCCGGGCATCAGGGCGCCGGGCTGTCCGGGCACGGCCGCCGCGGGGACGCCGTGGTTGGGCGTCAGCGCAGCCGGATTCAGCTGGGAGACGGCCACGTCCGGGGGCGGATAGCCGCCTGGCACCGGGCCGTAGGGGCCCTGGGTGGCCGCCGCGCACGGCAGCGGGTTGGCCGGTGACGGGATGCCGTCCGGCGGCGGGGTGTAGGAGCACGGCGCGCCCGGTCCGACCGCGGGTCCGGGATGGTCGGGGGTGCCCTCGAACACCGGCGGGGCGGCCGGCGGGGCGCCGTTGCCGTGCGCGGTGCCGTTCGGGTCCGGGAACTGGTAGGCCGGCAGCCCGGCGTTGCGCCAGAACTCCTCGGGATCGATTCCGCGCTGCTTGAACGCGGCGTCCACCCAGGGCTGGATGATCTGGTACGGCAGGATGTTGACCAGCAGCGTCTTGAAGTACGGCCCGGAGCCGATCGCCTCGGTGAGCGAGCCCATGAACTTCGACGCGGTGGTGATCGAGAACGCCAGGTCCTCCTTGTGCTGCGCGAGTACGTCGCTGATGGTCTGCAACTGCGTCAGCACGTTGTTGAGGTTCGGGTTGTCGTTGATGAAGCCGGCGAACTGCTGGGACACCGCCGAGATGTTCTTGAGCAGGAGGTCGACCTCCTGGCTGCGCTGGTTGACCGCGCCGAGCAGCACGCCGGCGTTGACCAGCAGCCGGTTGATCTGCTCGCTGCGGTTGCCGAGCACGCCGGCCACCTTGTTGGCCTGGGCGAGAAGGTCTTTGAACTGCTGGTCGCGCTTGCCGATGGTGTCGGAGAACCGGCTGACGCCGTCGAGTGCCGCCTTGAGTTCGGGCCGGCTGGCGTCCAGCGTCTCGGTGAGCACGTTCAGCGACTGCTTGACGGCGGTGAGGTCCCACTGGCTGGTGTTGGAGGTCAGATCGGAGAACGCGTCGTAGAGCTGATACGGCGTGGTGCTCTGCTCCAGCGGCAGCACTCCGTTGACCGCCAGCGGCTTGTTTCCGCGCGGGTCGATCTCCATGACCCGCTTGCCCAGAATGGTGTCGGTGCGAATCGACAGCCGGCTGTCGGTGCCGATGCGGTAGTCGCCGAGTGTGAAACCGACCTTGACCCGGTCCCCGTCGATCTTCAGCGACTTGATCTGGCCCACGTCGTAGCCGCTGATGCGGACCTTGTCGCCGGGGGCCGACCCGGCCGAGTCGGCGAAGTGCGCGTAGTACATCGGCTTGGCGAACAGCATCGGGATGCTGGCGAAGCTCTGTCCCACGAGGACGACCATGACCAGGACCAGAAGGCCCAGGATGCCAAGTCGGACGCGATTGTTCGTTTGCAGGGACCTCACTGCGGTGTGCACCTCCCCGTCGGCTGCTTGGTGATCCGGACCTTTCGAACCGGGCCGCCGGGCTGCAGGCCGTTGAGGGTCAGAGTGAGGTCGCAGAGATAGAAGTTGAAGAAGTCACCGTAGATGCCGCCGGCCCGGCCGATGAGATTGATCGCGGTCGGATATTCGGTGAGCAGCTTGTCCAGTTTGGCCGGGTCATCGGCCAGCGGGGCCTGAATGGTCTCCAGCTTGCCCAGGGTCTGCTGCAGCAGCGGCCGGTCGTCGCTGAGCAGGCCGGCCAGTGTCCCGGAGGCGTTGCTGATGTCGGCGATCGCGCCGGCCAGCGGATCGGCCCGGTTCTTCAGGCCGGTGACCAGGATCTCCAGGTTGCTGACCGTGGAGTCGAACTCCTTCTGGTGCTTGTTGACGGTCCCCAGCACCACGTTGAGGTTGGTGATGACCTCGCCGATCGCCTTGTCCCGGTCGGCCAGGGTCGACGTCAACTGGGCGGTCTGACTGAGGATGTTGGCCACCGTCCCGCCCTGCCCCTGGAACACGGTGACCAGCGAGGTGGCGATGTTGTTGACCTTCTCCGGGTCGAGCGACTTGAACAGCGGCTTGAAGCCGCCGATCAGGGCATCCAGGTCGAGAGCGGGCTGGGTGCGCGCCAGCGGGATGAGGCCGCCCGGCGGCAGGATCTTGTCCATACCGTCCCCGGTGCCCCGGTCGAGGTTCACGTAGCGCTCGCCGACCAGGTTGGCGTACCGGATCTGCGCGCCGGTGGACTGGTAGAGCGGCAGGGACTTGTCGACGGCGAGTTTCACCACGACCCGCTGCCCGTTCTCGAGCAGCCGGACAGATCTGATCTTGCCGACTTCCACGCCACCGGCCCGGACGAACTGCCCGGCCTTCAGACCACTGCCGTTGCTGAACTCGGCCTCGTACGAGGCGAACCGCTGGAAGCGCAGGTTGCCGAACACCACGATGAGCATGGCAGTGCACAGTGCGAGGATCGTCGAGACGATCGCCAGCTTGATTGCCGTTCCCTTGATACTCATGGGTTGATCGTGTTCTCCCCGAACTGGCGGCCCCAGACATACTCGGTCAACAGCGGCTGACCGATCTCGAAGTGGTTGTACGGCGCGATCGAGGCACCGGTGTCGGCGATGAGGGTGGGCGCGGGCCAGAAGTTACGGTCCACCTTCTGCCAGCAGCCCGGCGCCCCGCCCGGGCCGCCCCGGGCATTCACGCGCGGCAGGTTGTCCGGGTAGATGTAGGGGTTGGGCGCACCGATCAGCTTGGCGTGGTCGGCCAGCGAGTAGCCGTTGCCGCCGAAGCCGTCCAGCGCCAGGGGCAGCACCTCGGCGTAGTTGCGGATCATGCAGAACAGCTGCGGGCTGTAGGTATTGAGCAGCCGGGCGGTCGGGGTCAGGTCGGACAGCGCCCGCACCAGATAGGGGGCGCCGCTTTCGAGGACCTCGGCGCCGGTGTTGCCGAACCCGACCGCTCCGAGCAGGGTCGCGTCCAGGTCGCCCTGCTGGTTGTTGAGGGTGCGAACCGTGGTCAGCGCGTTGTCCAGGGAATTCCACAAGTCCGGGCCGGCTGCGGTGTAGATGTCGGCGAAGTCGGCGAGCCGTTGCACGCCGTACTGCAGACGGGGCAGCCGCGGGTTGAGGTTGTCCATCGCGACATTGGCCTTGACCAGCGACTGGCCCAGCTTGGTGCCCAGACCGGTGAGCGCCTCGGCGGTGGCCGACAGGGTCAGGTTGAGTTTGACCGGGTCGATCTTCTCGGCGAGGTTGGTGACCGTCTCGAACAGGGTGTTGAACTCGGTGGTGGTGCTGCGGGCGTCGATCACGTCGGACGGGCTGATGCGCTGCGGCGACGGGTCCTTGGGGGACGACAGCGCCACGAACTTGTTGCCGAAGATCGTGGTGGCCTGGATGTCGGCGTCGACGTTGGCCGGGATGAACTTGATGAACTTCGGGTCGAGTTCGAGGGCGAACTTCGCCGCTTCCTTGCCGTCCACCTGGGTCGGCCCGATCGTCTTGACCCGGCCGACCGCGACGCCGTTGTAGGTGACCTTCGCGTTGGGGTCCATCACCAGGCCGGCCCGGGCGGCCACCATCGTCAGGGGGGTCTTCGGTTTGAGCGTGCCACGGAACTGCAGGATCACGAACACGGTGATCAGGGCGAAGATGAGCAGCAGGATCAGCCCCGCCAGCCGGTAGGGCGGGGTACGCGTGTCGTTCAGCGGTGCTGTCATGGCTATACCGTCAGGTTGAAGTTCGGGTCGGTGCCGTAGAGCGCCAACGAAGCGGCCAGGACGACGAACTGGATCAGCACCAGCGAAGCCCGCATGGACTTGCCCACCGCCTCGCCCACCCCGACCGGGCCGCCGGAGGCGTTGTAGCCGAAGTAGCAGTGGTTGAGCATCACGAACACCGAGATGATGATGACCTCGACGAACGACCAGAACACGTCGTTGGGGCGCAGGAACGTGTGGAAGTAGTGGGAGTAGGTGCCCGACGACTGGCCGTAGAGCAGGGTGGTGGTCATCTGCGCGGCCAGGAAGGCCATGATCAGCGACATCGCGTACAGCGGGATGATGACCACCGAGGCGGCGACCAGGCGGGTGGACACCAGGTACGAGATGGACTTGATGCCCATCACCTCAAGGGCGTCGACCTCCTCGGATATTCGCATCGCGCCCAGCTCCGCGGTGGCGCCGGCGCCCACCGTGGCGGCCATCGACTGTCCGGTGACGATCGGGGCGGTGAGGCGCACGTTGACCATGGCGGCCAGGAATCCGGTGAAGGCCTCCACCCCGATGTTGCCGAGCGACGCGAAGCCCTGGATGGCGATCAGCGACCCCGCGGAGAGGGTGATGAACCCGACGATGGCCACGGTGCCGCCGACCACTGCCATCGCCCCGGCGCCCATCCCGACCTCGGCGATCAGCCGGACGATCTCCTTGGGGTAGTGCCGGACGGCGTGGCCGATCTCCTTGATCGACTCGATGGCGAACCAGGCGATCTTTCCGGTGCTGTCCAGGAATTTCCCGGGCGCTTTCGCCCACTTGTCCGACAGCGCAGGGAATTTCGACGGGATCGAAACCTTCGGTGTCGCGGTCGCAGTCGCCATCTATCGCCCCGTTCCGAATCGGACGCCGATCGTCGTGAAGATCACGTTGACCGCGAACAGTGCCACCACGCAGAGGACCAGGGTCTCGTTCACCGCGATTCCCACACCCTTGGCGCCACCGCCCACCGTCAGTCCGCGGTAGCAGCCGACCAGGCCGGCGATGAGGCCGAACGCCACCGCCTTGGCGACCGCGATGACCACTTCGGGCAGCCCGGTGATCAGGGTCAGGGTTTGCACGTAGGCGCCGGCGGAGATGTTCTGCACGTAGACGCCGAAGATGAAACTGCCGACCAGGCCGATGACGATCACCGCGCCGTTGAGCAGGACCGAGACCAGGATCGCCGCGGCGATCCGGGGCACCACCAGGCGGTGGATCGGGTCGATGCCGAGCACCTCCAGGGCGTCGATCTCCTCGCGGATGGTCCGGGCGCCGAGGTCCGCGCAGATGGCGGTGGAGCCGGCGCCGGCCACCACGAGCACGGTCACCAGCGGGCCGAGCTGGGTGACCGAGGCCAGGGCC
Organism: Mycobacterium sp.; assembly: GCF_046095365.1. GTDB lineage: Bacteria > Actinomycetota > Actinomycetes > Mycobacteriales > Mycobacteriaceae > Mycobacterium. Next base: position 14,606 of record NZ_JBJTJF010000059.1, read on the forward strand.
GCACCCGCGCCGGCCACGTCTGCGGCGCCGAACTCGGTGAGCAGCAGGTTGAAGATGAAGATGATCAGAACGGTCAGCGGGATAGACATCGCGAAGGTCGGCAGCAGGGCCACCGTCATCAGGAACCAGCTGTAGTTCAGGAACTCTTTCCATTGGAAGGGCCGAACCAGCGCCTTGGCGGTCAGCGTGCACATCCGGAAGAAGCCGCCCAGGGCCTGCATCGGGCCGTTGAAACGCTTGCGGATCAGCGCGGTTGCAGTCACTGCCGGACCTCCCCGGCGTGACGTGAGGGCAGACCGTTCGGCACGTACCCCTCCTTCGCCCTACGTTGTGACCTAGCTCTCCCCTACGTCGTGTAGTAAGCGAGACCACAGGAACATACCCGATACCGCGGAGATGACGTATCGCATCCGCACTATTGCGCCGAGGTCGGTATTCCGGCGTTGCAAAACATGACTCTCAACTGGGCTTTCAGGACCTTCCCAGCCGGATTGCGGGGCAATTCGGCGACGACTTCCAGGGCCTTGGGGTGCTTGTAACGGGCCAGCCGGGCATCGAGAAAGGCCCCGAGGTCCTCCAGCCGCAGTGGCTGGGAGACCGCGGCGACGGCGACCGGGACCTCTCCCCACTTCGGGTCGGGGCGGCCGATGACGGCCACCTCGGTGATGGCCGGGTGCGCGGCCAGAACGTTCTCCACCTCGGCGCAGTAGATGTTCTCCCCGCCGGAGATGATCATGTCCTTCTTGCGGTCGACCACCCAGATGTAGCCCTCGTCGTCGCTGCGGACGAGGTCTCCGGAGTGGAACCAGCCACCGGTGAACGCCTCCGCGGTCGCCTCCGGGTTGTTCCAGTAACCAGCCATGAGAGTCGGTGCGCGGTAAACGATTTCGCCGACTTCCCCCACCGGTACGTCGTTCATGTCGTCGTCGACGATGCGGGCCGCGACGGTGGGGATGACCTTGCCCACGGAACCGAGTTTCCGGATCGCGTCCTCGCCGGGCAGCATGCAGGTCACCGGCGACATCTCGGTCTGCCCGAAGGCGGCCAGGATCGAACAGCCCGGGAAGGTCTCCCCCATCAGGCGCAGCAGGGTGTCCGACGCCGGCGCCGCGCCCCAGGACATCCGGCGCAGCCGGAGATTCCGCGGTCTGGCCCGCTGTTCGGCGCACACGGCCTGCCATTGGGCCGGGACCAGGAAGAGCCCGGTGACCTGCTCAGTTTCCAGTACGTCGAGCAGACCGCCCGGATCGAATCCGCCCAGCGGGTGGATGACGGTCGGCGTGCCCATGGTCAGCGCCGGCAGCATGTTGCCGATACCGGCGATGTGGAACAGCGGCACGCCGATGAACCCGACGTCGCCGGTCTCGGGGGTGGCGGTGTAGATCGCCGTCAGGGCCTGGCCGGCCAGGTTGGCGTGGGTGAGCACGGCACCCTTCGGGCGCCCGGTGGTCCCCGAGGTGTACATGATCAGCGCCGGGCTGTCGTTGGGCACGTCGGCCGGCGGCGCCGGATCTCCGTCCTCGGCGACCAGGTCCTCGTAGCCCGGCGCCGCGCCTTCCGTCGGCGCGCCGGCCACGATGACCGTCGACAGCCCGGGCGCGATCTCCCGGACCGTCGCGGCCACCGACGCCAGTGCCTGTTCGGTGACCATCACAGCGGCCCCGCAGTCTCCCACCAGATAGGCCAGTTCCGGCGGGGTCAGCCGGAAGTTCACCGGAACCGCGATGGCACCGAGTCTGGTTGCGGCCAAACAGGTTTCGACGAATTCGGGACGGTTGAGCATCAGGATCACCACCCGGTCGCCGCTGCCGACGCCGCGCCGGTGGAGCCCTGCCGCCAGCGCGTCGACCCGGCGATTCAGTTCCGCCCAGGTGGTGGTGCGGCCGTCGAACCGGATCGCCGGGGCGTCCGGCTGCATGAGTGCGTGCCGCGACAGCTGGGTGATCCAGTTCTGCCGCCGGGACAGATACGGCTCGTGAAGGCCGGGGATGTCCATGGTTCGGCGCTAGGCACCGGACGCGAGTTGCTCGGCCCGCCCCTTGAGGTTTCCGGCGAGGTGGTCCAGAGCGTCGTTGACGAGCTTCTTGACCATCATCGCCGGCACCGCGATCGAGGTCTCCACGTCCAGGTCGACGGTGAGCAGGCTCGACGGACCCATCTCGACCACCGAGAACAACTGGTGCTGCTTTGTGAACAGCTCGCCCTGCTGCATCACGGTCTGGATCTGCGCCGGCCCCGGGTAGTAGACCGCCTGGATGAAAGTGCCCTGGTGGCCCTGGATTTCGGTGTCGACGCGCAGCTGGCTGGGCCGGCCGTCGTCGTAGCGGGCGAGAATGTAGACGGCCTTGACCTCCTCGTTCCACTGCGGGTAGGCCTCGAAGTCGGCCACGATTCCCAGGATCTCGGCGGCGCCGGCGTTGACCTCGACGGTCCTGCTCACCAGCGGCATCAGACCCGGGCCCTGCGCCGGTCCGGGCCCAGCGGGCTTTCGGTGCGGATCCCGGAGTCTTTGATCAGGCCGCGCAGCAGCGCTGTCGAGAACTCCTCGGCGATCTCCTTGGCGGAGCGCCGGCCATCCGGGCGCAGCCACCGGTAGGCGCCCATCGTCATGCCGATGTAGCCCAGTGCCACCACGTGTGAGTCGCAGTCGAAGAACTCTCCGCTGGCGATACCGCGGTCGATCAGGCCGGAAAGGTGCTCGTAGACCTGGGTCTCCTTCTCCCGGACCTCGGCGACCTGCTCGTCGGTGAACCATTCGGTGATGTAGGGCTGTTCCTGCCAGTACACCGCCGCACCCTCGGGGTTGTCGGCGATGTTGGTGAGCAACCGCACGGTGTACTGGTAGAGCGCCTCGCGGGCGGTCCAGGACTCATCGTCGTGCACCGCGGCCAGGGTGTTCTCGGCGGCGCGACGGTAGATGTCGAACAGGATCAGCGACTTGCTGGCGTAGTAGTGGTAGACCGTCGCCTTGTTCAGGCCGACCACGTCGGCGACGTCGTCCATCCGGGTGCCGTGGTAGCCGCGCGCCGCGAACAGCTTGGTGGCGACCGCCAGCAGCTCCTCGCGCCGGGTCGTCCCGTTATCCGGTGGCATACGGCCCTCCCTATCAACTGGTTGGACAGTCTAGGCAATGAGTGGCCATCCGCCCCCGCTGCGGGGCGGTGAGGGGATACACTCACCCCGAGTCGGACGCCCTAGGAGGTTAGAGATGAATCCGGATCCGAACCCCGACTACGACGCGACCGACGAGATCGAGTACTTCTTCAGCTGGCTCCCCTGGGCGCTGCGCGGCACGGACTGGACCGGGACGCCGGCCTACCCGCCGGTCTGACCCAGCACCACCGCCTGCAACCGCGCCCGGAACGTGTCGGGCAGTGGCGTCGGTCCGTCATCACCGATCATCACCAGCACCGTGTCGCACACCCCCAGGCAGGTTCCGTCCAGGAACAGACCGGTTGATGCGACGAAGGACGTCCGTCCTATCCGGCCCACCCCGGCACCGGTCTGGATCATCGAAGGCCAGTGCGCCTCGACCAGGAAGTGCACCGCGTTCTGCGATGTGACCAGCCGGAAGGGCTTCTCACCGGCGCGGTAGGCCTGCGGAAACAATCCCTGGTTCATGGTCGCGCGGGCGTTCTCGTGCAACGACTCCAGGGCGAGATTGTTCAGGTGCGCGTTGGCGTCCATGTCGCCGTAGCGGGTGGCCACCTCGCCGCGGACGGGGTAGGAATCCAGGCGCAGTCGCATCGGGTCCGGCCGCGCCGCCGTGCTGGTCCAGTCGGTCACAAGGCGGCAAGCGTAGCAATGTCAGACCCCGCCTTCATCATCGAACACATGTTCGACACACTGGGCGATTCGGAGTTGCTCGCCGAGATGGCCGCCGCGCAGCGTCAGGAGCGGGTGGCGGTCGCCCGGCGGTTGCTCGCGGCAGGGCGCCTGTGTCAGCGGCGGATGGGCGCGGCGGGTGCGCAGGACCGGGTCCGGTGGTGCGTCGACAACTGGGAGGCGGCCGCGGCGGAGGTCGGCGCGGAGTTGGGCATCAGCCGCGGCCGAGCCTCTGCCCAGATGAACTACGGGATCGAGTTGCTGGAGCGGTTGCCGCGGCTGGGCGCGGTGTTCGCCACCGGGCAGTTGGACTTCCGGGTGGTCGCCGCGGCGGTGTTCCGGACCGGGCTGATCACCGACGCGGAGATACTCGCCCGGATCGATGAGGTCCTCGCCGGCCGGGCCGGCAGCTGGAATCGGCTGTCGCGCAGGCGGTTGGCCGAGGTGATCGACCGGTGGGTCGCCAACCTGGACCCCGCGGCGCTGCGCAAGGCCCGAGACGCCGCCGAGGACCGTCACATCGAGTTCGGCGAGGCGCGCGACGGCATGGTGGAGTTCTGGGGCGCGTTGCGCGCACCGGACGCCGCTCTGCTCGAACGCACCCTCGACGGCATGGCGGACGCCGTCTGCCGGACCGATCCGCGGAACAGACGGCAACGCCGCGCCGACGCGCTGAGCGCTTTGACGGGCAGTCGGCAGACCCTGGGCTGTGAGTGCGACGCCCCTGATTGCCCCGCGCCCCGGGTCGCGCCGGCGGGCGTGGTGATTCATCTGATCGCCGAGGCTGGCGGCGCCGGCGGAACCGCACCATCGGGTGGTTACCTGCCCGGCTACGGAACCGTGCCCCCGGCGATGTTGCGTGAACTCGCCAAGCATGCGCGGCTGCGCCCGCTGACCCCACCGGCGTTGTTGTGCGCCGAACCGCGCTACCGGCCGTCGGCGGCCCTGGCCGACTTCATCCGTTGCCGCGACCTGCACTGCCGCTTCCCCGGTTGCGACAAGCCTGCCGAGTACTGCGATATCGACCACTCCGTGCCCTGGCAGCTCGGGGGCCCGACGCACCCGACCAATCTTTCGTTGCGCTGTCGCACACACCATCTTCTCAAGACGTTCTGGATCGGCCCGCGCGGTTGGTCGGAGCAGCAGTTCAGCGATGGCACGATCGTGTTCACCTCCCCGACGGGGCGCACTTACACCACCAAACCGGGCGGGACACTGTTCTTCCCTCAGTTTGCCGAGCCCACTGGTGAGGCGAGTCGTGAAGCCCGCCAGGCGATTTCCGGCCGGAACCGCACGCTGATGATGCCCGGCCGAAGGCGCACCCGCTCCGAGGAGCGCGCCGCCCGCATCCGCTGGGAGCGTGGGCTCAACGAGGCGCGCTGGCAGGCCGACCCGCCGCCCTTCTAGCGCGCTACAGATCCTTGAGTTCCTCGATGACCTCGCCCACGGACTTCTTGGCGTCGCCGAAAAGCATCGAGGTGGTGGCACCGAAGAACAGCGGGTTCTCAATACCGGCGTAGCCCGAGGACATCGACCGCTTGAGCACGATCACCGAACGCGACTGGTCGACGTTGAGGATCGGCATTCCATAGATCGGGCTGGAGGGGTCGTTGCGGGCCGCCGGGTTGGTGACGTCGTTGGCGCCGATCACCAAAGTCACATCGGTGCGCGGGAATTCTCCGTTGACGTCGTCCATTTCCTTCATTGCGTCGTAGTCGACGTCGGCCTCGGCCAGAAGCACGTTCATGTGGCCCGGCATACGACCGGCAACCGGGTGGATCGCGAACTTGACCTCGACGCCCTTCTCCTCCAGCAGGTCCGCCATCTCCTTGACGGCGTGCTGGGCCTGGGCGACGGCAAGACCGTAGCCCGGAACGACGATCACCTGGTTGGCGTAGGCCATCTGGATCGCCGCGTCGCCGGCCGAGGTCGCCTTGACCGCGCCCTGCTCCGCGCCACCCGGGCCCGCCGCGGCGGCGTCGCCGCCGAAGGACCCGAACACGATCGCCGGAATGGAGCGGTTCATCGCAACGGCCATCAGGTTGGTCAGGATCGAACCCGACGCGCCGACGATCATGCCGGCCACGATCATCGCGGTGTTGTTCAGCGCCAGACCTGCTGCGGCAGCAGACAATCCGGTCATCGCGTTGAGCAGCGAGATCACCACCGGCATGTCTGCGCCGCCGATCGGGAACACCACGAAGAGGCCCATGATGCCGGCCAAGACCAGCAGCAGCACGATCCACCAGACCGACAGGGCTTTCTCAGATCCGGCGTGCAGTCCGATGTAGACCGCAGCGGCGACGGCCGCGAGCAGCAGCACGATGTTGGCTGCCTGGAAGAGCTTCGCCCCCTTGACGAATGCCTTCTCGACATTCTTCGGGATGATGTTCTCCTGCAGCTTGGCGAAGGCCACCAACGAGCCCCAGAACGACACCGAGCCGATGATCGCCGCGAACAGCGACCCGACCACCAGGGCCACGGTCGGGGACTGCTCGGGTTTGAAAACCGAAAAGCCCTTGGTCTCGATGAACTCCGCCCAGGCGATGAGAGCGACGGTGCCGCCGCCGACGCCGTTGAACAGCGCGACCAGCTGCGGCATCGCCGTCATCTTGGTCTTCTTGGCCGGCGGCACCCCCAGGATCACGCCGATCGCCAGGCCGGCCGCGATCAGGATCCAGTTGATCGCCGCGGTGTCCCGGACCTTGATCAGCGTCGCGATCACGGCGATCGCCATACCGATGCCCGCGATCCAGTTGCCCCGCACCGCCGTCTTGGGACCGGTCAGTCCCATCAGGCCGTAGATGAACAGCGAGAACGCGAAGATGTAGAGGACGTCGACGAGGTAGGTCACTTGGTGAGCTCTTTCGCCTCGGTCTTCCCGGCGGGGAGTTCCTTCTTCCTGCTCTTGAACATGCCCAGCATGCGGTCGGTGACCAGGAAACCGCCGATCACGTTGAGCGTGCCGAACACCAGCGCGACGAAGCCGATGATGCGGACCCCCCAGTGCGCGTCGGCCGGCAAGTTGCCCAGTACCAGCAGCGCGCCGAGGACCACGATGCCGTGAATGGCGTTGGTGCCCGACATCAGCGGGGTGTGCAGGGTGTTGGGCACCTTGGAGATCACCGCGAAGCCGACGAAGCCGGCCAGCACCAGGATCGCCAGATTGGCCAGCAGCTGGGTGTACATCAGTTCAGCACCTCGCGGGTGACACAGGAGGCCGCGACGACCTCGTCGTCGAAGTCCGGTGCGAGCGCGCCGTCCTTGATCAGCACCTCCAGGAGCGACGTCAGGTTCTTGGAATACAGCTCACTGGCGTGCTCGGGCATGGTGGCCGGAAGGTTCAGCGGCGAGGCGATCGTCACGCCGTGCCGCACGACGGTCTGACCCGGCTCGGTCAGCTCACAGTTGCCGCCGGTCTCGCCGGCGAGGTCGACGACCACGCTGCCGGGCTTCATCCCCTGCACCGCCGCCGCGGTCACCAGTCGCGGAGCCGGCCGGCCCGGCACCAGCGCGGTGGTGATGACGACGTCGAAGCCGCCGATGGCCCGTTCCAATTTCCGCTGCTGCTCGGCACGCTCCTCGTCGGTGAGCTCGCGCGCATAACCGCCCTCGCCGGCCGCGTCGATCCCGACGTCGAGCCACTGGGCTCCCACCGAGCGCACCTGGTCGGCGACCTCGGGGCGTACGTCGTATCCGGTCGTCTTGGCGCCCAGCCGTTTTGCCGTCGCCAGCGCCTGCAGGCCGGCCACACCGACGCCGAGCACCAGCACGCTGGCGGGTTTGACCGTGCCGGCGGCGGTGGTCAGCATCGGGAAGAAGCGGGTCGACTCGCTGGCCGCCAGCAGTACGGCCTTGTAGCCGGCGACGTTGGCCTGCGAGGACAACGCGTCCATCACCTGGGCGCGGGAGATCCGTGGGATGGCCTCGACGGCGAACGCCTGAACGCCGGCCGACTTGAGGGCTGCGATCTGGTTGTCGGCGTTGCGCGGGTGCAGAAAGCCGATCAGCGTCTGACCGGAGCGCAGCCGGGACACCTCGGCCTGCGTCGGCGGGTCGACCTTGAGAACGACATCGCAACTCCAGGCGTCACCGATCGTCGCGCCCGCGGCGACATAGTGCTCGTCGGGCAGCAGGGCACGCTCACCGGCACCGGACTCGACCACGACCGCCACTCCCGAGTTGACCAGCGCCGTGACCGCCTTGGGCACCAGTGCCACACGGCGCTCCTCAGGCCCCGACTCGGCGACGACGCCGACGGTTGTCTGGTTTGGATTCATCCCGGTTTGTGCGCTTCCTACCTGTGCCGAGTGCTCGTGACACCCTAATGGGCGCCGGCGCCGAAGCCCAATCTAGGTAGTCGGGAGCCCGCAATTTCCCGGACGCTCAGCAAATCTCCTCACGACCCTGAAGTGGGTTGCTGTGAATAGCTGGAATATCACAGGAATGCTGGCCACAACCGCGAAGCATGGGGTCGTCGGATTGCCCTGACACTGACGCCACCTCCCCGTCGCACAGTGAGATTCCAAGCGGGACAGTGCAATCCCGCAGTTCGGCAACGATGAAGGGTTTCAATCCAGGCACGGATTGTGATAGGAATCACCTAAGCGCGTAATTAGTAGGAGCTGATAAACCATCTCGTCGGGGTCGAGGGTCGCGAGTCGCGCCGGGATGCTCCCCGCGTTTTTTCCAGCTAAGACTCATTAATCGCGGCGGAGGCTGCAAATGCGGAAGTTCATCGAGTTTTCCCTGTCGGTCGGTCGCGTGGGACTGCTCGCCGCGGCACTGGGCATCGGGACCGTCATCGGCGGTCCGGGCCTCACACCGGCGGTAGCCGACATCGTGCCGGATCCCGATTCACCCAGCGCGGGGAACGAGGACACCGTCGTCTCCGGCCGAACTGCCCCGCGGCGCAGCGTCCCTCGCACCGAGATCGCGAAACGCCGCGGCGCTTCGGACCCGCCGGCCCGCAAGGCGCCAGCGGCCAGGCGCAAAGCGCCCGCTGACAACTCTCGGAGTCGCCGAGACCAGGCCGCACCGCCCGCCGACATCCGTGAGGCGGTCAGGGCCGCGGTCCAAGCCCTACCCATGCCGGCCGCAGCGACCGCCCCGGCGGTGGCCATACCGCCGCCGGCGGCGGCCGTCGCTCCGGCGGCTGCCGTCTCACCGGCGGCTGCGCTGTGGCCCAGGACGCCGGCGACCGCGAAGGCTGTCCCTCCGTTGCGGAACGTGCTGCAGTCGTTGCTGGCCCCGCTGTCGGGGACCAACCCGGGAGGCCCGGCTGAGTCCCCGGTGTCCTGGGTGGTGCTGGCGGCGACGCGCCGGGCGAACCGGACGGCGACGACGAAGACCGTGACGGCCGGCCAGACCGCGGTTGCCACCACCGCCGGCACCACCACGCCGATCACCTGGGCTTGGGGCACCAATCCGGTGCTGAGCTTCAATCCGGTCACCGACAAGTTGGACTTCGGCTGGATGGCGCCAACCCAGTTCGACGTCAGCGAGAAATCCGGTTCCGCCGTTATCGCCGTCGTCGGCAACAACCACAGCTACACGCTGCGGAATGTCCCGGTCTCCCAATTGCAGATGACCAACATCGTGGCCAAGGACGCCGGCACCGTCAGTAAGTGGCAGGGCCTGATCGCAGGTGCGCAGACCGCGATACCGACCGTGTCGATCACCAATGCGATTGTTGCCGAGGGCAATTCGGGCATCTCGAACGCGGCTTTCGCGGTGACGCTTTCGAAATCCTCGACCAAGACCGTCACGGTCAACTACGCCACCGGCAACACCACGGCGACCGCCGGTCAGGACTACGCCGCCACGACCGGGACGCTCAGTTTTGCGCCGGGAGTCACCAGCCAGCAGGTCATCGTCAAGGTTACCGGCGATACCGCCGTCGAATCGGACGAGACCTTCACCGTCACGCTCTCCAACGCCGTCGGTGCGCGCGTGGGGACTGCGGTCGCAACGGGAACGATCCGCAACGACGA
>NZ_JBJTJF010000060.1:0-2717 GCF_046095365.1 Mycobacterium sp.
ACTTCTACCCGCAGGAGATCGAGGCGACCGTGGCCGCCGCCTCGGGCCTGGTCCGCCGCGGCTACGTGGCGGCATTCAGCGCCCCGGATGCGCAGGGCGAGGATCAGCTGGTGGTCGTCGCCGAAAGGGCAACCGGGACAAGCCGTTCCGATCCGGGGCCGGCGATCGCGGCCATTCGCGCGGCCGTGGCCGGACGGCACGGCGTCACCCCGGGGGATATCCGCGTCCTGCCCGCCGGGGCGATACCGAGAACCACCAGCGGCAAACTGGCCCGTCGCGCCACCCGGACGGAGTACCTGGACGGCCAACTCCGGCAGCGATAGCCGAACACAGGGCCGCGCGCACGGATAGGTTTGGCAGATGGCTTCCAGTCCGATCGAGTTGTACCGCCGCACCGGCGCCGACGTCCCGTTCGGCAACCCGCTGCCGTCGCACGGCACCGAGATGGAGGGATGGTTCTGGCGGATCTCCGACGAGGCCAGCGGGCGCGCGCTGATCGCCCTGTGCAGCGTGAACCGCCATCCCGGCGGCGACTGGTCGACGACAGCGGTCGCGGTGCATCCGGGGCTGGTGGTGCGTTCAGCGGCGCTGTCGGGTGCCCGCGCGCAGTACCGCCCGTTCAGCGTGACGGCCGGCGACGAGGCCGGCAGTTTCACCGTCGGCGCCGACCGGGTGCGGTTCGCACTCGGCGACCTGCGACTGGACATGGAGTTCGGCGACCGGGTGCTGTGGCCCAAGGCGTTCGGCGGCGGCGGGGTGTTCTCGGCGATCCCGTTCCTCAACCAGTACTGGCATCCCTACTACCTCGGCGGGCGGGCCAGCGGCACGGTGGAATACGCGGGGGAGAGCTGGACCTTCCAGGAAGCGAAGCTGTACGCGGAACGTAACTGGGGCAAGGGTTTTCCGCTGCGCTGGTGGTGGGGTCAGGCGCACGACTTCGGTGACGCCGATGTCTGTGTGGCCTTCTCCGGCGGGTTGCTCTCGCTCGGGCCGATCGCGCGCGACGTCAACGGGATCGTGGTCCGGGTAGGCACCAAAGTCATCCGGATGACCCCGCCGGTGCTGGTGCGCTCGCAGGTGGGGGACAACCAGTGGATGCTGCGCGGGCGCTCTCCGCGTTACGAGATCGAGTTGCAGGGCGACGGGCGCCACCTGCCTCCGCACGTCCTCCCGGTGCCGTTGCCGGCCGAGCGCCGCAACATCGACACCGATTTCGAGCACCTCGGCGGCCGGTTGCGGTGCACGGTCCGCGAACGGGGCCGGCTGCTGTTCGAGGGCACCTCGGAGTTGGCCGGCCTGGAGGTGGGCAGCCGGCCCGAGTGAACCGCGGGCTAGCCCGAGGCGGCCAGGATCTTGATGGCGAAGACCAGGGTGTCGCCGGGCTGGATCCCGGCCCGCGGTTCGCCGTTGGGGTAACCGTCGGCCGAGGTCATCGCGACGGCGACGGTGGAGCCGACCTTCTGCCCGGCGATGGCCTTCTGGAAACCCGGCACGACGCGGTTGAGTGCGAACTCCACCGGCGCGCCGCGCTGGTAGCTGCTGTCGAACACCGAACCGTCGCGCCCGTCGACGCCCATGTAGCAGACCGTCACCGTCGCGGTGTCGGCGACCACGGGGCCGTCACCGGCCTTGAGCGTCTGCACCTGCGTCTCGGTGACGGCGAACGGCGTCGTCAACGTCACCAGGGGGGCCGCGGTGTCGGTGGATCCGGTGACCGCGACGCCGCCGGTGGCACCGGACAGCGTCCACTCCGCCGGGGTTCCGTCGGGTGGGGGTGCGGTCGGGCATGCGCTGGCCGGGGCGGCTGTCGTGGAGGGGGTATCCGCGGCGGAGGTGTTCGTGGTGGAGCCACACGCGGCCAGTGCCGTAGCCAGCGACGCGGCAGCGGCCACCAGGGCCAGGGGAATCACACGGGATGAGGTCACGGGCGGTAACGCTACCGCCCGGGAAGCGGAATCCGTGATGCGCACACCCTGCATGTTCGAATTGGTCCTATCGCCTCGTTGTTCCCTAACCTGCGGCGCTGGCAATCGTCTCGATCGCTTGGCGGTCCAGACCATCGACGGCGGCCTGGCCGCTCGCCTGGAGGACCGTTTCAATCGCCGCCGCCGCGGACTGCGCGGCGCTGCCGGACGCGGGCACGGACTCCCAGCCGGCGAGCAGCGCGTCGAGTTCGTCCAGCTCGATCAGTTCGGCTTCGATCACGACTTGCTGGATCCAGCGGCGCAGGTGCGCGGTGATCCCGTCGGGCGCGGGCGGGGGACCGGACTTGAGTCGTTTCCGTACCGCGCGCAACGGCCGGACAACCTCCTGATGCCAAGCGCCCACCCGGTCCCGGGCCGCCTGGAGATTCGACAAGGTCAATCTCTCGCCTCGCCCGGCACCGACGAACGCCGCGAACAGGACGAGATTGACATCCAGATCGTGCCGGTCCTGCAGATGTCGGCATGCCTCGGGCACGCCGTCGCGGGCATAGAGTGCCAGCGCGAATCGCTTGAGGGACCCCGGAGGGTCGTCCGTCGTCGGCAGCGTTATCGCCCCTCCCAGCGGCGGTACAACTCATGGGAGATCCCGAACTGGTCGAGGAGCTTGCCGACGGTCTGGTTGAGCAGATCCTCGATGGTTTCGGGTTGGTGGTAGAAAGCCGGCGCAGGCGGCATGACCGTCGCTCCGGCGAGTGTGACGGTCTCCATGTTGCGAATATGGATCAGAGACAA
>NZ_JBJTJF010000061.1:0-6309 GCF_046095365.1 Mycobacterium sp.
CACCCTTGTGGTGGAACTTGTCACCAATCCGGTGGTCCAGTCCGGACTGCGGGGCGTGGTGGACACGCTGCTCACCGATTTCTGGGGCTTCGACGGCGTGGTGACAGCCTTCTCGGAGGCCGCCGGGGCACTGGCATCGGGCACCCAGACGCCCGCCGAGGTCGGGGCTGCGTTGCGGGCCAACGTTGCCGTCATCGGCGCGGTCGGAACGGCCTTCGGTGGCGCCATGACGACGTTCCTCGATGACCGCGATCTGTGGATCGCCGTCGACGGGACGCTCTCTGCGGCGGTCGAATCGCTGACCACCGATGACACGGTGCTCAGTGCGCTTGAGACGGCGGTCTCCGACACGATCTCAGCCCTGGGCCCAATCGGGGCCGCGGTTGGTCCCCAGGTGGGTGCCGCGGTGGTGCAGTTGGTGAGCGACCCGTTCGTCTCGGCCGGCTTGCTCGGCGTGGTGGACACTCTGGTCGCGGACTTCTTCGGCGCCCCGGGTGTGGTGGACGCCTTCTCAACGGCGGCCAGCCAGTGGGCGCTGGCATTGCTCTTCACGGGCAAACTCTCAGCCGCGAATGCAGCCGCCCGGCAGGAACTCAGGGACAGCGACGCGGTCGCCAGCGGGGTGGACCTGTCGCTCACGGTGGCGGTGGCCGAATTCCTGGGCGATGAGCAGTTGTGGTCGTCGGTGGATCAGATCCTCTCGAACCTGGTGGGCGAGGTGCTCTCCGACGGCCCGGTCCAGGACGCGATCGAGGAGCAGGTCGCCACAAAGGTCACCGACCAGACCAAGGGTGTGTTGGGTGACCAACTCGCCGCGATCCTGGGCGCCAAGGCCGGGTCCGCGGTGCTCTCCCTGCTCACCAACCCCGCCGTCACCGGCGGGCTGCGCAGCCTGGTGGAGTCGGTCTCCACCGACTTCTGGAGCTCCACCGGTGTGATCACCGCCTTCTCCCAAGCCGCCGGCGCGCTGGCCTCGGGAGCACTCAGCGGCAACCCCGAGCAGAGCCCCACCGCGGTCGCCGCGGCGTTGCGGGCCAACACCGAAGTCCAGGACGCGGCTCAGCAGACCGTCACTGACGCGGTCGCCGGACTACTCGCCGATCGCAAACTCTGGGGCGCCATCGGCACGGCACTCTCCTCGCTGGTGGCCGGCTTTGTCGGCGATCCGGCGGTCGACAAGGCCCTGTACGACTTCGTCTCCTCCGAGGTGGCGAGCTCCGTCGGAGGCGACCTGGGGGCAGCGGTCGGCCCACCGGTCGCCACCGCGCTGGTGTCCCTCATCACTAACCCGGCGATCGGAAACGCCCTGAAGACGTTGGCCGACACCATCGCCACCGACTTCTTCGGTGCTACCGGCGTCATCTCCACACTCGCCGATGCAGCGGGCAAACTCGCCGCCGCTGCCGTGGCGGGAGATTTCAAGTCGGTGCTGCCGCAGGTCACCGAGATGGTTCGGATGGACGCGGACATCGACGCGGCGGTGGACCTGTCCGTCAGCGCCGGGTTCAGCCAGCTGTTCGGCGATTCCGCGTTCACCCAGGCCGTGGGTGGCACGGTCGCGACCCTGGTCACCAGTCTGTTGATCGATCCCGTGGTGCAGCAGGCCGCGGGCGCCGCGGTCGCCGATCTGGTGACCGGCTATCTGGGCAAGTCACCGATCGCAGGACCGGCGGGCCAGGCGGCCGGGAAGGCGGTGCAACAGTTCCTCGCGACCGCCGGGGTCGCGTCTGGCATCGGCACGGCCATCGGGTCGCTGATGCCCGACTTCCTGGGTCAGCCCGGTGTGAGCGAGGCCTTGGGCGGGGTGGCCGGCCAACTGGCGGTCGCCCTGGTGCGAGGAGACAGTCTGAAGGGCGCCGTGAAGCAGGCCGTGTCCGAGCTGAAGACGAACGCCGATGTTGTGGCGGCGGTGAAGGCACTCGTCGCCGACACTCTCAATCTGGTCGACACCAGGATTCTGGGCAACCCCGCCGTCCAGCAGTCGCTGGGGGCGATCACCACGACGTTGATCACCGACCTGGCCGGCGACCCGGCCGTCCAAGCCCTTGTCGCCGAGAAGTACGGCCCCGTGGTGGCCGGCCTGCTGACCGACACCGCAGTCGTCAACCAGGTTGCCTCCGCGCTCGGGTCCGCGGTCACCCAACTGCTTGCCTATCCCGGCGTCAGTGCCGCGATCACCCAAGCCCTCGAAATATTCGCCGACGACGTGCTGGAAAACGGATGGAAGACCAGATACCAGGCTCTGGGCCAGGCACTGGCGTGGCTGCGGGCCGACCCACCCTTCGTCGACGCCGTGAGCACCGTGATCCCCACCGCCCTGAACAGCATTCTGGCCAACCCCGCCGTGATCCAGGCGGTGGGGGTCGTCGTCAAGCAAGAGGTACAGAACCGGCTTGAAGCACTAGGCATCAAGAACAAGTTCCTCGACCGGGCGATCAGCCAGGTCGCCGAGGGTACCGTGGACGCGTTCCTCAAGAAGCCGGCGGCGATCAGCCTGCTGGACAGCCTGACGGTGAAGATCCTGCTCGGGATGCCCCTCAGTGACGCAGCCAAATACGTGGGCCACGAGATCGTCTACTCGACCAAGCTGCAGATCGCGCTCGGCTCGGCCATCGGACAGGGAATCGGGTCCCTCTTCGGCGACAACATCTTCGGCCGTTCCATCGGTCTGGTCGCCGGACTGCCGATCACGATCACGATCAGCGCCACCGCCGGGTTCTTGCGCGTGTACAACTGGCTGTCGGGAGGATGGGCGGTAACGCCGATCGGCGGCCAGAGTCAGTCGACGTTCGCTGCGCAGGCCGCGCCTGCCGGCGGACTCTTCCAGCCGGCGCCGGCGGCGTCTGACCTTTACGAGATCAGCGCGGTAGTCCCGGACGCCGCGAATGCCCGGCGGTACCGCGACGCGCTGACCGGTGACGGCCGGTTCACCCTCACCCACTTGGGGGTGACGGAGCCCGACGCGGACCAGCCGGGCTCGGTGGACCTCACGATTGCGGTCGACGCGGACGGACCGGAGGCGGCCAGGACCGCCGATGCGCCGATGATCGTCGCCTTCAGGTTCCCGCTGGATCGACTTCTAGGGCTGGCGGAACTGCCCGCAGTCGCCGTCGCTGATCCTCGGAAAGCCCCGCAGGCCAGCTGAAGATTGCGGTCGCCGAGCGACCCTGGCGTGACGATCACCCCCGACTGATCAGCGTCGGCTGACCAGTCGTCGGGTTCTCCCGCGGAACTACCCGAGTGCGGCCGGGCAGGACGACGGCGGTGTGTAGGACGGTGCGGCCGGGCCGCACCCGGTGAACGCGGCGAGCAGGCCCTCGACCCAGACGATCAACTGGAACACCGCCACGGTGGTCACCATGCCCACGTCAGCCGCGATCGGCAGTCCGATGGCGTTGATCAGGCCCTTGATCAGCTCACCGGAGAACATCTGCTTGACCGAATCGAGCACGATGTTGGTGTTGTAGGCCTGCAGCGGAAGCAGGAATGCGTTGAGGAAGTCCGCCGTGGCGAGCAGCGTCGCATACGTGGCCGACAGTGCGGTCGAAACCCTGGCCGTGACGTTGGTGAGCGCGTCGCCGATGCTGCCCAGCGCATCACCGACCTTGAACGGGTTGGCCCTCCGGTCGGCAACCGCTTGAGCCATCGCGGCCAGCTCCTGCTGCACCGATCCCTTCGCCCCGAAGGACTTGAAGAAGTCGTTGATGCCCTGCCTGACCCCGGCTGCCAGTTTGGTGGCCACCTCGACGGGACTGACTTGCGGGAACATCCCGAAGGGCACGATGACGTTGGCGTCCGGCTGGTTCTCCGGGGTGCCGAAGCCGTGCGCGTAGTCGCCGTAGCCGAGGTCGACGATCACCTTCAGGGCGGGCTGCATGAGGGCTACCAGCGGCTTGCCGATGAACGGAATCTGCGCCAGTGGCAGCAGCATCGGCAGGTACGGGGTCTTGATGAAGTAGTACTTCTGGTCCCCGTCAGGCCCGGTGGTCGTGGGCAGGGCGAGGCAGGACGGTGAGCCCTCGTTGCAGGCGACCCCCGGCCCTTCGGTGCCCATGACCGAGTCGTAGGCTCCCAGGCCCGTTCCGTAGGTTTTCGCGAAGTAACCCGGGTTCAGGTACTGAATGTGGATCGCGAAGATACCGATCACCGCGTTGAACACAGACAGGGCGTTCATCGGATAGCGCGGGAAGTCGGCGAAGCCGTCGTACTCCAGTGCGTAGTTCGTCGTGGGGTAGGCGTTGAGGGTCTCGGGAGTGTCGTTCGGCGGCGTCGCGCCGTAGAAGTCGATGCCGGTGCTGTTGAACACCAGGCCGGGGAACCGGGCGAACCAACCGCCGTTGGGGTTCATCTCCTGGCCCACCGTCACGTACTGGATCTGGCCCGGCTCGATGGGCGAGCCAGTGGACTTCTGCAGGTCGCGCTGCAGCAGCGAACCGATGATCGCGCTCTGCGAGTAACCGAAGTAGGAGATCGGGACATCGGGATTGACGCCGAGGGTGGCGAAGATCGTATTCTTCACCTCGGTCAGGCCCTGCTGGACCGAAATGTCCAGCGGCAGAACCTTGATTCCGGTGATCGGGTAGGCGCCTTCCGGGGTGTAGATGATTTGAGGCGTGTAATCCACGCCGGGATTCTGGCTGTTGGGGGCCAGGTACCACTCGTAGGCGACCTTCGCCTGGTCGTAGCTGGGGATGGGGACGCCGCTGGCGCCAAGGATGTAGGCGCAGCCCTCACTGGATTCGGTGCACACGCTCGGCTGGAAAGTGGGAGCCGCCACGGCCACGGGGCCGGGTTCGACAGCGGTCCTGCGGACGATCTCCGGTCCCGCCGATTCCAGCGGCACGTCGTCCTTCGGCGTCGAATCGGTGTCGACGTCCGGGTCGGGGCCGGCCGTCGTCAGCGTCGCAATCTCCACGCTCTCCGGAGTGGCCTCGAAAGTCGTCACGGTCTCGTCGGCCGGCGCAGGTGCCTGCACTGCCGGTACGGGGTCGGCGGCCGGTGCGGGGTCGGCGGCCGGTACGGGGTCGGCGGCCGGTGCGGAGTCGGCGGCCGGTGCGGGCCCGAGGTCCGCGACTTCGGGAACGTCCTGGGCGGCCGCCGCGGCGGCGCGCGAAGTGCGCCGAGCACCGCCGGCATCGGCGGCCGCGGCCGGTACCGCCCGTTTCGCCCGCGGTGCGGCAGACGGCCGTTCGGGGCCGTGGGCGGCGGCCCGCGAGTGCGCCGCGCGGGTCGCGCTCCCGGAGTCCGATGAACTGTCCGCCGCGGCGACGCCGACGGAGAACCAGACGGCTCCGACGCCCAGGGTGGCGGCCAGGACTCCCACCCGTCCGACGACACGGGAGGCCGCAAGGCCGGATGAGGGCAATTCAAAGTTTTTCATCAGCAAAGGCTAAGGCCCCTGCGAGGCTTATGTAGCCGAAATGCACGGAAAACAATGACGAAACTGGGCACCGCGGCGAGGCGGACAGCGAGCCCGGTTGCGGACCTCGGGTGTGGAGCTAAGGGGAATCGAACCCCTGACCTTCTCGATGCGAACGAGACGCGCTACCAACTGCGCTATAGCCCCTCGGACGGGGAAAGACTACCAGCCGGGGCACCCGGGGCGGAGGCGACGGCTCCGCCCCGAGGTCCCCTATGACACCGGGATGATGGTCACGGACGGGATTCGGGCGTCGCTGTTGACGACGTAGAGCGTGGTGGTACTCGAGCCCGGGTTGACCGCCAGTCCGGTGAGTCCGTTGTTGAGGCCCTGGGTCATGGTGGTGTAACTGGCCACCACCGAACCGGCGTTGGGGCCGGTCGTGCTCATGGCGTAGAGGGTCGAGTTGTTGCTGTTCGTGACGTAGATGGTGGTTCCGTCCCCACTGACCGCCACGGCGTTCGCATTCACCCCGACAGGCAGGCCGGTGTAGGTGGTCAAGACGCTTCCGTTGCCGGAGTTGGCGCTGGTGTCGATCACCGTCACCGTTCCGTCGGTGCCGTTGGCGACGTACGCGCGGTTCCCGGCCGCATAGGTGGCGATGCCGAACGGGCTGGCGCCGACGGTGAGCGTCTTGACGACGGACGGGGTGTCCGACCCGACGTCGACGACGAACACCTTGCCAGTCCCCTGCGACGTGACGTACGCCTTGAATGTTTCGCAGCAAAGCCTGGTGTCCAGAAAACTGGACTTTATAGGAAACTTATCCGGGCAGCAGGCAAACAAACTTTTCCATCAATAAATAGCTTCGAAACGGGTGAGAAGCCCATTGGCGTCTGGAATGCGCGGCCTTCCCGCGTCACGGCGAGATCGGGCGGTCCGATACCCGC
>NZ_JBJTJF010000062.1:0-21428 GCF_046095365.1 Mycobacterium sp.
GCCGGCTGCAAGCCGGACACCGAGTGGATGCGGATGCGCGGACCGGTCCCGGCCGATCGCCGCGACCCGGAAGACTCCGGGCGGGTCTGGACGGCCAAGGACGAGTCGGTCGCGCTGCCCAAGCAACTCGGGATCCCCGGAATCCGGCACTCGATCGGCCTGGCCCGCTGGTGGCACTTCAGCTTCGACCTGCTGTGGCTCATCAACGGGGTGGTGTTCGTCATCCTGCTGTTCAGCACCGACCAGTGGAAGCGGCTGATCCCCACCTCCTGGGAGGTGTTCCCCAACGCGGTGTCCAACGCGCTGCAGTACCTGTCCCTCGATCTGCCGCAGAACGCCGGGTTCGCCACCTACAACGCACTGCAGCTGCTGGCGTACTTCATCCCGGTGTTCATCGCCGCGCCGCTGGCATTGGTCACCGGTCTGCTGCAGGCCCCGGCCATCGCCGGGCGATTGGGCACCAGTGCGGGCCGGCTCAACCGGCAGATCGCCCGCACGGTGCACTTCGGGGTGCTGCTGTGGATGCTGACCTTCATCGTCGTCCACACCCTGATGGTGTTCGTCACCGGCTTCGTCGGCAACGTCAACCACATGACCCTGGGCACCGACACCGACTCCTACCTCGGCGTCGTTCTTTACCTGGCGTGGATGGCCGTGGTGGTCGCCTTCTGGCTGGTGGCCTCACCGCTGACGATCAAATATCCCCGGGCGGTTCAACTGGCGGGCAAGACGATGGTCGGCTGGCTCAAGGGGCTGCTGGAGCGCTGGGAGCCCAGGGCCACCTACTCCAGGGCTGACATCTCCGACTACTTCTGGGTCAACGGAAGTCTGCCGAAGACGGAGCAGTACCTGCGGCTCAAGGCGGGGAGCTGGTCGGACTACGTACTTCGGGTCGACGGCCTGGTGGAGAACCCGCTGGAACTGAGCTATGCGCAGTTGCTCGCGCTGCCGAAGCAGAGCCAGATCACCCAGCACTACTGCATTCAGGGCTGGTCGGCGATCGGCGAATGGTCGGGGGTGTCGATGCGCACCATCTGCGAGATGGCCAAGCCCCTGCCCGGCGCGAAGTGGGTGGCGTTCTACTCCCTCGGAGAGGGTGTCGACGGCGGGCGCTACTACGACTGCCACCCGATCGAGAACATGTACCACGACCAGACGATCCTGGCCTACGGCCTCAACGGGGAACCGCTCAACGAAGCCCACGGCGCCCCCCTGCGGTTGCGCGACGAGGTCGAACTCGGCTTCAAACAGGTCAAGTGGATTGAGGCCATCGAATTCGTCGAATCCTTCGAGCAACTCGGCGGCGGCCGCGGCGGGTACAACGAGGACCACGAATACTTCGGCTATCGGATGCCGATCTGAGGCGGTTCATGTCGGATCCGGGCCGCACAACAGGGCCGGGTACATTGACGCCGATGGTCATCCGCAAGGTCGCTGTGCTGCTGGGCTGTGTCGTCCTCGCCGGCTGCGGCGGGCGGTCCGGGCCGACCGCCGACATCGGCAAGATCACCGATCTGAGGTCCAGCTTCGGCCGGCAGTTCGCCGTCACCGAGGTGGAGCCGACCGGGATCGACCCGCGGTTCCTCACCGGTCAGAAACTGCCCGAGGGACTGAAGTTCGAGCCGGCCGACTGCGCGAAGTTCGCCGCCGGGCAACTGGTGCCCACCGGCACCGAGGGCAACATGGCCGCGGTGTCGGCCGAGGGTGAGGGCAACCGCTTCATCGTGATCGCCGTGCAGACCAACGAGCCGGTGCCGGTGTCCCAACCGGGGCCGGACTGCAAGAAGGTGTCCTTCAGCGGCACCGGCGTGCGCGGCACCGTTGAGGAGGTCGAGGTTCCCAGAATCGAGGGAACCACCACCCTCGGGGTGCACCGGGTCGTACAGACCCTGCCGACAGACGGAAAACCCCGCACCGGGGAGGTGTTCAACTACTCGGCGCATTTCGGTGACTACCAGGTGATCGTCTCGGCCAATCCGCTTGTGCTGCAGGGCAAACCGCCGGCGCCGGTGAATATCCAGCGGGCGCGGGACCTGCTGATCGCCGGAGTCAACGCGATCCGCACGTAGTCCCCTCAGCGCACCCCGGCCGGTCGGAACTGCACGCTGATCCGCGGCCCGGTGGGGGCGCTGGTCTTGGGAACGGCATGCTCCCAGGTGCGCTGGCAGGAACCGCCCATCACCAGAAGATCGCCGTGGGCCTGCGGCAGCCGCAGTGAGGAACCCCCGCCGCGTGGGCGCATGGCGAAGGTCCGGGTGGCGCCCAGGCTGACGACGGCGACCATGGTGTCCTGCGTGCGGCTGCGGCCGATCGTGTCGCCGTGCCAGGCGACGCTGTCGTTTCCGTCGCGGTACAGGCAGAAGCCGGCGGTGGTGAACGGCTCGCCGAGTTCGTCGGAGTAGATCTCGTTGAGGCGGAGCCGGAGCCGCTCCACCTCCGGGTGCGGCGGCGGTTGGCGAGTCAGGTCACTGAAGCCGACCAACCGCGGCACGTCGAGCACCCGGTCGTACATCAGCCTGCGCTCGCTGCGCCAGCACACCGCGCCGGCCAGCTCGCCGAACAGGGCGTCGTCCTCCACCCAGCCGGAGCGGGCCTCGATCCACGCGCCCGATCCCAGGTCGCGACGCTCGCAATGGTCGAACAGCGATCCCTGAACAGCCATGGTCACGCAGGCCATCGTATCGCACACGCGTTCGAATCGGGATCGTAGGCGCAGCGTGGCGATACGGTATTCGGCGTGACAGCGACGGTGCTCGGCGTGGACTCCGAAGTCGGGGTGCTGCGCACGGTCATCCTGCACCGGCCCGGCGCCGAACTCATGCGCCTGACGCCCCGCAACAACGACGCCCTGCTGTTCGACGGCCTGCCGTGGGTGCCGCGGGCGCAGGAGGAGCACGACGCCTTCGCCGCGCTGCTGCGCTCCCGCGGCGTGGAGGTGCTGCTTCTCGGTGACCTGCTCACCGAGGCGCTCGGGAGCGGGGCGGCGCGGATGCAGGGCATCGCGGCGGCGGTGGACGGCCGCAAACTCGGGCCGCATCTGGCCGGCGAACTCTCGGCCCGCCTGCGCGGGCTGGCGCCCGCCGAACTGGCGAACGTGCTGATCGCCGGGATGACCTTCGCCGAGCTTCCCGGCGACGCCGGCGCAGACACCTCGCTGGTTCGCCGGATGCACCAGGGCGGCGACTTCGTGATCGACCCGCTGCCGAACCTGATGTTCACCCGCGACTCGTCGTTCTGGATCGGGCCGCGTTTCGCGATCACCTCCCTGGCCCTGCCCGCCCGGGTGCGCGAGACCTCGCTGACCGACCTGATCTACGCCCACCATCCGCGTTTCCTCGGCGTGCGGAGGGCCTACGAGTCGCAGACCGCCCCCGTCGAAGGCGGCGACGTGCTGCTGCTGGCGCCGGGCGTGGTGGCCGTCGGGGTGGGGGAGCGCACCACGGCGGCCGGCGCGGAAGCGTTGGCGCGCAGCCTGTTCGACGACGGACTGGCCCACACCCTGCTGGCCGTCCCGATCGCCCAGGAGCGTGCCACCATGCATCTGGACACGGTGTGCACCATGGTCGACGTGGACGCGGTGGTGATGTACCCGGCGGTGCGGCATTCGCTGTCGGCGTTCACCATGACCCGCGGCGCCGGCGGGGTGAAGATCCTCGACGAGGAGCCGTTCGTGACCGCCGCGGCGCGGGCGATGGGTATCCCGCGGCTGCGGGTGATCGACACCGGGCTGGACCCGGTGACCGCCGAGCGCGAGCAGTGGGACGACGGCAACAACACCCTGGCCCTCGCGCCCGGTGTGGTGGTGGCCTACGAGCGCAACACCGAGACCAACGACCGCCTCACCGACGCCGGCATCGAGGTGCTGCCGATCGCCGCCTCCGAACTCGGCACCGGGCGCGGCGGCCCGCGCTGCATGTCCTGCCCGGCCGCCCGAGACCCGGTCTAGCCTTCCAGCCTTCCAGCGAGATCGCCGTCACGGCTGGGGGATCACGTCGATCGCAGCCCTCACGCCGATCTCGCGGGGGCGGCCCGAAACGCTTCGCCGACCCGCTGGAGGATGAACGCCCGGGAATGCTCCTTGACCACCCGGATCATCGTCCAGTCGAGGCGATTGAGCATCTCGTGGCGGCCGATGTCGCGGACGAACTGCAGGCGGTCGCTGCGATGCTGGTCTCCGTCGTATTCCAGGCCGATCCTCGGCCCTTCCCAGCCCATGTCGATGAAGGCGGTCGAGGTGCCGTCGGACACCCTGATCTGCGTGCGCGGCCGCGGGAAGCCGGCGTCGGTGACGAGCAGCCGAAGCCAGGTCTCCTTCGGCGACTGCGCGCCCGGGTCGATCTCCGGGATCACCGCCCGGGCGCGCCGCACACCCCGCGCGCCCGGGTAGCGCGACGCCAGGTTGGCGATCGCCCCCGCGCCGACACCTCTCGCCGCGCAGAGGGCATCGAGATATGCGACCGCCTCAAGGCGCGGCAGGTGGCGGGCGAGGTCGAGGGCGGTGCGGACCGGGGTCGTGACGACGAGTCCGCCGACGCGCGTCGTCTCGTCATCCCCGATGCGCTCCTCGCGGACGATGACGCCCTCGCGACGCCGGCGACCGGCGCCGATGAGCTCGACGGGTGTGCCGGCGTCAACCCAGCCCACGCCGTGGATCGCAGCGGCGGCCCTGCCCGCGACGACGCTCCCCGGAATCCACAGTGCCGCCGCCGCGGTGCTCGTCGCGAGCGTGCGCTCCGCGGTCTTCTCGAGGTAGACGTCCGGATGGAGCGCGGCGTACCGCCAGCGCAGCTGACCGCGGGTCAGCTCGCCGCGGGCGATGGCCTGGCTTCCGAGGATGGGCGAAGGCATGCCGGAATGCTGTTGGCCACCCCCGACAAAACCCGCCCGTCCCCGCGAAATCCACGCTACGGCTGTGGATAACTCTCAATCGCAACCCTCAAGGGGATCTCGCGGAGGCGGGCGCGGGCTAGCGCCAGCTGGGCAGCCACATCTCCATGTTCCAGGTCGTCTGCGATACCGGGATGCCGGTCATCACCGGGAACAGCCACGCGAAGTTGGTGATCGCGAGAGCCAGGTACAGGCACACCACGAGCATCCCCAGCGTCCGCCGCTCGGCGCCCACGTTCGGCCGGTAGAGGATGTCGCCGAGGATCAGGGCGATCGCCGTCAACAGGAACGGCGCCATCGGCACCGCGTAGAAGAAGTACATCTGCCGGTCGATGTTGAACATCCACGGCAGCCAGCCGGCCAGGTAGCCCACCAGGACGACGGCGTAGCGCCAGTCGCGGCGCACCAGCGTCCGCCACAGCGCGTAGCCCAGCACCGGCGCGGCCAGCCACCACATCGTCGGCGTTCCGATCAGCAGGACGGCCTTGACGCAGGACGACGCCCCGCAGCCCGGCACGTCGTTGTTGTCGATGGCGTAGAGCACCGGGCGCAGCGACATCGGCCACGTCCAGGGCTTGGACTCCCACGGGTGGTGGTTGCCCGCGGTGTTGGTCAGCGTGGAGTGGAAGTGAAACGCCTTGTAGGTGTAGTGCCACAGCGACCGGATGGCGTCGGGCGGCTGCCACCAGAACTGCCGCTCACCGATCGACCGCCCCGCCTCGTAGCGGTTGACCGCCGTCTCCGAGGCGAACCACGGGGTGTAGGCGAGCAGGTACAGACCGAACGGGATCAGTCCGAGGGCATACGCCGCCGGGCCGGTGTCGCGGCGCAGCACCCCGGCCCAGGGCCGCGGCACCCGGTAGGCGCGCCGGGCGGTGCCGTCCATCACCAGCGTCATCACCCCGAAGAACGCGATGTAGTACAGCCCCGACCACTTGGTCGCGAAGGCCAGCCCGAGCAGGACACCCGCGGCGAAACGCCACCAGCGCACGCCCAGCCTTGGCCCCCAGGGTGTTTCGGCGATCCGGCCTTCCGTCCACGCGGTGTGCAGACGGGCGCGAACCTCGTCGCGATCGACCATCAGCGCGCCGAAGGCGCCGACGACGAACACCGTCATGAAGATGTCGAGCAGGGCGGTGCGGGCGGCGACGAAGCTGACCCCGTCCGCCACCACCAGCAGCCCCGCCATCGCGCCGACCAGAGTCGAGCGGCTGATCCGCCGCGCGATGCGGGTCACCAGCACCGCCAGGATCACCCCGAACGCCGCCGCGGTGAAGCGCCAGCCCAGTCCGGTGTAGCCGAACATCGACTCGCCGATAGCGATCAGCTGCTTGCCCAGCGGCGGGTGCACCACCAGGCCGAACCCGGGGTTGTCCTCGACGCCGTAGTTGTGCAGCAACTGCCAGGCCTGCGGCGCGTAGTGCTTCTCGTCGAAGATCGGCGTTCCGGCGTCGGTGGGCGAACCCAGGTTCATGAAGCGGGTGACGGCCGCGAGCACCGCCACCACCGCCGTCGCCACCCAGCCCGCCGTCCGGTCGGTCGGACCGGAATCGGCGACGGGCACCAGGGGGCCGGGGCTGATGACGTCGACGTGACGCTCGGGCGCCTCGAGGTCATCGGTCAGGACGGTCATCGCCTCCGATCGTAGGCTCACTGGCATGTCAGCCGGCCGTCTGCTCCTGGGTGCGACCCCGCTGGGCCAGGCCGCCGACGCCTCGCGCCGCCTGACCGATGCGCTGTCCACCGCCGACGTGGTGGCCGCCGAGGACACCCGCCGGGTGCGCAGCCTGGCCGGCTCGCTCGGCGTCGCGATCGGCGGCCGGGTGCTGAGCCTGTTCGATGCCAACGAGGCCGCCCGGGTGCCGGGCCTGGTCGCCGAGATCGCCGGCGGGGCCACCGTGCTGCTGGTCAGCGACGCCGGGATGCCACTGGTCAGCGACCCCGGCTACCGCCTGGTGACGGCCTGCGTCGACGCCGGTCTGACGGTGTCCTGCCTGCCCGGGCCGTCGGCGGTCACCACGGCGCTGGCGGTGTCCGGCCTGCCCTCGGACCGGTTCTGCTTCGAGGGGTTCGCCCCGCGCAGGCCGTCGGCGCGGCGCGCCTGGCTGGCCGCACTGGCCGGTGAGACGCGCACGACGGTGTTCTTCGAGTCGCCGAGGCGGTTGGCCGACTGCCTGCGCGACGCCGCCGAGGTCCTCGGGGACCAGCGCCGCGCGACGGTGTGCCGGGAACTCACCAAGACACACGAGCAGATCCGCCGCGGGACGCTGGGGGAATTGGCGTCCTGGGCGGCCGAGGGGGTGCTCGGCGAGATCACGGTGGTGCTGGCCGGCGCGACCCCGGTGGCCGACCTTGACGCGTTGGTGCTCGAGGTCCTGGCACTGGTCGACGGCGGGATGCGGGTCAAGGACGCCTGCGCCGAGGTGGCCGGCGCGCACCCGGCGGCGCCGTCGCGCCGCGACCTCTACGACGCCGTGCTGCGGGCCCGGTCGTCCTGAGCCGAGCCGACGATGGCTGCGGCCTTGTCCAGGCACTCCTGCCACTCGGCGTCGGGGTCCGAGTCGGCGGTGATACCCCCGCCCACGCCGAGTACCGCCCGGCCGGCCGCGTCGAACTCGACGGTGCGGATCGCCACGTTCAGCTCGCATCCCGCCACCGGCGAGGCCAGGCCCACCGTGCCGCAGTAGACGCCGCGCCGGTTCGGTTCCCACCGCGACAACAGCTGGCGCGCACGGGCTTTCGGGGTGCCCGTCACCGACGCGGGTGGGAAGGCCGCGTCCAGCAGCTCCGCGGTGGGCAGGTCCGCGGGGACTCGCGCCGAGACCGTCGAGACCAGATGCCACACCCCGGGCGCGGGGTGCACGGCGAGCAGTTCGGTCACCGTCACCGAACCGGTGCGGGCCACCCTGCCCAGGTCGTTGCGGACCAGGTCGACGATCATGATGTTCTCCGCGACGTCCTTGACCGACGCGCGGAGTCGCCCGGGATCGGCCTGCCGCGGCAGCGTGCCCTTGATCGGGCTGGAACTGACGTGCTCGCCGGCGCGGCGCAGGAACAGCTCCGGGGACAGCGAGGCCACCGCGCCCCAGCCGCCGGCCAGATAGGCGGCGCGGGCCGGGGCGGTGCGGGCCGCCGCGTCGGCGAAGAAGTCCAGCGGTGAGCCGCGGACCACGCCGGTGAACTGGGTGCATACGCACGCCTGGTACACCTCGCCGGCACCGATGGCGTCCAGGCAGGACCCGACGGCGGCCCGGTGCCGGGTGTGATCCGGCTCCTGCCAGGTGATCTCGCAGGCCTGCCGTTCGCCGCCGGCATCCAGCGCGCAGGTCAGCCAACCGGGAATCGCCGCGCCGGTGAGGCTTTCGTACCACCACTGGCCGCCGCGATCGAGCCGCAGTACGCAGTCGGTCCAGCCGCCCGCGGCGACGGGGATGCGCGGGGGAGCGCCGTCGGCACCGGGGTCGGGGTAGGACAGGTAGCCCAACCAGCCGCCGCCGACGGCGTCGGTGCGGTCTCCCGGCGCGACGGCGAACACCGCGGCCGGGTCGATCGGCTCCGCGGCGACCGACGGCGCGATCACCGCCGCCGAGCCGAACCAGTCGCCGATCAGCGCGGCCGGCGGCGGCAGGCCGTTGCGGCGGGCACCGGCGCCGACGGCGCGCAGCACATCGGCGGGGGAGCCCAGGTCCGGAATCCGCTCAGCCCGCACCGGATCTAGCCTGCCCGCCCCGCGAGCAGACGCAAAGTGTCACGGCACGCCGGGTTTGCGTGAGACTTCATGTCTGCTCGCGGGGGGTGGCCGGGATCTCGTAGCGGGGGAAGACCCCGACCGGCGCGGGCAGTCCGGTGCCCGGCACCAGGCGGGTGCCCAGTGCCGAGAAGTCCCTGCTGCCCGCGGGCTGGCCCAGCAGGTCCAGCAGCCGGGCCGCCGAGGCCGGCATCACCGGTTGCACCAGCACCGCGGCGACCCGCACCGCTTCCAGCGTCACGTACAGAACCGTCCGGAAGCGCTGCTGATCCCCGGCGGACTCCGACTTGCGCAGCACCCAGGGTTCCTGCGCGGAGAAGTAGCGGTTGGCCGCCCCGAGCATCAGCCAGACGGCTTCCAGGCCGAGGTGCATGGCCTGGGCGTCGAAGGCGTCGCGGACCCGCGGCAACAGGCCGTCGGCCATGGCCAGCAACTCGGCGTCCTCGGCGGTGAACGCACCGGGTTCGGGCACCGCCGCGCCGAGGTTCTTGTTCACCATCGACAGCGAACGCTGTGCCAGGTTGCCCAGTTCGTTGGCCAGATCGGTGTTGATCCGGTTGACGATGCCCTCCTCGCTGTAGCTGCCGTCCTGGCCGAACGGCACCTCCCGAAGCAGGAAGTAGCGCACCTGATCGACGCCGAAGCTCTCCACCAGCGACACCGGATCGACGACGTTGCCCACCGACTTGCTCATCTTCTCGCCGCGGTTGTACAGGAAGCCGTGCGCGAAAACCCTGCGCGGCAGAGGGATTCCCGCAGACATCAGGAACGCCGGCCAGTAGACGGTGTGGAATCGGATGATGTCCTTGCCGATCATGTGCAGATCGGCCGGCCAAAACCGTTGGTAGAGGGCCGAGTCGGTATCCGGATAGCCCGCTCCGGTGAGGTAGTTCGTCAGCGCGTCGACCCACACGTACATCACGTGCGCGGGGTCGCCCGGCACCGGAACCCCCCAGTCGAACGACGTGCGTGAGATCGACAGGTCACGCAGGCCGCCGGAGACGAAGCTGACCACCTCGTTGCGCCGCACCTCCGGCGCGATGAATTCCGGGTGTTCGGCGTAGTGCGCCAGCAGCCGGTCGGCGTAGGCCGACAGCCGGAAGAAGTACGTCTGCTCCTCGGTCCAGGTCACCGGCGTGCCCGTCTCGGTTGCGATCCGGGTTCCGTCGGACTCGACGGTGGTCTCGGCCTCGGTGAAGAACCGCTCGTCGCGCACCGAGTACCAGCCCGAGTACGTGTCGAGGTAGATGTCGCCGTTGTCGGCCATCCGCTGCCAGATCGCCGTCGACGCAGCGTAGTGATCGGGATCGGTGGTCCGGATGAACCGGTCGAAGGAGATGTCGAGCAACACCTGCAGGCGCTCGAAGGCATCGGAGTTGCGACGGGCGAACTCAGGCGTCGGAATGCCCTCGGCGGCGGCGGTCTGGGCCATCTTCAGGCCGTGCTCGTCGGTGCCGGTGAGGAACCGCACGTCGAAACCGTCGAGCCTCTTGAAGCGGGCGATGGCGTCGGTGGCCACGTATTCGTAGGCGTGGCCGACGTGCGGTGCGCCGTTGGGGTAGGCGATCGCGGTGGTCACATAGAAGGGCTCGCTCATGTCGAGCCTCACCTTATGGTGTTGCGGTGAGCAAGCGTCCGGAGCGTCAGCCGCCGCCGGCCCCGGAGCCGCTGGCCCCGCTGATCGACGCCCACACCCACCTCGACGCCTGCGGCGCCCGAACCGCGGACGACGTCCGCGCGATCGCCGACCGGGCCGAGTCCGTCGGCGTGCAGGCCATGGTGACCATCGCCGACGACCTGGACTCCGCGCGCTGGGTGACCGCGGCCGGCGAGTGGGACGACCGGGTCTTTGCCGCGGTGGCCCTGCACCCCACCCGGGCGGGCGCGCTGACCGGCCCCGCGCGCGCCGAGATCGAGCGACTGGCCGTCCACCCCCGGGTAGTCGCGATCGGGGAGACCGGGATGGACCTCTACTGGCCGGGAAGGCTGGACGGCTGCGCGCCGCCCGCCGTCCAGCGCGAGGCGTTCGCCTGGCACATCGACCTGGCCAAGCGCACCGGCAAGCCGCTGATGATCCACAACCGGGACGCCGACGCCGAGGTGCTCGACGTGCTGGCCGCCGAAGGCCCCCCGGACACGGTGATCTTCCACTGCTTCTCCTCCGGCCCGCAGATGGCCCGCACCTGCATCGACGCCGGCTGGATCCTGAGCCTGTCCGGAACGGTCAGCTTCCGCAACGCCCGCGACCTGCGGGCCGCCGCAGCCCTCATTCCCCCGGGCCAGCTGCTGGTGGAGACCGACGCACCGTTTCTGACCCCGCACCCCTTCCGGGGGGCGCCCAACGAGCCGTACTGCCTGCCCTACACCGTGCGGGCCCTGGCCGACCTGCTGGGCCGCCCGGCCGAGGACATCGCCCTCGAGTCGGCCGCCGCCGCGCGCCGGGTGTACCGGCTGGATTGATTCCGGCGCATCGGGGCCGGGCGGATCCGCTTTTGCTGTTACCCGGTTCCATAGGTCGAGTTATTGCTTAACCCGGCTGGTTCGGAGGTTCTGGGTTAGGCTTTAAAGGCAGTCCGGACAACCAGCCAGGACTGCGTGAACGAAAAACGAACAGCGCGTTCCGGCGCCGGCGGGGGGCTCGGACCGTTTGCGGAGGAGGGGCACCATGACGATTCGGCTATTAACGCGGACCGAGATTCGAAACATCGCCAAGGAACTGGACTTCCGGCCGCGCAAGGCCTTCGGCCAGAACTTCGTCCACGACGCCAACACGCTGCGGCGGGTGGTGTCGTCGTCGGGCGTCAACAAGAGCGACCACGTCCTGGAGGTCGGTCCCGGACTGGGCTCGCTGACCCTGGCCCTGCTGGACCGCGGCGCGCGGGTGACCGCGGTCGAGATCGACCCGGTCCTGGCCGGGCGGCTGCCCAAGACCATCGCCGAGCACTCGCACAGCGAGATCCACCGGCTCACCGTCCTCAACCAGGACGTCCTGACCCTGAGCCGGTCCGAGATGGCCGAACCGCCGACGGCGCTGGTGGCCAACCTCCCGTACAACATCGCGGTGCCGGCCCTGCTGCACCTGTTCGCCGAATTCCCCACCATCCGCACCGCCATGGTGATGGTCCAGGCCGAGGTCGCCGAACGGCTCGCCGCCGAGCCCGGGACCAAGGAGTACGGCGTCCCGAGCGTCAAGGTCCGCTTCTTCGGCGACGTCCGCCGCTACGGCATGGTCTCCCCGACGGTGTTCTGGCCCATCCCGCGGGTGTACTCCGGTCTGGTGCGGGTCGACCGCTACGACGCCGCGGCGTGGCCGACCGACGAGGCCTTCCGGCGACAGGTGTTCAGCCTGATCGACACCGCCTTCGCCCAGCGTCGCAAGACCGTTCGCAACGCCTTCCTGGAGTGGGCGGGATCGGGCAACGAGTCCGCCCGCCGGCTGCTCTCTGCCAGTATCGACCCGGCCCGCCGCGGCGAGACCCTGACCGTCGCCGACTTCATCCGGTTGCTGCAACGCTCGAGCGCCGAACAGGCGGCGCAGTCCGCCGACATGCGCTGACCGCAGGGCCACCGATACCCTCGTGCTGTGCCAACTAGCGGCAGCACCGCTGCGGAATGGGTGCCGACCGGGTCGGTGACGGTCCGGGTGCCCGGCAAGGTCAATCTCTTCCTCGGCGTCGGTGATCTGCGTCCGGACGGCTATCACGAGCTCGCCACCGTCTTCCACGCGGTGTCGCTGAGCGACGACGTCACCGTACGCACCGCCGATTTCCTCACCGTTGCGGTGGCGGGCGAGGGCGCCGGCGAGGTTCCTGTCGACGAGCGGAACCTGGCCTGGCAGGCAGCCGAACTGATGGCCGAGCATGTCGGGCGCGCGCCCGACGTGGAGATCAGGATCGAGAAGTCGATCCCGGTGTCCGGGGGTATGGCGGGCGGCAGCGCCGACGCGGCCGCCGTCCTGGTCGCCATGAACTCGTTGTGGGAGTTGGGCGTTCCGCGCCGCGACCTGCACGCGATGGCCGCCGAACTGGGCAGCGACGTGCCCTTCGCGCTGCACGGCGGCACGGCGCTGGGCACCGGCCGCGGCGAGGAGCTGGCGACGGTGCTGGCCCGCAGCACGTTCCACTGGGTGCTCGCCTTCGGCGCGGACGGGCTCTCCGCGTCGTCGGTGTACGCCGAGATCGACCGGCTGCGCGAGGTGGGCGAGCCGCCACGGCTGTCCGACCCCGAGCCGCTGCTGTCGGCGCTGTCCGCCGGGGACCCGCACGCGCTGGCCCCGCTGCTGGGCAACGACCTGCAGCCGGCGGCGCTGAGCCTGCGGCCGGGGTTGCGCCGCACACTGCGCGCGGGCACCGAGGCCGGGGCACTGGCCGGCGTCGTGTCCGGGTCGGGTCCCACCTGTGCCTTCCTGTGCGAATCGGCCGGAGCCGCGATCGACGTCGGCACCGAGTTGGCCGGTGCCGGGGTGTGCCGGACGGTGCGGGTGGCCAGCGGACCGGTGCACGGTGCCAGGGTGGTGCCGACGGCCGGTTGCGGATAGCGGGACGGGCGGGAAAGCCACGGTGCGCCGAGTTGTCCAGGTTCTTAAGGAGAGTCTAAGATCGTCGGCGGTGTCACCGAAAGGCTCCGGCTTCCTGCGGGCGTGCCGTCTAGGAGACGGGCGCGTGCAGGCGGAGCATGGACACGGAGATGGGCCTGTCCATCGGCCGTTGCCGACGCCGCGCCGGAAGCCAAGGAGGTCGTCGTGAGCCGCTTCACCGACAAGATGTTCCACAACGCGATGACCAGCAGCAAGGGCATGGTCACCGGCGAGCCCAACGAGCCGGTCAGGCACACCTGGCGAGAGGTGCACGAGCGTTCCCGCCGGATCGCGGGCGGCCTGGCCGCCGCGGGGGTCGGCCCCGGTGACGCCGTCGGCGTGCTGGCCGGGGCGCCGGTCGAGATCGCCCCGACCGCGCAGGCGCTGTGGATGCGCGGCGCGAGCCTGACCATGCTGCACCAGCCCACCCCCCGCACCGACCTGGTGCACTGGGCCGAGGACACCACCAACGTCATCGAGATGATCGCCGCCAAGGCTGTCGTCATCTCCGAGCCGTTCCTGGCCGCCGCCCCGGTTCTGGCCGAGCGCGGCGTGCTGGTGCTGACCGTGGAGGACCTGCTGGCCGCGGATCCGATCGACCCCGTCGAGACCGGTGAGGACGACGTCGCGCTGATGCAACTCACTTCCGGCTCGACTGGTTCTCCGAAGGCCGTCGTGATCACCCACCGCAACATCTACTCCAACGCCGAGGCCATGTACATCGGCGCGCAGTACGACGTCGACAACGACGTCATGGTCAGCTGGCTGCCGTGCTTCCACGACATGGGGATGGTGGGCTTCCTGACCCTCCCGATGTACTTCGGTGCCGAATTGGTCAAGGTGACGCCGCTGGACTTCCTCAAAGACACCCTGTTGTGGGCCAAGCTGATCGACAAGTACAAGGGCACTATGACCGCCGCGCCCAACTTCGCCTACGCGCTGTTCGCCAAGCGGTTGCGCCGTCAGGCCAAGCCGGGCGAATTCGATTTGTCCACACTGCGTTTCGCGCTGTCCGGTGCCGAGCCGGTGGAACCGGCCGACGTCGAGGACCTGATCGACGCGGGTAAGCCCTTCGGACTGAGGCCGACGGCGATCCTGCCGGCATACGGGATGGCCGAGACGACGCTGGCGGTGTCGTTCTCCGAGTGCGGCGCCGGCCTGGTGGTCGACGAGGTCGACGCCGATCTGCTGGCCGCGCTGCGCCGGGCCATTCCGTCGAGTAAGGGCAACACCCGCCGGCTGGCCTCGCTGGGACCACTGCTGCAGGATCTCGAGGCCCGGATCGTCGACGAGGACGGAAAGGTCCTGCCCACCCGCGGCGTGGGCATCATCGAACTGCGGGGCGAGTCGCTGACGCCCGGATACCTCACAATGGGCGGCTTCGTCGCGGCCCAGGACGAGAACGGCTGGTACGACACCGGTGACCTGGGCTACCTCACCGAGGAGGGTCACGTCGTGGTCTGCGGCCGGGTCAAGGACGTCATCATCATGGCCGGCCGCAACATCTACCCGACCGACATCGAGCGGGCCGCCGGCCGGGTCGAGGGTGTGCGGCCGGGCTGCGCGGTGGCGGTTCGCCTGGATGCCGGGCACTCGCGGGAGACCTTCGCCGTCGCGGTGGAGTCCAACGCCTGGGAGGACCCGGCCGAGGTTCGGCGCATCGAGAAGCAGGTCGCCCACGAGGTGGTCGCCGAGGTCGACGCCCGGCCGCGCAACGTGGTGGTGCTCGGACCCGGCACCATTCCCAAGACGCCGTCGGGCAAGTTGCGACGGTCGACCTCGCTGATGCTGGTCACCTGAACACGCGATCCCATTCAAGCCCCGCTGCGCCAAACCGCGCCGCCTTTAGTAGGCTCCCCGGAGTAGTCGACTCAGGAGAGGACCGGTATGGCCAGACGTAGGGTTTCGGCGATCGTGGCGGCGGGCTTCGTCGCGGCAGGGTTGTCGACGGGCATCGCGTGGGCGGGTGGCGAAGGCGGTACCGTGCAGCCCGATGACATCTCGGTCGCAGTCGGCACCGGCGAATTCATCAACGAACTGGCCGGTTTCACGGCCTACGGTCCCAACAACGATGCGGCCGCGGCTGCTGTCATCGCGGCCTGCCAGGCCGCCGGCGGCGTCGAGTGCACCGCCGACGAGGTGACCAACGACAACCTGTGCATCGTGTCGGTCGCCTCGGATTCGACCGACGTCGTCGCCGGCGGCGCTGGTCCGACCATCGAGGCCGCGCGTCAGGACGCTCTCAACAAAGCCATCGCGAACGGCACCCCCGAGGGTGCTGACGCCGTGGTCGTCGTATCGGCCTGCCCGTGATGACGACCAACAGCCGGAAGGGAACAGACACCATGAACGCTCGCGCCAAGGCGGCAGTGCTGATTGCGGGTTTGACCGTCGCGGCGGGGGTCTCGGCTCCGTCGGCGGTCGCACGGCCGACCTGCCAGCAGACCGATTTCAAGAGCATCTGCCAGACCAACGGCAGCGTGTCGATCAAGGCCCGGCCGGGAACGGTCGCGCCGCCGGCCAACATGCCGCACGTCCCGTGGCTCGGGGCGGCGGGACGCCGCTAGCGGCAACGGGACTACCAGGCGTGCACCTGGTTCTGCGCCGTCTCCAGTCCCGCCTCGATCAGTAGTTCGGTGGCGTCGGCTGCCTGCTCGCACAGCGTCGGCACCTCGCCGCGCTCGGCGGCGCTGAACGGTTCCAGCACGAACGCCGCCGGGTCCTTGCGGCCGGGCGGGCGGCCGATTCCGACCCGAACGCGCTGGAATTCTTTGCTGCCCAGCGCATTTGCCACCGAACGCAATCCGTTGTGGCCACCCTCGCCGCCACCGACCTTGAGCCGCACCTTGCCGAAGTCCAGGTCGAGTTCGTCGTGGATGACGACGACGTCGCCGGGCGCCACCGAGTAGAACTTCGCCAGCGGCCCGACCTGCCGGCCGGACTCGTTCATGTAGCACCGAGTTTTGGCCAGTACGACGGGTCGTTGCCCCAGACGTCCGGTGACCACCTCGGCGCCGGAACGCTTGTGCACCTTGAACGCCGCCCCGATCCGCGCGGCCAGCAGGTCGGCCACCATGAACCCGAGGTTGTGGCGGGTCTTGGCGTACTGCGGTCCGGGGTTGCCCAGGCCGACGACCAACAGCGGCTCGGCCATCCGGTGTTACTCGGCCTCGGCGGCCGCGCCCTCGCCCTCGGCCCCGCCCTCGGCGGCTTCGGCACCTTCTCCCTCGGCCTCGGCTGCCCCGCCCTCGGCGGCCTCGCCGGCGCCCTCGGCCTCGAGTTCCTCGGCGGTCGGGGCCGCGACGATGTTGACCACGAGCATCTCCGGGTCGCTGATGAGGGTGACACCGGAGGGCAGTGCGACCTGGCCGGCCAGGATCTGGGTGCCCTCCTCGGCGCCCTCGATCGACACGGTCAGGCTTTCCGGGATCGACAGGGCCTCGGCCTCGATCTCGATGGTGGTGGCGTCCTGGGTCACCAGCGTGCCGGAGTCGGCTTCGCCCTCCAGGTGCACCGGCACCTCCACGGTCACCTTCTCCCCGCGCTTGACGATGATCAGATCGGCGTGGGTGATGGTGCGCTTGACGGGGTGGATGGCCAGCGCCTTGGTCAGCGCCAACTCCTCGGAGCCGTCGATGTCCAGGCTCAGCACGGCGTTGGTGCCGGAATGGCGCAGCACGGCGGCGAAGTCGTGGGCGTTGACCTCCAGATGCCGGGGGTCCTCACCGTGGCCGTAGAGGACGGCGGGGAACTTGCCCTCGCGCCGGGCCTGGCGCGATGCGCCCTTGCCGGTGCGGGTGCGCACCTCGACCTTGAGCTTGTTGGTGGTGGCGCCTTTGGCCATCTGAGGTCTCCTGCCTTCCGGGGATCAACACGGCGGAGGGCTCGGGACTTACGAGGCCTCGTCGATAACGGTGGACATGTCCACCCTCGCCGTGACGCGGCCCCAAGGGTAGCCGACGGCCGCCCTAGAGCGGAAATCGTGTGCCGGTGAGCTGTTCGGACAGCTCCCACAGCTTGCGCGCCATCCCGGCATCCCGGGCCAGCGGGCTGCGGCTCGCCGGCTCGACCGGACCGCGGGCCCCGTACTTCGGGCCGACGAAGCTGTCCGGCGGCAGGTCGGCGGAGGCTGCGTACAAGCTCGGGATGGCGCCGTCCTCCGGGCTGGCGCCGGCCAGCTTGTTGGCCGCCAGCCAGAACGGGGTGCCGATCCGGTTGCCGGTGTGGCCCTGCAGGTTGGTGGCCGAGTACCCGGGATGGGCGGCATGGGCCTTGACCGCAGAGCCGGTGGCGGTCAGCCGGCGCTGCAGCTCGCTGGTGAACAGCAGGTTGGCCAGCTTGGACTGGCCGTAGGCCAGCCAGGCCGAGTAGGGCCGGGCCTTCCAGTTCAGATCCTTGAGGCTGATCCATCCCGACCAGTGCATCAGTGAGGACACCGTGACCACCCGGTCGCCCAGTTTGGGCAGCAGCAGGTTGGTCAGCGCGAAGTGGCCCAGGTGGTTGGTGCCGATCTGGCTCTCGAAGCCGTCGCGGGTGATCCCGTAGGGCACGGCCATGATGCCGGCGTTGTTGATCAGCACGTCGACGATTCCGATGGAGTCGGCGAAGTCGTGCACCGACGCCAGGTCCTGCAGATCCAGCCGACGCACCCCGACGTCGCCGCGCATGCCCGCCGCCGCGGCGTTGCCCTTGTCGACGTTGCGGCAGGCCATGATGACGCGCGCGCCGGCCGCGGCGAGCTCGCGGGCGGTCACCAGTCCCAGCCCGCTGTTGGCGCCGGTGACGATCGCGGTCCGCCCGGCGAACGACGGGAGGTCGGCGGGGGTCCAGGGCATGCGGCAAACCTACTTCACGGCCACCGAGAAGCCGTCGATGATCTTCTGCACATCGGGCGCCTGGGCGGCGGCCTGGTCGGCCAGTGTCGTCACGGTGAACTGGACCAGGTAGCGGTTGAAGTCCTTGGTCACCGGGATGACGATCCGGTTGTAGGTGTGCAGCCGGGTTCCGGTGTGGTCGTAACTGCCCTCGATCATCGACGAGGGGAATCCGTCGAAGTCGGCGTTGGAGTAGTTCAGCTTCCGGAAGCCCTTGGACATCTCGGCGTCGTCGTCGGCGTGCTCGAGGGCGGCCGGAACGTCGAAGTTGCCGTCCAGCTTGAACACCATGACCATCGCGGTCGGATAGGTGTTGTTCTTGGCGATCGCCTCGGTGCCCGGGGAGAAGTTCGGGTTGGAGTACTTGGTCCAGCCCTCCGGACGCGGCAGGTTCACCGTCAGGTCGGTGAGCACGTCCAGCGGGACCTGTTGGCCGGTGACGCCGACGCTGGACAGGTACTGGGCGATCGGGGTCGGCGAGGTGGGCGCGGTGGTCGTGGTGGCCGAGCTACTCGAAGTCCAGATCGTCGAGTAGTCGGCCGTCTTCGCCCCGCAGGCCGCCAACACCGCAACCGCCAGGACCGACGCAGCGATCCGGCAACGTGTCAGTAACTCGCCCCTCACCAATGCGGTCTACGCGTCTCCGTCGAAAAGACCTGTGACCGAGCCGTTTTCGAAGACCGCACGGATCGTGCTGGCCAGCAGCGGCGCGATCGACAGCACTGTCAGTTGCGGAAAGCGCTTGGACTCGTCGATGGGAAGGGTGTCGGTGACGATCACCTCGCGGGCGCCGCTGTTGGCCAGCCGCTCGGATGCCGGCTCGGACAGCACCCCGTGGGTGGCCGCGATGATCACGTCGGCCGCGCCGTCGTCGTGCAGCAGTTTCACCGCGCCGGCGATGGTGCCGCCGGTGTCGATCATGTCGTCGGTGAGCACGCAGGTCTTGCCCTCTACCTCGCCGACGACCCGGTTGGACACCACCTGGTTGGGCACCCGGGGGTCGCGGGTCTTGTGGATGAACGCCAGCGGCGTGCCGCCCAGGGCGTCGGCCCACTTCTCGGCCACCCGAACCCGGCCGGAGTCGGGGGACACCACGACGACGTCCTCGCTGCTGTAGTTGTCCTTGATGTAGCCGGTCAGCAGCGGCTGAGCCCGCATGTGGTCCACCGGGCCGTCGAAGAAGCCCTGGATCTGGTC
Source organism: Mycobacterium sp. (assembly GCF_046095365.1). GTDB lineage: Bacteria > Actinomycetota > Actinomycetes > Mycobacteriales > Mycobacteriaceae > Mycobacterium. Next base: position 19,283 of record NZ_JBJTJF010000062.1, read on the forward strand.
GGTGTGCAGATCCACCGACACGATGCGGTCCGCGCCGGCGGTCTTGAGCAGGTCGGCGACCAGTCGGGCCGAGATCGGCTCGCGGCCGCGGTGCTTCTTGTCCTGGCGCGCATAGGGGTAGAACGGCAGGATCGCGGTGATCCGCTTTGCGCTGCCGCGCTTGAGCGCGTCGATCATGATGAGCTGTTCCATCAGCCACTTGTTCAGCGGCACCGGATGGGACTGCAGCACGAAGGCGTCGCAGCCGCGCACCGACTCGTCGAAGCGGACGAAGATCTCCCCGTTGGCGAAGTCGCGGGCGGTCTGCGCGATCACATGGGTATCGAGTTCCTTGGCGACCTGCTCGGCCAGTTCCGGGTGCGCGCGGCCGGAGAACAGCATGAGGTTCTTGCGGGCGTCGATCCAGTCCGTGCTCACTGCGCTGCCCTCGCCGGTCGGGAAACGGGTAACGGCCTCATCGTAGCGAGCTAGGAATCCCGCTGGGCGTCCGACTCGGGTTTCCGGCGGGCCCTCTGTGCCGCCCTGGCCGAGTCGCTGTCGGGCCGGTTGTGCAGCACCCAGTCCTCGATGATCCGCTGCCCCCCGGCCGAGACCGCCAGCGCGCCGGGCGGGACGTCCTCGCGCAGCACCGTGCCCGCCCCGGTGTAGGCGCCGTCGCCGACACTGACCGGGGCGACGAACATGGTGTCGCTGCCGGTGCGCACGTGCGAGCCGATCGTCGTCCGGCTCTTGTTCTCGCCGTCGTAGTTGACGAACACACTGGAGGCGCCGATGTTGCTGTGCTCGCCGATGTCGGCGTCGCCGACGTAGGTCAGGTGCGGCACCTTGGTGCCGGTGCCGATGGTGGCGTTCTTGGTCTCGACGAACGCGCCCAGCTTGCCGTCGTCGCCCAGCCGGGTGCCGGGACGCAGGTAGGTGAACGGGCCCACCTCCGCGCCGTCGCCGACGGCGGCCTCGATGCCGTGCGTGCGTACCACCGATGCGCCGTCGCCAACCGCGACGTCGGTCAGCGTGGTGTCCGGGCCGATGCTGCAGCGGGTGCCGATCCGGGTGCCGCCGAGCAGCTGGGTGCCGGGGGCGATCACGGTGTCCCGGCCGATGGTCACGTCGACGTCGATCCAGGTGGTCGCCGGATCCACCACGGTCACCCCCGCCCGCTGGTGGGCTGCCACGACACGGCGGTTGAGTTCGGCTCCCAGGTCGGCCAGCTGGACCCGGTCGTTGACGCCGGCGACCAGAGCCGCGTCGTCGACGTGCCGGGCGTGCACCACGTGTCCGTCGGCACGCACGATCGAGATGGCGTCGGTGAGGTACAGCTCGTGCTGGGCGTTGTCCGACGACAGCCTGCTCAGCGCCGACCGCAGCGCGGCGATGTCGAAGGCGTACACCCCGGCGTTGATCTCCCTGATCGCGCGCTGCTGAGGGGTGGCGTCGGTCTCCTCGACGATCGCGATCACCTCGCCGTCCTGGGTGCGCAGGATGCGTCCGTAGCCCTGGGCGTCGGGAACCGTGGTGGTCAGCATGGTCACCGCGGCACGCCCGCCGGCGTGGGCGGCGATCAGGTCGGCCAGGGTGTCGGCGTCGAGCAGCGGGATGTCGCCGGAGGTGATCACCACCGTCCCGGCGAAGTCCCCCGGCAGTGCGGACAGGCCGCACATCGCCGCGTGTCCGGTGCCCAGTTGCTGCTCCTGCACCGCGACGTCGATCGGGCGGCCGAGTCGGGCGGCCAGGTCGCCGACGGCCGGGCCGATGCGTTCGCGGTCGCGGCCGAGCACCACCACCAGGTGCGTGGGCGCCACCTTGGCGACGGCGTGCAAGGCGTGCGAGAGCATGCTGCGTCCGCCCAGGGTGTGCAGAACCTTGGGGGTGTCCGAGCGCATCCGGGTGCCGGCGCCGGCGGCGAGGACCAGTACGGCGGATTCCGTCGGCGACGTCATGCCCGGGATTCTATGCCCGGTCAGGAACGCGGAAAGAGGACCCTTGGCGAGATCGCCCGCAGGGTCGTACCGCGGGCAAAGGCACAGCCGTGGTGGCGAACTCGCGGAGCCCGGCCGTGGCTCCCCCGCCAGGTCTCGAACCTGCACTATCTGAACCAAAATCAGAGGTTCAGCCCATTAAACCCCGGCGGTTAGCGCGTGTGTGGCTG
>NZ_JBJTJF010000063.1:0-14779 GCF_046095365.1 Mycobacterium sp.
TCTGATCGGCGGGCACTGCGCTCCAGACCATGATCCGTCGCTCGGAGGTCGCTTGGCCGAGTGCGTCGAGCAACTTGCGGGGGGAGTCCACCGACTTCGTCATCTTCTGGACTACCGCGCTTGCGATGTCCTGCAGGTATCGCTTGCGCGCGGGCTGATCCGTCGGGAAGCGGATATAGGCGGTCGATTCGGTCAACTCGACCACGTTGTCCTGGGTGATGACCTCTCCGCCCGGGATCGTCACCGGACCAGTCGCTGCGAGGATGTAGCTAAGCGCGACCGGGTCGACTCCGATAACGCCGTCGATCCGCGTGTTCGCCTGCCTCTCCCACATGGACTTCCAGATCTGGGCTGCGTTGGGGAAATGCGCGCTGAGGTTGCTGTTGCGAAAGTCGGTGAAGGGGTTCGCCCACCCGTAGAGCCGTTGGTATTCAGGCCCGAGGTCCACTTGTGCGGTCGCGCCGGCCAACTCCGTGTTGGGCGCCAACGTGTCGACCGTCGGCTTTCCGTTGTCGAAGCGAAGGACACCGAAACCGCCGAGAAGCCCGCCGGTCCCGCGCGCCTCGGCGTTGGTCTGGAAGGCCAACAGGTAGCTGCGCGGGCCGTCGGCGCCCATCATCGCCGGAGCCACCCGCGCGGCCACCGCGGAATTCTTCAGCAGTGACGCCAGGTCTGAGGTCTGGGTCTGCAATTGCGAGCGCGCGTTGCGGAGCGGGGAGAGGTATGCCGGGTCCGTGATCGCGGCGGCCTGCGCGTCCAGACGCTGTGCGTCCTCGGACAGCCGCGCCAGTTGCGGTTCCTCCTGCCGAAGGAGTTGAACATCCACCCGGCCGTTCTGGTACAGCTTCGAGGGCGTCAGTCCGATGCCCGCGCCGGCCGCCGGCCGCAGCAGGTCGCCGGCCAGGCCGACGACAACGTCGGAGATCTGCTGCCCGGTCTTGAACGGACTGCCGATGACCGGCACCGCGGAGAGCAGGTTCCACGGCAGTGAGTGCGCCGCGGCCTGGGCGCGCTGAGCCTGGGCGAATGCGTTGTCCGCTGCCTGGGAGGCCTGTTCAGTCTCGCCCTTGAGCAGTGAGTCTTTGACCTGCTGGGCGCTGTCACGGGCTTTGTCCAGATTCGACTTGGCCGACAGCGCGCTGAAACCGAGCCACAACGCGAAGCCGACGATCAGCGCCAAGAAGGCCAAGGCGCCCCACCGGAAACCGGGGCGCTCCCGAAGCCCACCGAACCGGCCGTCACCCGGCTCACGCCCCCTCTGATCGCGCGAAATGCTAGGCCCTCAGGATTTTCATATATCGGTCCAGACATAAGAGTGGGGCGGCCGCACCACGGCCGCCCCACTCTTATGGTCGAAAGAAACTCCGCGCAGCCGTTGGGGCTCCACTGACGGGTGATCGAGCCCTCGGTCGGTGTGGTACCGCCCGGCGTGGTGCCGTACGGGCCGACGAAGGTCGAGATCCCGAAGATGCAGGTCTGCGAGTACTGCTGATTCCAGTAGTTCCAGATCGCCGACCCGGGGCCGAGGAACGGAATCCAGGCCACCGCGTTCAGCGGCTTGAAGGTCCACACCGGAATCTGCGGGGCCGGCGGGCTCGGGTTCGGCGCACCGAGCCACAGCCACTTGGTCTGGATTCCGGCGCGCGCGCCGCGCGTCTTCCGGTTCTTGAACCAGCCCTGGCCGCCGGCGGAGGAACCGAGGGCCTGCGAGATCGAGGTCAGCGAAGGCGCCTGGGCCAGTGAGTCGGCCTGCGCGATCACCGGAGTGAGTGAGGCAGCGGCGACCACGGCGAACGCGGCGGTGCCCACTTGGAGTTTGGTTGTTGTGGAAGTCATGGTGGTCCCATCCCCTACTTGATGTAGTTGCTTTCGAGTCGTACCCTGCCACCCCCGGTGGGGCTTGTCAACTCAAACCGCAAACTTTGTCCCGGAAACTTGCTAAGGATTTTCTCAGCACCGGCATGGGCTTCGCTCAGCAGGGAAAATGCCGTTGCGAGCGGCACCGCTTTCACGGCCTTCAGGCCGCCAGGGCGCCCGGTTTCAGGTAGGTGACCAGGCTGACGTCGATGGACTCGTCGATGAAGTGGTACTGGCAGCCCTTCAGGTAGCGCATGTAGTTGTCGTAGGTGCGCTCGTCGGTCACCGCCACCGCGGCGTCCTTATTGCGCTCGAGGGCGTCGGCCCACAGACCCAGGGTCTTGATGTAGTGGGTGCGCAGTGACATCGCCTCGGGCACCAGGAAGCCGGCCTTCTCGCCGTGTTCGACCATCATGGCGGTGCTGGGCAACCGGCCGCCGGGGAAGATCTCGGTGTACATGAACTTGATGAACCTGGCTAACGCGAACGTCAGTTTCTTGCCGCGCGCCGCGAGGTCCATCGGGTGATAGCTGACGCTGCTCTGGATGGTCATCCGGCCGTCTTCGGGCAGGATCTCGAAGCAGTTCTTGAAGAAGTCGTCGTAGCGCTCGAAGCCGAAGTGCTCGAACGCCTCGATCGACACGATCCGGTCGACCGGGGAGTGGAACTGCTCCCATCCCTCCAGGCGGACGTCGAAGGTGCGGGTGCTGTCCACCTTCGACAGCGCCTCCCTGCAGTAGGCCTGCTGGTTCTTCGACAGGGTCAGGCCGATGACGTTGACGTCGTACTTTTCCATGGCGCGCTGCAGGGTCAGTCCCCATCCGCAGCCGACCTCCAGCAGGGTCATCCCCGGTTTGAGGTCGAGTTTGTCGAGGTTGAGATCGACGTTGGCGGCCTGGGCCTCCGACAGCGTCGCGTCCGGGCCGGTGAAGTAGGCGCAGCTGTACTTGCGGGTCGGGTCCTGGAACAGCCCGAAGAATTCGTCGGACAGGTCGTAGTGGGCCTGGATGTCCTCGTAGTGCGGACGCATGTCCTTGGTGTCGCCGCCTTTGGGCATGTGATGTTCGCTTTCCGTGCTGCCTGGAACGTCCTTCACCACGGACCCCCGGGTGGTGCGCCAGCATCGAGTCATACTCTTTGGCAGCACGATACCGCGCCGTGCCGCCGGATTGCGCCGTGCGCCGCCCCCGCCGTGTCGGTCCGCGCGCCGCTACCTGGCCGCACTGACCTCGCAGAAAGTTGCGTCGAGTTCGCTGACGATGTCGTCCCACAGCGGTTGTGGAAGGTCATGGGCCATGCCCTCGAAGAGCACCAGTCGCGCTCCCGGGATCGACCGGGCGATCGCCCGACCCCCTGCCGGACGCATCAGCCTGTCGGCCCGGCCGTGGATGACCACCGTCGGCGCGGTGATCCGGCCGTCGTAGCGGCGCAGGCTTCCACTGCCCAGGACCGCGCCGAAGTGCCGGCCGATGCCCTGCGGGTAGAAGCATCGCTGGTAGGTCTCGATCGCGTCGGCGCGCAGTTGGTCGTCGGGCTTGCGGTAGGCCGGGCTGCCGATGATCTTCGACACCCGCACCGAGTTCTCCACGATCACCTCCCGCGGGGACGACGCAGGAGGTCCCTTGATGAGGCACATCAGCGCGCGCGGGGCCGGGGGCGGCAGCAGAGCGGAGTTGTTGGACGAGAAGATGATGCCCAGCCCGGCGGTGCGGCCGGGGTACCGGGCGGCGAAGATCTGGGCGATCATCCCGCCCATCGAAGCGCCCACGATGTGTGCGCGGTCGATGCCGAGGTGGTCGAGCACGGCTGCCGCGTCGTCGGCCATGTCCTCCAGCCGGTACACCGACCTGCTCGGCAGTCCGACGAACGAGCGCAGCAGCCGGGGAAGCAGCGCTCCGCCGGTGTGCTGGCCGTGCAGTTTGGTGGACAAGCCCACATCCCGGTTGTCGAACCTGATCACCCGGTAGCCGCGGCCGATGAGCTTCTCGCAGAACTCGTTGTGCCACAGCACAAGTTGAGCGCCGAGGCCCATGATCAGCAGCACCGGGGGGTCGTCGATGTCGCCGAGGTCCTCGTAGTGCAGTTCGATGTCGCCGTGACGGGCGTAACCGCTGCGGGTCTCCATCACGCCTCGACGTCCTTCTGATGCTCCCGGCTGACCTCGACCATGAAGTTGGCGAAGTAGCCGGAGAACTGGGGATCGCTCATCATCTGCCATCTCGGGGCCAGCAGCTTCATGTAGCGCTCGACGTAGAGGAACTGCTTGCCGATCAGCACCAGCTCCCGCGGTAGCTTGACGTCGTAGGCGTCGGCCAGCGTCGAGAGCTGCTTGCCGATCTCGGCGTATGACATGTCCCCGAGTGTCTTCATCGTCAGGGGCTGGGCGAACGCCTCGAGGTCCCTGGCGGCCTGCGCCTCGGGCTTGACGGTGCCGACCGCGCCCAGCAGAACGACGATCTTGCCGGCGGCGGCGTGGTCCTTCTTGACCAGCAGGGCGTAGATCAACTCCCGCAGCAGCCAGCGGGTTCGCGGGTCGATTCGGCCCATGATGCCGAAGTCCAGGAACACGATCCGGCCCTGGTCGTCGACCAGGAGGTTGCCGGCGTGCAGGTCCCCGTGGAACAGCCCGTGGCGCAGGCCGCCCTCGAAGGTTGAGAACAGCAGCGCCTTGACCAGTTCGGTCCCGTCGAAGCCCTTCTCGCGGAGCGCCTTGACGTCGTCGATGCGCGCGCCGTGCACGCGTTCCATGGTCAGCACCCGTTCGCTGGTGAACTCCCAGTGCACCTGGGGCACCTTGATGTTGCGGCCCAGCGGGGAGCCATGCAGGCCGGACACCCAGGCCTCCATCGACTGCGCCTCGAGGCGGAAGTCGAGTTCCTCGGCGAGGTTGTCGGCGAAGTCGGCGACGACGTCCTGCGCCGACAGTCGCCGGCCCAGTTTGGCCAGTTCCACGGCCTGGGCGAAGCGCTTGAGGATCTGCAGGTCGGCGGCGACCCGGCGGCGGATGCCGGGGCGCTGGATCTTGACGACGACGTCCTCGCCGGTGCGCAAGGTGGCGTAGTGGACCTGGGCGATCGAGGCCGAGGCGAACGGCTGCTCGTCGAAGCTGGCGAACAGCTCCGCGGGGTCGGCGCCGAGTTCGGTTTTGAACAACTTGTGCACCTCGGCGGTGTCGGCCGGCGGGACTGAGTCCAGAAGGCCGCGGAACTCGCGGGACAGCTGCTCACCGAAGGCCCCCGGGCTGGAGGCGATGATCTGGCCGAACTTGACGTAGGTGGGGCCCAGATCGGCGAAGGTCCGCGGGATCTCGCGGATGACCTTGTCCTGAAGGCCGCCCCTGCCGGGAAGCCGGGTCAGGACCCGCCAGCCGGTCCGGGTGAGCTGCCAACCGGTGGCCCCGACCCGGGCCGCCTCGACCGGCAACGGCACCCGGTCGAGTTTGGCCACGTCGCGGTGCTGTTTGGTCGAACTCATTCGGACCAGTGTGCCAAATCGCGACCTGCGACCACTAATTTCCGCACCCCGGGAGCGACCCCGGTCACACCCGGTTCGTATTCCGAAACGGGAGTGTTGAGGGATGATTCCGGTTCATGAACACATGGCTGTGGGCGGGCGTCATCGGAATGCTCGCCGGGACGGTCGGGATCCTCGCGGTGGGCCGCAGGGTTCCCGAGGACCGCGTACACCACGTCGTCGGCAGCGCCTTCATCTGCGCGGTTGCGGCCTGCGCCTACTACGCGATGGCCAACGGGCAGGGCATCCACACCTTCACCGACGCCGCCGGCGTCGAGCGGACGGTCTACTGGGCGCGCTACCTGGACTGGGCGGTGACCACCCCGTTACTGCTGGTCGGTCTGGCCACCGTGGGGATGGCCCGGGTCCGGGCAGTGCACGCCCGCGAGCAGAACGGCCGCATCGGCGGTCTGATCGGCGCCGACGTGATGATGGTCGCGACCGGGCTGTTCGCGTCGCTGTCCACCCAGGCCCACGTCCGGTGGACGTGGTTCGGTATCAGCTGCGTCGCTTTCGCGGCCATCCTGGCGATCATCGTCGGGCCGATGCGCCGCGACGCCTCGGCGCGGGGCCATGACCACAGGGCGCTGTACACCCGGCTGCTGACCACCCTGGTGGTGCTCTGGTTCGTCTACCCGCTGGTGTGGGTGGCCGGTACCGAAGGTCTCGGCGCCATCAGCCTGAGCCAGGAGGTGGCGATCTTCGCAGTCGTCGACATCCTGGCCAAGGTCGGGTTCGGCCTGCTGCTGGTGACCGGGTCGGCGACGCTGCGCGACAAGGACGAGAAGCACGTCAGCCGCTGACCTCGGCTAGGTTTGCCAGCGTGCAGGTGACCTCGGCGCAGTCCACCGAACTGTTCGTCGGCGATCCGGCCGACCCGCTGCAGGTGGTCCGCGTCGGCTACACCGGCGACCCGGCGCCGTTGGCTGTCGACGGCGACGGGCTCAGCGTGGCCGGCGAGCCCCGGCAGGCCGGCGAGGGTCTGCTCGAAGTGCCGGTGCGGGTCGTCGAGCCGGTGCCGGGGCAGCGCCGGCCGGCGCGGGTGGTCGTCGGCGACGCCGAGACCCCGTTCGAGTTCACCGTCGCCGAACCGGGCTGGACCATGCACATGATCAGCCACTTCCACTACGACCCGGTGTGGTGGAACACCCAGGGCGCCTACACCAGCCTGTGGACCGAGGACCCGCCCGGCCGCTGCAAGCAGAACAACGCCTTCGCCCTGGTGGCCGCGCACCTGGAGATGGCCCGTCGCGACCCCGACTACAAGTTCGTGCTCGCCGAGGTCGACTACCTCAAGCCCTACTTCGACGCCCACCCCGAGGACCGGGCCGACCTGCTGCGGTTCGTCGCGCAGGGGCGGGTGGAGGTCATGGGCGGCACCTACAACGAGCCCAACACCAACCTGACCGGCGCGGAGACGACGATCCGCAACTTCGTGCACGGCATCGGGTTCCAGCGCGACGTACTGGGTGCCGACCCGGTCACCGCCTGGCAGCTCGACGTCTTCGGCCACGACCCCCAGTTCCCCGGGATGGCGGCCGACGCGGGGTTGACCTCCAGTTCGTGGGCGCGCGGGCCGCATCACCAGTGGGGCCCGATGGCCGGCGGCGGGGATCCGCGCCGGATGCAGTTCCGCAGCGAGTTCGAGTGGATCGCCCCGTCCGGGGTGGGGCTGCTGACGCACTACATGCCCGCGCACTACGCCGCCGGCTGGTGGATGGACTCCTCGACCTCGCTGGCCGAGGCCGAGGAGTCCACCTTCGAGCTGTTCCGGGGACTGAAGTCGGTGGCGCTGACCCGCAACGTGCTGCTGCCGGTCGGCACCGACTACACCCCGCCCAACACCTGGGTCACCGAGATCCATCGCGACTGGAACGCCCGCTACACCTGGCCGCGGTTCGTCTGCGCGGTGCCGGGGGAGTTCTTCGCCGCGGTCCGCGCCGAGTTGGTCCAGCGCGGTGTCACACCGTCGCCGCAGACCCGCGACATGAACCCGATCTACACCGGCAAGGACGTCTCCTACATCGACACCAAACAGGCCAACCGGGCCGCCGAGGACGCGGTGCTGGGCGCCGAACGGTTCTCGGTGTTCGCGGCCCTGCTGGGTGGCGCCCGGTATCCGGAGGCCGCGCTGGCCAAGGCGTGGGTTCAGCTGGCCTGGGGGGCCCACCACGACGCCATCACCGGCAGCGAGTCCGACCAGGTCTACCTGGACCTGCTCACCGGGTGGCGCGACGCCTGGGAATTGGGCCGCAGCGCCCGGGACAACGCGCTGGGGGTGCTCTCCGCCGCGGTGCGCGCCGAACTGCCGTCCGTGGTGGTGTGGAATCCGTTGGCGCACAACAGGACCGACATCGTGACGGTGCGACTCGAAGAACCCGTCGGTCCCGCAGCCGGGGTGCTCGACTCCGGGGGCAACCTTTTGCCGGCCCTGGTCGAGGACGACGGCCACTCGGTGAGCTGGCGGGCCGGCGGGGTGGGCTCGCTGGGCTGGCGCACCTACCGGCTGGTCGACGGCGCCGATCCGTGCGGCTGGCAGGCCGCCGACGGGGTCGAGATCGCCAACGAGTTCCACCGGCTGCGCGTCGACCCGGCCCGCGGCGGCGCGGTGGTGTCGCTGGTCGAGGCGGGCTCGGGCCGGGAACTGATCGCCGACGGCGCGGTCGGCAACGAGTTGGCCGTCTACCAGGAATACCCGGCCCACCCCGACGCCGGGGAGGGGCCGTGGCACCTGCTGCCGACCGGCCCGGTGGAATGCTCCTCGGCCGGTCCCGCGTCGGTGCAGGCCTACCGCAGCCCGTTGGGGCAGCGGCTGGTGATCTCGGGTTCGATGCCCGGCGAACTCGGCGGCGACCTGCGCTACACCCAGACGCTGACCCTGTGGTCCGGCATCGACCGGGTGGACTGCCGCACCACCATCGACGACTTCACCGGCGCCGACCGGCTGGTGCGGCTGCGCTGGCCCTGCCCGGTGCCCGGCGCCCTGCCGGTCAGCGAGGTCGGTGACGCGGTGGTGGGCCGCGGGTTCGGCCTGCTGCACGACCACGGCCACGAGGACCGCGCGGTGGACTCCGCCCACCACCCCTGGACGCTGGACAACCCCGCGCACGGCTGGTTCGGGCTGTCGTCGTGCGTGCGTATCCGGGTCGGGGAGCAGACCCGCGCGGTGTCGGTGGCGGAGGTGATCGTGCCGGGAGAGGACCGCGCGGGCGCCTCGGCCCGCGAGTTGATGGTCGCGCTGGCACGGGCCGGGGTGACCGCCACCTGCAGCGGCGCCGAGCGGCCCCGCTACGGACATCTCGAGGTCGACTCCAACCTGCCCGACGCCCGGATCGCCCTGGGTGGGCCGCGGGACAACGCGTTCACCGCCGCGGTGCTGGCCGCGGCCGAACCCCGCTACACCGCCGACCTCGAGAGTCAACTCGCCGCCGGACAGGCCCGGGTGTTCGTCCCGGCTGCCAGACCACTGGGCAGCGTGTGGGTGCCCGACGCCGACCTGCGCGGGGTGCTGGACCTGCCGGTGCTGATCGTCGCCGGCGACGGCGCCGTCGAGGCGCTCAGCGAAGACCTGACCGACGCGGAGATCATCGTCGAGCAGCACAGCCCGGCGGGCTGCGGCGAGTTCGACCCGCACACGGTGGCACTGGTCAACCGCGGGGTGCCCGGGTTCGCCGTCGAGCACGACGGCACCCTGCATTCCTCGCTGATGCGCTCCTGCACCGGCTGGCCCTCCGGGGTGTGGATCGACCCGCCCGCCCGCAAGGCCCCCGACGGCTCCAACTTCCAGTTGCAGCACTGGAGCCACACCTTCGACTTCGCCCTGGTGTCCGGTTCCGGGGACTGGCGTGATGTCGGAATGCCCTGCCGCAGCGCGGAATTCAACCACCCGATGCTTGCCGTGCCGATCGGCGAGGGCAGTGGCGGGCTGGCTGCGGACGGATCGCTGCTGAGCGTCGAACCCGCCGGATCGGTGGCATTGGCCGCGCTGAAAGCAACCGGAAACCCCACCGCGGTCGGCAGTGCGTCCGCGGTCGCGCCCGCGGCGGTCACCATCCGCCTCGTCGAGACCCAAGGCCGGCCGGCACAGCTGCGCCTGGCCAGCGCCGTGGGGCGGATCGAACGGATCAATCCGGCCACCCTGCTGGAGGAGCGCCTACCGGAAACGGCACATGCCACCCTGCTGCACGGCTACCAGATCGCGACGCTGGCAACGCATTTCGACATCCAGCCCGTGATCGACGCCGTCGGCCGGGAACTGGGTTCCGAGGCCGAGCCCGCGCAGCCGCTGTATGCCCGCTACTGGCTGCACAACCGCGGGCCCGCCCCGCTGGGCGGGCTGCCGGCCGCCGTTCACCTACACCCGGAAACCGTGACCGCGGAACCGGGCGAGACGGTCCGGTTGCGACTCAGCGTGGCCAGCGACTGCAGCGACGCCGACCTCACTGGCGCCGTGCGCCTGGTGTACCCGCCCGGCTGGCAGGACGACGCCGCCACCCGGATGTGGGCGTCCGGCGAAGGCGGCGCGGCGGCTTTCGAACTGCCTCCACGCGGTCACCGCGAGGTCGAGGTCGCCGTCCGGATTCCGGGCGACGCCGCGCCCGGCCACTACCCGGTGCGCGCCGGCCTGTCGCTCTCGGGCGACGTTCCGCCCGCCTGGCGGCAGCGGGTCGAGGACGTCTGTGTGATCACCGTGGGCGGTGTCGGGGAGGAGTTGGTCCGACTCGTCGGCGAACCGCGGGAGATCGTCGTCGACCGGGGCGGCTCGGCCCGGCTGACCGCGGTGGTGGCCGGCGCCGCCCGGGCCGACCTGCCGTGCGAGGCGCACCTGATCAGCCCGTGGGGCACCTGGGAGTGGATGGGCCCGGCGTCGGTCGGCGCGACCCTGCCGGCAATGTCGCAGGTCGAGGTCGGCTTCGACGTCGCGCCGCCGAAGTGGATCACCCCGGGCCGGTGGTGGGCGCTGATTCGGGTCGGCTGCGCAGGTCGGCTGCTCTATTCTCAGGCCGTGGCGGTGACGGTCCGATGACCCTCGCGGCGACCGTGGCCGGCCTTCCGGTGGCCGTTGCCGAGGTCGACGCCCGGGAGGCCGTCCTACGCGCCGCCCCGCAGACCGCCGCGTTGCCCCGGCCCGGCACCAGCGAGGGCCGTCAGCTGCGTCGCTGGCTGACCCAGCTGCTGGTCACCGAACAGGTGGTCGCCGTCGAAGCCGAGGCTCTCGGAGTCGTGGTCACCGACACCACCCCGGCAGAAGAGGATCTCCTGCCCGACCTGACCGCCCGCCTCGAGATCGGCAGCATCGCCGCGGCCGCACTGGCCGCGCCGCTGGCCCGGGCGGTGTACGCGAGCGTGACCGCCGGCGTCGACGTCGACGACGGGGCCGTCGCCGCCTACCGCCGGCGCAACCCCGGCCGCTTCGCCGGTGACCCCGACCCGGAGGCGGCCATCGCGGCGATGCTGCGCGGCGCCGCCCGGCGGCGCGCCTTCCGGATCTGGCTCGACCAGCGCCGGGCCGCCCTGGTGTGGCTGGCACCCGGCTACGAGCACCCCGGCGACCCCCGCCAGCCCGACAACACGCACCGGCACTGAGAGCCGAGCGCACCGAAAACGAAGGGGCGGAGAGATGCGAACGCTGGTCATCGACATCGGTGGCACCAAGATCGCGGCAGGCATCGTCGATCCGAACGGACAACTGCTGCACGAGAATCGGCAGCCGACCCCGAAAAGCGCCGATCCGGCGGAGGTCTTCGCCGCCGTGGAGGGCACCGTCGCGGAAGCACTCGCCGCCGCCGACGGACCGGTCACCGGGGTCGGCATCTCCTCGGCGGGTCCGATCGACGTGTCGGAGGGCACCATCAGTCCGGTCAACATCGTCGCCTGGCGGGGCTTTCCGGTCCGCGAACGCGTCGCCGCGTTGGTGCCCGGGGTGCCGGTGGTGCTGGCCGGCGACGGACTGTGCATGGCGCTGGGGGAGCACTGGCGTGGCGCAGGCCGCGGAGCGTCCTACATGTTGGGAATGGTGATCTCCACCGGAATCGGCGGAGGGCTCATCCTCGACGGGGTGCCGTATGCCGGGCGCACCGGCAACGCCGGCCACGTCGGGCACGTGGTGGTCGAGGCCGACGGGGACCCCTGCCCCTGCGGCGGGCGGGGATGTGCGGAGTTGATCGCCAGTGGGCCGCACCTGGTGACCTGGGCCCGCAGCCAGGGCTGGACCGGATCCACCGCGCGGGACCTGGCCGCCGCCGCCGCGGACGGTGAGGACGTCGCGGTGCGGACGTTCGCTCGCGGGACCCGGGCGGTCGCGGCGATGATCGCCTCCGTCGCGGCCACCTGCGACCTGGAATTGGTGGTCATCGGCGGGGGAGTCGCCAACGCCGGCCCGGTGCTGTTCGAACCGCTCCGTAAGGCGCTGGCCGACTACGCGGCCCTGGACTTCATCCGCGGCCTGCAGGTGGTGCCCGCCGAACTGGGCGGCCAGGCCGGCCTGGTCGGGGCCGCCGCGCTGCTGCGGGGGTAGCGGAGGCGTTTTGGCCACTGGCCGGCCTGCGGGCTATGCTTTCGCGGTTCCACCGAAGACCGTCGGTCACCGATGAGCGAGTAGCGAACCGGTTGAAGGTCCCGGGTTACCGGGCGGCCCACGCAGGAGGACGAGGTTCACGTACGTTGCGTGCGCGCCCCGGCCTGTCTGCGCCGGGGCGCTCGTCATTTCCGGGCCTGCCGGCGGTCGCCAACCACCGAGGAGGCAGTGCATGGCCAAGCCTGGGAAGGCCACCGCGGTCGCCGAGATCACCGAGCAGTTCAAGTCCTCGTCGGCCTCCGTGGTCACCGAGTACCGCGGGCTCACCGTTGCCAACCTGGCCGAACTGCGCCGCTCGCTGAGCGGCACCGCCACCTACACCGTCGCGAAGAACACGCTGGTCAAGCGTGCCGCGGCGGAGGCGGGCATCGAGGGTCTCGACGACCTGTTCGCCGGACCGACCGCGATCGCGTTCGTCACCGGTGAAGCCGTCGACGCCGCCAAGGCGATCAAGAAGTTCGCCAAGGACCACAAGGCGCTCGTCATCAAGGGCGGCTACATGGACGGTCACCCCCTGACCGTCGCCGAAGTCGAGCGCATCGCCGACCTGGAGTCGCGCGAGGTGCTGCTGGCCAAGCTGGCCGGCGCAATGAAGGGCAACCTGGCCAAGGCGGCCGGTCTGTTCAACGCTCCCGCATCGCAGGTTGCCCGACTGGCCGCCGCCCTGCAGGAGAAGAAGTCCGGCGAAGCCGCCTAACCACCAATCATCCGCAAACCCACGTATCGGAAGGACCACAACCATGGCAAAGATGTCCACTGACGACCTGCTCGAGGCGTTCAAGGAGATGACCCTCCTGGAGCTCTCGGAGTTCGTGAAGAAGTTCGAAGAGGTCTTCGAGGTCACCGCCGCGGCCCCGGTCGCCGTGGCCGCCGCAGCCCCGGGTGCCGCCGCCGGCGGTGCCGAGGCCGCCGAGGAGCAGGACGAGTTCGACGTCATCCTCGAGGAGGCCGGCGACAAGAAGATCGGCGTCATCAAGGTCGTTCGCGAGATCGTCTCCGGCCTGGGCCTCAAAGAGGCCAAGGACCTCGTCGACGGCGCACCCAAGCCGCTGCTGGAGAAGGTCAAGAAGGAAGCCGCCGAGGAGGCCAAGGCCAAGCTGGAGGCCGCCGGCGCGAAGGTCACCGTCAAGTAGGCGCCGACCACCGAGAATCCCCCGCGAACCCGCCCGGTTCACGGGGGATTTTCCGTTGGTTGGACAAACGCGATGCCGCTGGCCGCGGTGCGCTACAGTGACTCAAACCACAGGGGTGCTTCAGAGCGCGCAGGAAGGGATTTTGCATGGGCGTTCAAATCGACGTCGAGAACCTGAGCAAGTCTTTCGGTTCGTCGAAGATCTGGGAAGACGTCACGATGACCATCCCGTCCGGCGAGCTCAGCGTCATCCTGGGCCCCTCCGGCACCGGCAAGTCGGTGTTCCTGAAGTCGCTGATCGGGCTGCTGCGTCCCGAGCGCGGCAAGATCATCATCGACGGCACCGACATCATCCAGTGCTCGGCCAAGGAGCTCTACGAGATCCGCACCCTGTTCGGTGTGCTGTTCCAGGACGGCGCGCTGTTCGGGTCGATGAACATCTACGACAACACCGCCTTCCCGCTGCGCGAGCACACCAAGAAGTCCGAGTCCGAAGTCAACAAGATCGTCATGGAGAAACTCGACATCGTGGGTATGCCCAACGACGGGCACAAGTTCCCCGGTGAGATCTCCGGCGGTATGCGCAAGCGCGCCGGCCTGGCCCGCGCCCTGGTGCTCGACCCCGAGATCATCCTCGTCGACGAGCCGGACTCCGGTCTGGACCCGGTGCGCACCGCCTACCTGAGCCAGCTGCTCATCGACATCAACGCGCAGATCGACGCCACCATCCTCATCGTGACGCACAACATCAACATCGTGCGCACCGTGCCGGACAACATCGGCATGCTCTACCGCAAGCACCTGGTCATGTTCGGCCCGCGCGAGGTGCTGCTGACGTCGGAGGAGCCGGCCGTCAAGCAGTTCCTCAACGGCCGCCGCATCGGCCCGATCGGCATGTCCGAGGAGAAGGACCAGGCCACCGCGGCCGCCGAGGCGGCGGCCATGGCCGCCGGCCAGGGCGACGGCGGCCTGGAGGAGATCGAGGGCGTGCCTCCGCAGCTGACCACCACGCCGGGCATGCCCGAGCGCAAGGGCGTCGCCCGCCGGCAGGCCCGGGTCCGCGAGATCCTGCACACCCTGCCGCCGGCCGCGCAGGAAGCCATCCTCGTCGACCTGGAGAAGACCGGCGGCGCACAGCCGACCCAGTCCTACGCGGCGACACCCGATTACGGGGACTGATCGGGCTGACGCCCGAATGTGGCGACTGATCGGGCTGACCAAAGTCTGACGCCACCGCTCGCTGACAGCTGATTTGCTGTTTGCTGGTCACAGTTCGGGGTAGCGTTTGCCCGTCTGTTCAACGAGGAGGCAAACGCGATGGGTGATCGTCGGATTCTGGGCACCGGTGCCGTTCTGGTCGGACTGGGCTCGGCCCTGATATCGGGGACGGCGGTCGCAGCGGCCGACACCGGGGACCCCGACGGCCGGCAGGCCGACAACTCCACCGCGTCGAGCACCGACAATCCCGCCGCGTCGAGCACCGACTCGGTTGCTCGCCCGTCGGCACCGAACCGCCGGGCGGCCAACCGCGCCCGGACCAAGCCGGCCCCGGCCGCCGCCGCCAAGGAGGCGACCGCCACCCGCGGCGCCCGCCCCGAACGGCGTTCCTCTCCCCGCCCGGTCGCCCGGCGTCCGCTGCCGTCGGCGGCAGTCGCATCGGCGACCACCCCGGCCCCGGACCCGGTGCCCAGAATCCGACG
>NZ_JBJTJF010000064.1:0-13210 GCF_046095365.1 Mycobacterium sp.
AACCTGTTCTTCAGTCTCTGCCTGATGATGCTGTTGCTCGGCGTCTCGTGGACGATGACGTCGCTGACCGACAGCCCGGTGCTCATCAGCCTGGTGCAGACGATGATGAGCCTGCCGTTCCTGCTCTTCGCTATCCCGGCCGGTGTCGCGACCGATCGGTTCGGGCACCGCGTCGTGCTGCTCGCTTCACAGTTTTGGTTGCTTGCAGTGCTGACCGTGATGGGTGTCATCGCTCTGACCGACGGGTTGCGTTTCACTCCCACTTCCCTGCTGGCGATGACCTTCCTGGTCGGCATCGGGGTGGTGGCCCAGCAGACCGCCTGGAAGCCGTTCATCCAGGGTCTGGTCCCACAGGACTTTCTGGTGGAGGTGATTTCGTTCAATGGGCTGAGCTCCGACGTCGGCCGTGGTGTCGGACCAGTGCTGGCCGGTTATCTGATGCATGCGTTCGGCCCGGCCGTGGTGCTGTTCACCAGCGTGGTCTCCCAGATGGGCATGATCGCGACGCTGCGCAACGCCCCGGGCCGACGCGACTCCGGCGAGGCCGGTCCCGCCCGCCGGTCACTTCGCCAGGCGTGGGCACTAATCCGCGGCTCGCCACGTCTCTACGGTCCGATGCTGCGCTGCGCGCTGCTGGTGGCGCCGTGCGGTGCGGTGATGGGTCTGTTGCCACTGGTGGCCAAGGAGGACATCCAGACCGGGCCGATCGGGTACGGCGGACTGCTGGCGGCCCTGAGCATCGGGGGGGCGGCCGGTGGCGCGCTGATGCCGGTGCTGCGCCGCCGGGTCGCCCTGAGCAGTCTCACCACCGTCGCGCTGGCGGCCTTCGCGCTCGCCGTGATCGGGGTGAGCCAGTGGAACAGCATGACGCTCGACGCCGGCTTCCTGCTCCTCCTCGGTGTTACGTGGAGCCTGCTGAGCATCGCCCACCAGTTCGCCATCCAGTTCGCCGCACCCGAGGACATGAGCGGGCTGACGAACTCGATCTACTCACTGGTGAACCAGGGTGCGCTGGCCGGCGGGAGTCTGCTCTTCGGCGTGCTGGCGCACTACACCGGAGTCAGCAGAAGCATCCTCATCGCCGGCATGGTGGCGATGAGCGGCCTGCTGCTGGTGCGCCGCTACCCGCTAACCACCTGACTCAAATCACCGGATCGGCGTGCAGAATCTGTTTGCGAGATCGAACACCCAAGAGAGCAGTTCTCGGGCTAACATCACGCCTACCCCGCAACGAGGAGGTGCCATCGCGACCCCGGTCCCGAGACGGCGCCTTCTATGCTGCGGCGGCGCTGGCGCCGCGGCTGCGCTGGCTTTCGGCAGTTCGCTTCTGGCGGCATGTGCAGCCGACCGGCACTCTGTCGGTGACGTGGCCCCGGAGTCCCCAGCGCCGGCGACCCCCGTACTGCTGACCAACGTCAACGTCTTCACCGGTAAGTCGCTCGCCCTCGAGTACGGCATGAGCGTCCTGATCCGGGATGGATTGATCGCCGACCTACAGCCGGGAAGCCTCGCCCCCGCCGCCGGGACGGTGACCGTCGACGGCGGCGGGCGCACGCTGATGCCAGGGCTGATCGACAATCACACCCACCTCTTCCTCAGCGCTAACACCCAGGCGCAGATCATGGACGAGAACGCTGACCCGGAGGAGTTGTTCGACCGCACTCGCGCTGAGGCCACCCGAACACTGTTACGTGGTTTCACCTGCGTCCGCGACATGGGCGGACCGGTCTTCGGGATCAAACGCGACATCGACAACGGCACAGCGATCGGACCGAGGATCTACCCCAGTGGCGCGGTGATATCCCAGACCGCCGGCCACGGCGACTTCCGGCCCCCTGGGGCACAGGCCCGCCGCTTCGGCGGGCAACCGTCGGTGGCCGAACGCCTGGGGGCGACGTTCATCGTCGACGGCCGTGACGAAATCCTGACCGCCGTGCGGGAGAATCTGCGGGCCGGTGCGTCTCAGATCAAGGTCCTGGCCGGCGGAGGAGTCGTTTCCGCCTTCGACCCGATCGACGTCGCGCAGTACACCCTCGACGAGATGACCGCAGCGGTTCAGGCGACCACCGACTGGAACACCTACGTGACCGTCCACGCGTACACCCCCAAGGCAGTCCGGCGGGCGATTCAGGCCGGCGTCGCATGCGTCGAGCACGGGCAACTGTTGGACGAGCCAACCGTTCAATTGCTGGCGGACAAGGGGATCTGGCTGAGCCTTCAGGCATTCGACGAGGAACCGGAAACCGCCAGCCAGTTCAGACGGGAAAAGAACCACGAGGTCGTCGAGGGCCAGGACCAGGTATTCCGATGGGCCCGCAAGTATGGCGTCAAGGTTGCCTACGGCACCGATATCCTCTTCGGCGAACCGACGGAGCATCAGAACAAACGCTTCACCTACCTATCCAGATGGTTCAGCCCTGCCGAGGCGCTTCGGATTGCCACCTACGACAATGCCCAACTGTTGGCGCTGTCCGGCCCGCGCAACCCGTATCCGGCAAAGCTGGGCATCATCGAACCGGGGGCCTACGCCGATGTGTTGCTGGTGGACGGAGATCCGACGGCGAACCTCGAGTTGATCGGCAATCCGGACAATTTTAGGGTCATCATCAAGGATGGCCGGATCGTCAAGAACACACTGGGGCGAACTGGCTCCCGTGTCTTTTCCGGACGCGATGGCGAGAGGGGTTCTCCGGTTTCGTGAAGAATCCGACAACCGTACGATTGTCAAGATGTCGGGCTTTAGTTTCGGCCAAGCAGCCTTAACACCTCGGCAATCCAGCCGGGTCCGTGTACTCAAGAGTGTCGGTCGGTGCCGTTAGGGCCGCGCGAGCATCTCGCACTCTCGCCAATCAGCTCCGGGGTAGGTGGCCTCGAGGCGGGAGAGTGCGGCGTTGAGGGCCCGCGGCGCGATGTACACCCCGTCGCCCTGGGTGAACGGCTCGTCGAAAGTCTTCAGCGTGGCGATCATCGCGGTGCTGACGATGAGGACCGACGCCAGGGCTGAGATGGCGAAGGCCCGACTGGGATGTCCCCGCAGCTGCGCGGTCAGCATCGCGGTGAGCACCAGGATGCTGACGAAGACCAGATTCCGTAATGCCAGGGGCAGATTGCTATGCGCGGCGAGCAGTCGCTGCTGGCCGCTCCCTATAGCGCTGATGAGGTTGCTCTTCACGCCGCCCAGGCTGTCTTCCTGCGCTTTCGTCGTTGTCACAGCGGCATTCGCGTGCATGGTGGTACGTCGTTGCCAGGCGTGGGTGTTGTCGGAGCCGTTGAGATTCCCGGCTTCCGCGGCGGTCCAGGAGTAGGTGGCCACTGACCGCATCAGGCAGATGAGGTCGCGCTGGATCGTCTGCTCATCAGCGGGGGCCAGTCCATCGGTGTATTGGAAAGCCTGGGAAAATGCCACGGCTTCCTGGGAGACAACGTCTTTCGTGGCGTTATAGTGGTCCAGCGCAGAGAGCATCAACACACCGAGAAGGAACGCGGCCGCGCCGCCGACGAAGCTGGTGGCCGCGCTCACGCCGTCGGCGCCGAGATCCTGGTCGGCGTCGCTGCCACGGGTACGCCGGACACTCACCCGATGCAGGAGCAGTCCGCCTGCGATGGCGACACCGAAGCCGACGGCCAAGATCAACAGAACTGTCGCCAAGGAGTTGTCCATGTCGCGATTAGACCATCGGAAGGGGATAAATCCTACGCAATCGCGGGCGGTGAATTACGGGCGCTGTTCGCCCGGGATCGCGCCGTCGAGGTCTGGCTCCGGACGGAGGTGACCGCGGCTCATGAGGCCAAAGTTGCGGATGCGGGCCAAACAGTCTCCGCACAAGCGGTGCGGGCGCGCATCGCAGCGGAGCAGGTCTTCACTGAACCGGACGGCGCTTCGCAGCAATAGTCGCTGGAACAGCATGGCCTGCATGCTCTCGCGGCGACAACATCTGCAGCTGCCGCTGCCGTTCGTTCAATTGCGGCAGTTCGAGGTAGTTGGCGACCGTACGCTGCTGTTGCGCAACAATTGTCATACCGGTACGCGCCAGCATCTCCGGCCCGCAAATAAGGTCCTCGGGCGTGGCGAGTTACAGCATCCCGATCTCGCGGTCGTGGCGGATCACCGCATCGACGTAATTGCTCGGCGTCGTCTTCCAGCCACCATAAAGCGACAACTCGGAAAGTCCACCCGAATCGAACGCTCACGGGGCGATAGCCGCCGGCAGTGTGCGCTTCAGGCGCGCCAGTCGGCAATGCGAAATGAACAGCGGCACAACGGCAGTGCGAGGCCAAGAGGGTTCATGTGTACCCAGGTAGTTGATCGTGTTCATTGTGGTTGCGCTCCATGAAACGTCGGGATGGTCTTGTGCCCAATGGTTATGGTGCCTGGTCGCACGGGGGGGGGGCGGGTCGGGCAGCCGCTCACCCCCGCGCGACACGGCGGGCCTAGATGTGGGCGTCCGCTTTCAACCAGTCACGTGCCCCGTACAGGTGGTGGGCTGGGGTGCCGGTGATGTCCATGGCGACAGTTTGGATCGGCGTCCTCGGCGCTATGGGCGGTTCGGTGAATCACGCCGCCCCGGGCTAGATTTTGCGCAGTCTCAGCCGGTTGATCGAGTGGTCGGAGTCCTTGCGCAGCACCGCGGTGGCCCGCGGGCGGGTCGGCCGGATGTTCTCGAGCAGGTTGGGCAGGTTGATGGTTGCCCAGATATCGCGCGCCGCGGCGATCGCCTCCTCGTCGCTGAGGCCGGCGTAGTGGTGGAAGTGCGACGCCGGATCGGCGAACGCGCCGGCCCGCATCGCCAGGAAACGATCGACGTACCACTGCTCGATGTCCTCGATGCGGGCGTCGACGTAGACCGAGAAATCGAACAGATCCGACACCATCAGCCGCGGTCCGGTCTGTAAGACGTTGAGCCCCTCCAGGATCAGGATGTCGGGGTGGGTGACGATGTGCTGCTCGTCCGGGACGATGTCGTAGATCAGGTGCGAGTAGACCGGCGCGCACACCGCGTCGGCGCCCGACTTGACCGAGGTGACGAAGCGCATCAGCGCACGGCGGTCATAGCTCTCCGGGAACCCCTTGCGGTGCATCAGGTTCCGGCGGGTCAATTCGGCATTGGGGTAGAGGAACCCGTCGGTGGTCACCAGGTCCACCCGGGGATGGTCGTCCCAGCGCGACAGCAGCGCCTGCAGCACGCGGGCGGTCGTCGACTTGCCGACCGCGACGCTGCCGGCGACGCCCAGGACGAACGGCACCGGCCGGTCCGGGTTCTGCCTCGGCTCGCCGAGGAACTCGTCGGTGGCGGCGAACAGGCCCTGGCGGGCGGCGACCTGCAGGTGGATCAACCGGGCCAGCGGCAGGTAGACCTCCTCGACCTCCAGCAGATCGACCTGCTCGCCCAGCCCGCGCAGGCCGAAGAGTTCCTCCTCGGTGAGCTTGAGCGGAGTCGACATGCGCAGACCGCGCCATTCGCTCCGGTCGAACTCCACATAGGGGCTGGGTTCGCTCAGCCGCGCCATGCGACAAGTCTTGCAGTTAGCGTGAACGCCATGGAGTCCGACCACCTCATCCGCGAATACCTGCTGCTCGGTCTGCGGTTCGACCGCATCGAGGAAGGGTACGTGGACTCCTTCACCGGCGACCAGCGACTCAGGCGGCAGGTGGCCGATGAGCCCGCGCCCGACCCGGCGGTACTGGCCGGGCTGGCCGACCGGCTGCTTGCCGCGCTGCCGGAGACGCCCCGGACGGCCGCGTTCACCGAGCAGCGTGCCGAGTTCATCGGCGCGCACCTTCGGGCGCTGTCCTGCGCGGCACGCAAGTTCGCCGGTGAACCGGTCGGGTTCGTCGAGGAGGTGCGCGACTATTTCGACGTCGAGATCGCCCGCGGCGAGCCGGACCACTACCGCGCCGCGCACGCCCGCATCGACGAGGCGCTCGGCGGCAGCGGGCCGCTGGCCGAGCGGATGGAGGCCGATCGGCGTGCCGACGAACTCGCGCCGGAGCGGTTGCAGGAGGCCATCGCGGCTTTCTCCAGCGCGCTGCGCGACATCGTCCGGGCCACCTATCCGCTGCCGGACTCCGAGACCGTCGTCTACGAGGTCGTCACCGACAAACCGTGGTCGGGCTTCAACTACTACGACGGTGACTACCGCTCCCGGGTTGCGGTCAACGCCGACCTGCGCCAGCAGATGGCCCACCTGCCGTCGCTGATCGCCCACGAGTCCTACCCGGGCCACCACACCGAACACTGCCGCAAGGAGGAGCGCCTGGTGGCCGGACTGGGCCACGGCGAGCAGACCATCTTTCTGGTCAACACCCCGCAGTGCCTGATGGCCGAGGGGCTGGCGGACCTGGCGTTGCACGCCGCGGTGGGACCCGGCTGGGGCCGCTGGGCGCAGGAGATCTACGCGGACCTGGGTCTGCGTTTCGACGGCGAGCGCGCCGAGGCGCTGGCCGGTGCCCGCGCGGCGCTGGCCGGAGTTCGCCAGGACGCCGCGCTGATGCTGCACGACGAGGGGCGCGATGCCGACGACGTCGCGGCGTACCTCCGGCGCTGGCTGCTGGTCGACGACCGGCGGGCCCGGCAGATGCTGCGGTTCCTGTCCTCACCGCTGTGGCGGGCCTACACCAGCACCTACGTCGAGGGCTACCGGCTGCTGCGGGCCTGGCTGGACGACCGTCCCGACGGGGTGGGGCACACCGAGCGGTTCGGCCGGCTGCTCGACGAGCCGCTGATCCCGTCGGCTCTGCGGGCCGAGGCGGCCTGAGAGGGTTCCAGGGGGCATGTGCTTTTTGCCCACCTTCGAGCGACAAATCCACCCGGGTCGGCGTGGCTCCGAGACCCCTCCGAGCGGGTGCCGCTGTGGCTGTTGAGAACACTGTGATTCCTGTTGACAACATCGCGTCTTCTGTGGACAACAAGCCCATTTGACGCGCCGGGACGGGCGGCAACGAGGACTTGCCCGGCGACTACGCTTGCGGCCATGACCACCGACGCGATCCTGTCCGCCGCCGACGCACCCGTCGCCAGTTATGCCGGCACCGCCGGCGAGGCCTACCGGTCGGCGCTGAAGGTGATCGAATCCGTGGAACCTCGCATCGCCGCCGCCACCCGCAAGGAACTGGCCGACCAACGCGACTCGCTGAAGCTGATCGCCAGCGAGAACTACGCCTCGCCGGCCGTTCTGCTGACCATGGGCACCTGGCTGTCGGACAAGTACGCCGAGGGCACCGTCGGCCACCGTTTCTACGCCGGCTGCCAGAACGTCGACGAGATCGAGGCCATCGCCGCCGAGCACGCCCGCGAACTGTTCGGCGCCCCCTACGCCTACGTGCAGCCGCACTCCGGCATCGACGCCAACCTGGTCGCGTTCTGGGCGATCCTGGCCACCCGCGTCGAGGCGCCCGCGCTGGCCGAGGTCGGCGTCAAGAACGTCAACGACCTCTCCGAGGCGGAGTGGGAACGGCTGCGCGCCAAACTGGGCAGCCAGCGGCTGATGGGCATGTCGCTGGACGCCGGCGGCCACCTGACCCACGGCTTCCGGCCGAACATCTCCGGAAAGATGTTCCAGCAGCGCAGCTACGGCACCGACCCGAAGACCGGCCTGCTGGACTACGACGCCGTCGCCGCGGCCGCCCGCGAGTTCAAGCCGCTGGTTCTGGTCGCCGGGTATTCGGCGTACCCGCGCCGGGTGAACTTCGCCACGATGCGCGAGATCGCCGACGAAGTCGGCGCAACCCTGATGGTCGACATGGCTCACTTCTCCGGCCTGGTTGCGGGCAAGGTGTTCACCGGCGACGAGGACCCGGTGCCGCACGCCCACGTGGTGACCACCACCACGCACAAGTCGCTGCGCGGGCCGCGCGGCGGCCTGGTGCTGGCCACCGAGGAGTACTCCGATGCCGTGGACAAGGGCTGCCCGATGGTTCTGGGCGGTCCGCTCGAACACGTCGTCGCCGCCAAGGCGGTCGCCTTCGCCGAGGCGCGGCAGCCGTCGTTCCGGGCCTACGCCCAACGGGTGGCCGACAACGCCCAGGCCTTCGCCGACGGGCTGATGCGCCGCGGTGCCAACCTGGTCACCGGCGGGACCGACAACCACATCGTGCTGCTCGACGTCCAGTCCTTCGGGCTGACCGGCCGGCAGGCCGAGTCCGCGCTGCTGGACTCCGGCATCGTCACCAACCGCAACTCCATCCCGGCCGACCCGAACGGCGCCTGGTACACCAGCGGCATCCGGTTCGGCACCCCGGCGCTGACGACCCGCGGCTTCGGGCCGGCCGAGTTCGACCGGGTGGCCGAGCTGGTGGTCGACGTGCTGTCGGCCACCCAGCCCGACTCGGGCCCGAACGGCCCGTCCAAGGCCAAGTACAAACTGGTGGACGCGACCTCGGACTGGGTGCGTGCGGCGGCATCGGAACTGCTCGACGCGAACCCGCTCTATCCGGGCCTGACCCTCTGATCCCGGAAAACGCCGAAGCGAAGCGATTTCCGGACAACCGTTAACTTCAGTTACAGTTACCGCATGGCACAGAAACCTGTGGCGAATGCGCTGACCGCCGAGCTCGAGCCGGTCGTCGCCGACAGTCTCGCCCGCTACCTGCTGACCGCCGACGAGTGGTACGCCCACGACTACGTCCCGTTCGAGCAGGGCCGCAACTTCGCCTTCCTCGGCGGGCAGGACTGGGACCCGTCGCAGGTGACTCTGCCCAAGGACGTGGTCGACGCCCTCGAGGTCGTTTTGATCACCAAGGACAACCTCGCCGGCTACCACCGCGAACTCGTGGAGCACTTCATCCTCGAGGACAAGTGGGGCCGCTGGCTGGGCCGGTGGACCGCCGAGGAGAACCTGCACGCGATCGCGCTGCGCGAGTACATGATTGTCACCCGCAACATCGACCCGAACGCCGATGAAGAGGTTCGCATCGCCCACGTGATGCGCGGCTACCAGGCCAGCGGCTACACCCAGATCGAGACGCTGGTGTTCATGTCGCTCTACGAACGCGCCCATGCGGTCTATCTGCGCAACGTCGAAGCCAGGATCGACGAACCGGTGCTCAAGGGGCTGGTCGGGCGCATCGCCGCCGACGAGGAACGGCACCGGGAGTTCTTCGACAGCCTGGTCGCGCACTGCCTCGAGCAGCACCGCGACTCCACGATCGCCGCGATCTCCCGGCGCGCGGCGGCGCTGCCCGTCATCGGCGGGGACATCCTGGAATACCGGGACAACAAGCTGCGCACCGTCGCCGAGGCCGGGATCTTCGACCAGGCCGCCGCCGACAAGGTGGTCTCCGACGCCATCGTCTCCTGGGGCCTCGCCGACGAACCGCAGCTGGAGAAATTCGTCTCCGCGTAACGCTTTGGACACGGCGCGCCTCACCGGCGCGCAGGCACAGACCGGTAGCGTCGGGCCCGATGGCCATCGAGCCTTCGGCTCCAGGCCTCGAGCCCGAGGGAGCGCCTGTGACCGAACCCCACTCGCCCGCACGGACGTTTGTGCTCGACACCTCCGTCCTGCTGTCCGATCCCTGGGCGTGTACGCGGTTCGCCGAGCATGAGGTCGTCGTCCCGCTGGTGGTGATCAGCGAACTCGAGGCCAAGCGCCACCACCACGAGCTGGGCTGGTTCGCCCGTCAGGCCCTCCGGCTCTTCGACGACCTGAGGCTCGAGCACGGCCGGCTCGATCAGCCGATTCCCGTTGGCGCACACGGTGGCACGCTGCACGTAGAGCTCAACCACACCGACCCGACGGTGCTGCCCGCGGGGTTCCGCACCGGCACCAACGACGCGCGCATCCTCGCGTGCGCGGCCAACCTGGCCGCCGAGGGCAAGAGCGTCACGCTGGTCAGCAAGGACATCCCGCTGCGGGTCAAGGCCGGGGCGGTCGGCCTGCCCGCCGACGAGTACCACGCCCAGGACGTGGTGACCTCCGGCTGGGCCGGCATGACCGAACTGGACGTGACCTCCGAGGACGTCGACGCGCTGTTCGCCGACGGGGAGATCGACCTTGCCGACGCCCGGAACCTGCCCTGCCACACCGGGATTCGGCTTCTCGGCGGCAGCTCGCACGCACTGGGCCGGGTCAATGCCGAGAAGCGGGTGCAACTGGTGCGGGGCGACCGCGAGGTGTTCGGGCTGCGCGGCCGTTCCGCCGAACAGCGGGTGGCACTGGACCTTCTGCTCGACGAGTCCGTCGGGATCGTGTCGCTGGGCGGCAAGGCCGGCACCGGCAAGTCCGCGCTGGCGCTGTGCGCCGGCCTGGAAGCGGTGCTGGAACGGCGCAGCCAGCGCAAGGTCGTGGTCTTTCGTCCGCTCTACGCCGTCGGGGGTCAGGACCTGGGCTACCTGCCGGGCAGCGAGAGCGAGAAGATGGGCCCGTGGGCACAGGCGGTCTTCGACACCCTCGAGGGCCTGGCCAGCCCGGCTGTTCTCGAGGAGGTGCAGTCCCGCGGCATGCTCGAGGTGCTGCCCCTGACCCACATCCGCGGCCGCTCGCTGCACGACTCGTTCGTCATCGTCGACGAGGCGCAGTCACTGGAGCGCAACGTGCTGCTCACGGTGCTCTCCCGGCTGGGCGCCGGGTCGCGGGTGGTGCTCACCCACGACGTCGCCCAGCGTGACAACCTGCGGGTCGGCCGCCACGACGGCGTGGCCGCGGTCATCGAGAAGCTCAAGGGCCATCCGCTGTTCGCCCACATCACCCTGATGCGCAGCGAGCGCTCCCCGATCGCGGCGCTGGTCACCGAGATGCTCGAGGAGATCAGCCCGGCCGCGCTGCCGTAAACTCTGACCCGTGCTGCGCCGTTTGTCCGTTGCCGTTGCGGCGCTGTTGCTGGGCGGTTGCGCGGCACAGACCCAGACCCCCGCGGCGGTCGACTGTGCCAGGGACAAGTGCGTCGCGCTGACCTTCGACGACGGTCCTTCGCCCTACACCGACCGACTCGTCGACGTCCTCAACGCCGCCGGCGCCAAGGCGACCTTCTTCATGATCGGCAACAAGGTGGCGGCCGACCCCGCGGCGGCCAAGCGGGTCGCCGAAGCCGGCATGGAGATCGGCAACCACACCTGGGAGCACCCCGACATGACCACCATCGGCGCCCAGTACGTGCCGGACCAGCTGTCCAGGGCGAACGAGGCGATCGCCGCCGCGACCGGACAGACCCCGAAGCTGTGGCGGCCGGCCGGCGGCCTGACCAACGACGCCGTCAACGCGGTCGCCGCCGAGGACGGCCTGGCCGGAATCCTCTGGGACGTCATCCCGTTCGACTGGATCAACGACTCCGACACCGCCGCCACCCGGTACATGCTGATGAGCCGGATCAAACCCGGATCGGTGGTGCTCTTCCACGACACCTACTCCTCGACCGTGGACCTGGTCCAGCAGTTCCTGCCGGTGCTCAAAGCCAACGGCTATCACCTGGTCACGGTCAGCGAACTGCTCGGGCAGCGTGCGCCGGGAAGTGTCTACGGCGGCCGCGAGAACGGCCCGCCGGCCAACCTGCTGCAGGACATCCCGGCCGCTGACATCCCGTCGCTGCCGGCCACTCCGTCCCCGCCGCCGATGCCGAACTTCCCGATCACCGACATCCCCGGCGCCAACAGCGGCGGGCCCAACAATGGCGTCTAGGGGCGTCTAGCCAACCCGTGCACCAGACGACTCCCATCGTCCTCACCGTCCTGGTGCTGGGCTACGCACTGGTCTCCGAGCGGGTCGATCGGCTGTACGTTGCTCCGGCGCTGATCTTCGTCATCCTGGGAATGGCGTTGGGCCCGTTCGGTTTCGGGCTGCTGGACGCCGGGCCGGGCACCGAGGGCTACACCGCGCTGGCGCAACTGGCCCTGGCGGTGATCCTGTTCGACCAGGCGGCCAGGATCAGCATGGAACGGATCAGCCTGCGCGCCAACATCACCCTGCGGCTGCTGATCATCGGCATCCCGCTGAGTCTGGGCCTGGGTGCGCTGACGGCGGTCGCGCTCCTGCCGGTGCTGCCGTGGTGGGAGGCGGTCTGCCTGTCGGCGATCGTCGCCCCCACCGAGGCCGCGCTGATCGAGGCGCTGCTGGAGGACCGCCGGATCCCCGAACGGGTGCGCCACACCCTGTCGGTGGAGAGCGGTTTCTACGACGGGTTCGCGCTGGCCGCACTGCTGGGAGCCATCGCGCTGGCCTCGGCCCACACCGACCCGGGCGACGGGCGCTGGGTGTGGTTCCTGCTCAGAACCGAGATCGTGTCGATGCTGATCGGTGCGGCGGTCGGCCTGGCCGGCGGGTTGCTGGTGTCCTGGTCGCGGAATCGGAACTGGATGAACGACACCTGGGCGCAACTGGGCACCCTGGCGCTGGCGTTCATCTGCTTCGAACTGGGCGAGCGGGTGCACGCCAGCGGTTTCGTCGCGGCCTTCACCGGCGGGCTGGTGTTCGCCTTCATCTCCCGCCGGTACACCGCAGAGCCGTTGCCGACGCAGGTCTCCGACGCGACCGGACAACTGCTCGAGTTGATGGTGTTCGCGATGTTCGGCGCCTTCGCGGTCTTCGACGGTTGGCGCAACGCCGACTGGCGGGTCGTGGTCTTCGCGCTGCTGGCGCTGTTCGCGGTCCGCATCGTCGCCGTGCTCACCGCGCTGGTCGGCACCGGTCTGCCGATGTCCAACCGGCTGTTCATCGGCTGGTTCGGACCGCGCGGGATCGGCACCGTCGTACTCGGGCTGATCGTGGTCAACCGGGGCGAGATCGAGCGCGCCGGGGAGATCGGCACGATCGTCGTGGTCACCGTGACGTTGAGCCTTGTGCTGCACAGCCTCTCGGTGGTGCCGGGCATCCGGAGCCTGGCACCGTCGGCGCGGCAGGGCGGCCCCGGCTAGCGCTCCTCGCGCACCTTGGCCATCGCCAGCACGTCGAGGCGGCGGTCGAGTTCCTCCTCGGAGAGCTTGTCGCCGATCAGGCCCCGGTCGATCACCGTCTGGCGGATCGTCTTCTGCTCCTTGAGGGCCTGCTTGGCCACCGCGGCGGCCTCCTCGTAGCCGATCGCCGAATTCAGCGGCGTCACGATCGAGGGGGAGGACTCCGCGAGCCGGCGCAACCGGTCCTCGTCGGCCACCAGGGTGACCGCCTACGGGATCACCGGGGTGACCATGCCCCGCCAGATCGAGGAACCCCGCAGCACGTCGGGCCGGTGCCGCGCGCCCCAGCCCGGCACCGGACCCGAGCCCCACCACCGGATGTCGGT
>NZ_JBJTJF010000065.1:0-25764 GCF_046095365.1 Mycobacterium sp.
GCTGGTGGTGCGCCGGCGGTGGGGGGCTAACCCGCGAGTAGGCGAACGTGATGCCCTTGCCCTGCAACCACTGCTGTTCCTTGGCCAGCGCCTCGGCCCCGGTGACGTCGACGTCGCTGACCCCTTCCATGTCGAGGATGAACGCCGATACCGGGTTGGGCGCCTCGCGCACCGCCTGACGGAGCTTCGCGCTCAGGGTCTGGGCGTTGCCGAAGAAGATCGGTGCCGCGAAGCGCAGGGCGACCACCCCGGGCACCGTCTCCCCGGACCCGTCATCGGAAACCGTCAGCGAGACGTGCGGGTCGTCGGACCCCTGCAGCACGTCCACCGCGGGATGAGCGGCTTTGCGCAGCAGGTTGATCAGCGACAGGATGAACGCCAGCACGATCCCGGCCAGCGGTCCGATCAGCAGCACCCCAGCGAAACACGTTGCTGCCACGGCGAACTCGAAACGGGAGAGCCGCCACAGATCGCGCAACGCCCTGATGCCGATCAGCTTGACCACTGACACCCCGACGATCGCACCGATCGCGGGGGAGGGGATGTCGGCCAGCAGGCCGGCGCCGAAAACCAGCAACGCCAGTGCTCCGGCCGCCATCACCAGCAGCGGAAGCTGGGTGCGTGAACCCGCCTGGTCCATCGCCGCCGCCCGCGAGGTGGATGAGCCGATGGTGAAGCCCGACGACAGCCCGGAGGCGATGTTGGCGGCGCCGAATGCCGCCAGGTCGCGGTCGGGCGAGGTGGGGTGGCCGTATTTGTCCGCGTAGGACCTTGCCAGCAGCAGCCCTTCGCCGACGGTGACCGTGGTGATGGCCAGCGCTGGAAGGACGACCGCCACCCACAGGTGCCAGTCCAGTCGGGGAAAGGCGAGAACCGGCGGTCCCGACGGGATCGCCCCCAGCACCGCGACGCCGTGGGCTGTGAGGTGCAGGAGCTTCGAGGCGACCGTGGCGGCGATCAGCACGACCAGCGCCCACGGCACCGCGGGCATTCGACGCCGGGCCGGAACCAGTACCCCGATCGCGGCCAGACTCAGCCCCAGCGACCACCAGTGCACCGCACCCAGCCGGGTGGCCAGCTGGGAGAACCGTTCGAAGAACTCCGCGCCGCTGTCCACCCTGATGCCCATCATCTTGGCGATCTGGCTGAGCAGGATGTCGCATGCCAGACCGCCGACGAAGCCGATGAGGATCGGCTTGGACAGGAAGTCGGCGAGGAACCCCAGCCGGAACACCGCGCAGGCCGCGAACAGCAGACCGCCGACGATCGCCTGGGCGGCGGCCATCTGCGCGTACTGCTCGGTGCCCGCCACAGCCACCCCGGACAGCGCGGAGCCGACCAGGGCCGCGGCCGCCGCGTCGGGCGCGGCGACCAGATGCCGGGATGAGGCCAGCAGAGCGAAGACCACCGACGGCAGCACCAGGGCGTAAAGCCCGGCGGTGGGCGGCAGGCCGGCGATCTGCGCGTAGCCGATGTTGAGCGGCAGCGCGATGGCCAGCAGGGTGATCCCGGCCAGCACCTCGGTGCCGAGGTTGTGCCGGGTCAGGCCGGGAAGCAGCGGGTACATCGCGGCCAATCATGGCCCAGGTCCGCGGGCATCGGGAACAATTCGCCGTATGGAAGCCAACCCCCCGTCACCGGTCATCGAAGCACTGAATCGTCGACACGCGTCGTCGCTGCCCTTCGACGACACCCGCGATTTCGGCGACGCCGATCGCGGCTTCATCGGTGCGCTGGAACCGTGCGTGGTCACCGCCGCCGACGGCCGGGTGGTCTGGGACAACGACGTCTACGCATTCCTGGACGGCGAGGCTCCTGGATCGGTGCATCCCAGCCTGTGGCGCCAATCCGTGCTGTGCGCCAAGCAGGGTCTCTATGAGGTGGTCGAGGGCATCTACCAGGTTCGGGGTCTGGACCTGTCCAACATCACCTTCGTCGAGGGCGATACCGGCGTCGTGGTCATCGACCCGCTGGTGTGCACCGAGACCGCCGCCGCCGCACTGGCGTTGTACCGCAAACACCGGGGCGAGAGGGAAGTTCGCGCGGTGATCTTCACGCACAGCCACGTCGACCACTTCGGCGGCGTGCTGGGGGTCACCACCCAGGCCGACGTCGACGCCGGCCGGGTGCCGGTACTGGCGCCGGAGGGATTCGTCGGTCATGCGGTGCAGGAGAACGTCTACGCCGGCACGGCGATGACCCGTCGTGCGGCTTACATGTACGGCACCGCGCTGCACCGGGGTCCGCGGGGTCAGGTGGGCTGCGGACTGGGCCAGGCCCCGTCCACCGGCGAGGTCGCGATCATCGTGCCGACCATCGACATCACCACCACCGGCGAGACGCACACCCTCGACGGGGTGGACATCGAGTTCCAGATGGCGCCCGGCACCGAGGCGCCGGCCGAGATGCACTTCTACTTCCCGAAGTTCCGCGCGCTGTGCATGGCCGAGAACGCCACCCACAACCTGCACAACCTGCTGACCCTGCGCGGCGCCCTGGTGCGGGACCCGCGTGCCTGGGCGGGCTACCTCACTGAGGCGATCGACACCTTCGCCGACCGCACCGATGTCGTCTTCGCCTCGCATCACTGGCCAACCTGGGGACGCGAACGGATCGTGGAATACCTTTCCCTGCAACGGGATCTGTACGCCTACCTGCACGACCAGACCCTGCGCCGACTCAACCAGGGCTACACCGGCATCGAGATCGCCGAGAACTTCACCATGCCGCCCGCGCTGGAGAAGGCCTGGCACGCACACGGCTACTACGGTTCGGTCAATCACAACGTCAAAGCCGTCTACCAGCGCTACATGGGCTGGTTCGACGGCAACCCGGGCCGGCTGTGGCCGCATCCGCCCGAAGAGGCGGGACCACGCTACGTCAATGCGATGGGCGGCATCGACCGCGTCGTGGAGATAGCCCGGGAGGCCTTCGACTCCGGCGACTACCGCTGGGCGGCAACGTTGTTGGACCATGCCGTCTTCACCGACGAGCACCACGCCGGTGCCCGGACTCTGTACGCCGAGACCCTCGAGCAGCTGGGTTACGGCGCCGAGTGCGCAACCTGGCGCAACTTCTTCCTGTCCGGCTCGACCGAACTGCGCACCGGCAACTTCGGCACCCCGGTGAGCACCACCGCGCCGACCATGCTCAGCCAGCTCACCCCGGAGCAGATGTTCGACATCCTCGCGCTGTCGGTCAACGGGCCGCGGGCCTGGGATCTGGACCTGGCCATGGACGTGACCTTCACCGACCTCGACGCCAACTACCGGCTCACGCTGCGCAACGGGGTGCTGGTCTACCGCAGGCGTCCCGCCGAGCCCGCCACCGCGGCGGCTACGGTGACACTGGCCGCGAAGATGCGGCTGATGGCCGCGGCCATGGGCGACCTCGCCTCACCGGGCCTGCAGGTCGCCGGTGACACCGCGGCGCTGCAGACGCTGATGAGTGTGCTGGACAAGCCCGACCCGGACTTCAACATCGTCACGCCCTAGAGGAGCAACCGATGAGGAGCAACCGATGAGCAGCCAGCACGTGAGCCTGACCGGCGACGAGCAGTCCCTGGTCGACCAGACCGAACCCGCGGCCCTGGAACGGATGGACGAGAGGGCCCTCAAGGAGCTGCAGAACCGGCTGCGCAAGGCCCGCGAGAAGAACTTCAGCCTGCTACGCCGCCAGGGCGCGGCCCGTGTCAAAGAAGAGGGCGGCCGCGGCGCGGCCGAGCAGGCGAACCAGAAGCGCGGGGACAAGGTCGACATCCTCGACGAGGCGCTGGCCCGGGTGGGCGAACGGTTGGACGCCGTCAGCGAGTAGGACTCAACCGAACCCGCCGTCGGCGTGCAGGATCGCCCCGGTGGTGTAACTCGACGCGTCCGACATCAGGAACAGCGCCGCCCCGACGATCTCCGCCGGCTCCCCCGCGCGGCCCAGCGCGTAACCGGCGAACGGGTTCACATCGCCCAGCTGCCAGGCCTTGCTGATGTCGGTCAGGAACGGCCCGGGCATCAACGTGTTCACCCGCACCGCCGGCCCGTATGCCTTGGCCAGTCCCTCGGTGACCGCGTTGAGGCCGGCCTTGGCCGCCGCGTAGGGCAGATACGACGGGTGCGGCCGCAGCGACCCGTGCGTGCTGACGTTGACGATCACCCCGCTGCCGGCGGCCGCCATCCGCTCGCCGGCCAGCACCGACAGCCGGAACGGACCCTTGAGGTTGAGGTTGACCACGGAGTCGAACAGCGCCTCGGTGACGTCGCCCAGCGACTCGTAGGTGGGTGACATGCCGGCGTTGTTGACCAGAACGTCGAGCCGTCCGAAACGTGCGTAGACCGCCTCGATCAGCCCGTCGAGCTGATCCCAACGGCCGACGTGCACGCCGTAAGGCATTGCGCTGCGGCCCGTTTCGGCCTCTATCTCCGCCGCGGTGGCCACGCAGTTGTCGTACTTGCGGCTGGCGACGACAACGTCCGCACCGCAGCGCGCCGCTGCGAAGGCCATCTCCCGGCCCAGTCCGCGGCTGCCCCCCGTCACCAGCACCACCCGGCCGGTCAGGTCGAACAGCCGATCCGCGTACCCGCCGCTCATCGAGGACCCTTCCGTCGCGAACCCCTATCGTGACACGGGTGCAGGTGTTGCTGATCAGGCATGCGCTGCCGGTGCGCACCCGGCCCGGCGAGGGCTCGGATCCCGAACTCGCCGAGTTGGGGTGGGAACAGGCGCGCCGGTTGCCCGCCGCGCTGGACCGCTTCCCGATCAGCCGTCTCTACAGCAGTCCGCAGCGCCGGGCCGTGCAGACCGCCGAGCCGGTGGCGGCCGCCACCGGGCTGGGCGTCGGCGTCGACGATCGGCTGGCCGAATACGACCGTGGCATGTCGCACTACATCCCGCTGGAGCAGGTGCGCGCCGAACGCCCCGAGGACTGGGACCGGATGTCGCGGGGCCAGCTGCCCGGAGGGGTCGACGCCGGGGCGTTCGGCCGGCGGGTGTGGGACGCGCTGCGTGATGTGACGGCGGTTTGCGAGCACGACGACACCGTCGCGGTGTTCAGCCACGGCGGCGTGATCAACCTGGTGCTGCACGAGGTGCTCAGGACCGCCAAACCGCTGTCGTTCCCGATCGACTACGCCTCGGTCACCGTGCTGCGCTACTCGCGCGCGGGCGCGTTCACCGTCGGCGGGGTCAACAGCATCGAGCACGTGTGGGACCTGCTGCCCCACCGGCTGCGCTGATTCGTTACTGCTTGAGCGCGAACTTCAGGTTCTTCTTGGCCACCCGGCGCAACTGGAACATCCGGGCCGCGCTGACCAGACCGGTGATCAGCCCGCCGCATACCGCGGCCAGCAGGATCGCCACCCCCAGCGGCAGGTTCCAATGCCAGTTGAGGAACGTGAACGGGGTCGAGGCCGTGTTCTGGGCGATGAACGTCAGTAGCACGATCAGGATCAGGAACCCCAGAATCAGCGAGGTCCACAACGCCGCCGCCCGGGTGAATTTGACGTCTTCGACCTGTGCGACCGGTCCGTCGGACACCGGCGGCAACGGCTCGGCCGGCGAAACGTTCTGTTCGCTGCTCATCACGACATCTTCGCCTGTCGAGGCCGGGAAGGAAACCACCAAACCGGCAACGGGACGGTAACGGATCCGGGCAGCCGCTAGGGTCGTGCCAACATGGCTGAAAGGACGCCGATGAAACCGTCCCTACGCTGGCTGTTCGCCGTCGTGCTGACGGTGCTCGTCCCGGCGGCCGCCGGTTGCGGCAGTTCCAACCCACTCGGCGGCGGGACGATGTCGGGCGACCTGAAGTCGGTGGTGGTCGGCTCCGCGGACTTCCCGGAGTCCAAGATCGTCGCCGAGATCTACGCCGGGGCCCTGGAAGCCAACGGCTTCACCGTCGTGCGCCAGTTCGGCATCGGCAGCCGCGAGACCTACATCCCGGCCCTGCGCGACCACTCCATCGACCTGATCCCCGAGTACACCGGCAACCTGCTGCAGTACTTCAACCCCAAGAGCACCGCATCGGCGCCCGGTGACGTCGAACTGGCGCTCTACCGCGCCCTTCCCGGAGACCTGGCGATCCTCAACCCGGCCCCGGCCAACGACACCGACACCGTGACCGTCACCCAGGCCACCGCCGCGAGATGGAACCTCAAGACGATCGCCGATCTGGTGCCGTATGCCGCCGAGGTCAAGTTCGGCGCACCGTCGGAGTTCCTCAAGCGTCAGCAGGGCCTGCCAGGGCTGAAGGCCAGGTACGGCCTGGACATCAAACCGGACAACTTCGTCGCGATCAGCGACGGCGGTGGCCCGGCGACGGTCAAGGCGCTGTCGGGGGGAACGGTGACCGCCGCGAACATCTTCAGCACCTCACCGGCGATCCCGCAGAACAAGTTCGTCATTCTCGAGGATCCCAAAAATAATTTCCTGCCGGGAAACGTTGTGCCGCTGCTGAGTTCGCAGAAGAACTCCGAGGAACTCAAGAAGGTCCTCAACGCGGTCTCTGCGCGTCTGAGCACAAAGGACCTCACCGACCTCAACGCCTCGGTGTCGGGTAACTCCGGGGTCGACCCGGACGAGGCAGCCCGGCACTGGTTGGCGGCCAACGCGTTCGACACCCCGATCGGCAAGTAGATGATCACCTTCACCGGCGTCACCAAGCGTTACCCGGACGGCACCGTCGCCGTCGACGACCTGAACCTCGAGGTTCCCGCCGGCAGTCTGACCGTCTTCGTCGGCCCGTCGGGCTGCGGGAAGACCACCTCGATGCGGATGATCAACCGGATGGTCGAGCCCACCTCCGGAACGGTCAGCGTCGACGGACGCGACGTCGCCGGCGTCGACCCGGTCAAGCTCAGGCTGGGAATCGGCTATGTCATCCAAAGTGGCGGGCTGATGCCGCATCAACGGGTGATCGACAACGTCGCCACCGTCCCGGTACTGCGTGGCGAGTCCCGCCGGACCGCCCGGCGCGAGGCCTACCGGGTGCTGGAGCGCGTCGGACTGGATCCCAAACTGGCGCAGCGCTATCCGGCGCAACTCTCCGGCGGTCAGCAGCAGCGGGTCGGGGTGGCCCGCGCACTGGCCGCCGACCCGCCGGTGCTGTTGATGGACGAACCCTTCTCGGCCGTCGATCCGGTGGTCCGCGACGAGTTGCAGGCCGAGATCCTGCGACTGCAGAGCGAACTGCGCAAGACCATCGTGTTCGTCACCCACGACATAGACGAGGCCGTCAAACTCGGCGACGCCGTCGCGGTTTTCGGCGTCGGAGGGAAGCTCGAACAGTACGACCCGCCCGCGCGGTTGCTGTCCAACCCGGCGAACGACTTCGTGGCCGGGTTCATCGGCAACGACCGCGGATACCGGCTGCTGCAGTTCTTCAGCGCATCAACCCTTGAGCTGCAACCGGTTCCAACGGTCACCGAGGACGACCTCGACGGGTTGTACCTGGCGCCCGACGAGTGGCGGTTGGTCACCGTCGACGGCGGGGTGCCTTTCGGCTGGATCGACGCCGCCGGCACCGACCGCCACCGCGCCGGCAGCGGACTCTACGACAGCGTGACGGCCGGCGGCTCGCTGTTCCGGCGCGAGAGCACCTTGCGGGCGGCTCTGGACGCGGCGCTGTCCTCGCCGTCGGGGATCGGGCTGGCCGTCGACGAACGCGGTGCGGTGGTGGGCGGGGCACCGGCGGAGGACGTCGTGGACGCGATGGAGTCCCAACGCCACCGGATGCCGGCCGAGACGGACTGACCGGCGTGCGCTACCTGCTGACCCACCTGGACGCGGCCTGGACGCTGACCCAGATCCACCTGCGGCTCGCACTGATCCCGGTGCTGCTCGGCCTGCTGATCGCGGTCCCGTTGGGGGCCTTCGTGTGGCGCCGCACCGCCCTGCGGCGGCTGACCACGCTGACCGCCAGCATCATCTTCACCATCCCGTCGCTGGCGCTGTTCGTGGTACTGCCTCTGGTCATACCGACCCGCATCCTCGACGAGGCCAACGTCATCATCGCCCTGACCCTCTACACCACGGCACTGCTGGTCCGTGCCGTGCCCGAGGCACTGGACGCGGTTCCCGGGCAGGTTCGCGACGCCGCCTCGGCGGTCGGTTACACCCGTCTCGGGCAGTTGCTCAAAGTCGAACTGCCGCTGTCGCTTCCGGTTCTCGTCGCCGGGCTGCGGGTGGTCGCCGTCACCAACATCTCGATGGTCGCCGTCGGATCGGTGATCGGGATCGGCGGGCTGGGAACGTGGTTCACCGAGGGCTACCAGTCAGACAAGAGCGACCAGATCATCGCCGGCATCATCGCCGTCTTCCTGCTGGCGATCATCGTCGACGTGGTGATCCTGCTGGCCGGTCGCCTCGCCACCCCCTGGGCCCGGGCCGCGAAGGCGGCGGCGTGAACTTCCTCCAACAGGCGCTGGCCTTCATCTTCACCGCCGAGAACTGGTCGGGCACCGCTGGTCTGGGAGCGCGCATCCTCGAGCACCTGCAGTACACCGGTGTGGCCGTGGTCGTCTCGGCGCTCATCGCCGTACCGATCGGGCTGGTGATCGGGCACACCGGGCGCGGTTCGTTCCTGGTGGTCACCGCCGTCAACGCACTGCGGGCGCTGCCGACCCTGGGTGTGCTGCTGCTCGGAGTGCTGCTGTGGGGACTCGGCCTGCTGCCGCCGACGGTGGCGCTGATGCTGCTCGGGGTGCCGCCACTGCTGGCCGGAACCTATGCCGGGATCGCCAACGTCGACCCCAAGGTTGTCGATGCCGCGCGGTCGATGGGCATGACCGAGTGGCAGGTGCTGACCAGGGTGGAGATCCCCAACGCCCTTCCGCTGATCCTCGGCGGGCTTCGTACCGCCACGCTGCAGATCGTGGCGACGGCGACGGTGGCGGCCTACGCCAGCCTGGGCGGCCTGGGCCGCTACCTCATCGACGGCATCAAGGTCCGGCAGTTCTATCTGGCCCTGGTGGGCGCGCTGATGGTGACGGTGCTGGCGCTGCTTCTCGACGGTGTACTCGCCCTGGGGGTGTGGGCTTCGCTGCCGGGAAGCGGGCGGTTGCGCCGCCGCCTTCCGCAGCCCCTGCTCGACGACGAGGCGCTGGTGCGGACCAGGCCGCGGGGCCGGACTCCCGACTACGGGGCCGACGGCCCGTCCCCTACGGTGGAGGGGTGGTGACCGAAGCAGACGGCGCCGGCGTGCGCGGCTGGCCGGCCATCCTGACCTGGCGCTCCCACGACGCGTCGCGAATCGAGTCGGCGCGGGTTCAACTGTCCGGCAACCGGATCAGGGCGATCGGGCGGATCGTGGCGGCGGCCACCGAGCAGTACCCGGCCTTCAGCGCCTCCTACGACCTGGTGACCGACGACGCCGGCCTCACCAGGCGGCTGTCGCTGGACGTCACCATGCCCGACCGCGACCGTCAGCTGTCGGTCGCACGCGACGAAGAGAACATGTGGCTGATCTCCGGACACGAGGGCGAGTCCCGGGCCGATTTCGGCGGCGCACTGGATGTGGACGTCGTGCTCAGCCCGTTCTTCAACGCGCTGCCGATCCGGCGGATCGGGCTGCACCGGGCGCCCGGGTCGGTGACCCTTCCGCTGGTCTACGTCCGCCTGCCGGACCTCAGCGTCGTGCCGGAGTCGATCAGCTACAGCAGCTCCGGCGCCGGAAGCGCGATCGCCGTGCACTCGCCGGTGGCCGAGGCCGCCGTCGTCGTCGACGACGAGGGCTTCATCATCGACTATCCGGGCCTGGCAGCGCGGATCTGATCACCGCACCGGCCCGGCCGGCTGCCGCCAGTTCCGCGCGCCAGTTCTCGGCGCCGATCACCGTGGTGACCACGTCGGGCCGCGGGAAGTGGTCGAAACGGATCCGCGCCGCGTGCCCGAGGTCGACCAGTTCGGCCACCGAACCCCTCTCCACCAGCGTTCGGCGGGCGGTGTGGAGCAATTCGAGCGCATGGTCGAGGGTGGGGACGAGTTGGTCGGCGTTGGCCTCGCACATGGCCCGCACCAGATCCGGTGCGGTGGCGGCCACCCGGGTGCCGTCGCGGAAGGACCCGGCCGCCAGCGCGAACGCCAACGGCACCTCTCCCGCCGTGGCGGCCAGTGCCTCGGCGAACAGGTGCGGCAGATGGGAGATCGACGCGGCGGCGGCGTCGTGCTCGTCGGACTTGGCCGGCACCACCACCGCGCCGCAGTCCAGCGCCAGATGCATCACCTGGGTCCAGACCGCGGGGTCGACGTGGTCGTCCACCGCGACCACCCACGGTGCGCCGCGGAACAGTCCGGCGTCGCCGGCCGTCCACCCGGAGTAGGCGGTGCCGGCCATCGGGTGCCCGCCGACGTAGCGGTCCAGCAGGCCCGCCGACCGGACCTCGCTGAGCACCGGGCCCTTGACGCTGATCACGTCGGTGATCGCGCAGTCACCGGCGAGTGCCCTGACGTGGCCGAGGAGGTGCGCGACCGCCGGCATCGGGACGGACAGCACGAGCAGTGCCCGACGCTCGGCGGCCCATTCCAGCGCAGCGGCCAGGTCGGTGGTCGCCTCGAACCCGTCCGCCCGGGCGGCCACCGCCCCTTCGGCGGACCGGTTGAAGCCGTAGGCCGAGCGCCCCGATGCGACCGCCGCGCGTAACACCGACCCGCCGATCAGACCCAGGCCGAGCACGCACACCGGTGTTGTCGCCACGCCTTCCAGGTTGGCATACCAGCGCGGCCCGGGCGCGCAGGCGGGCGCTGGTCACCCGCGTGCTCAGCGGCTAGCGTTACCGGTCATGGCGGCACAGCGGGCAGAACGGGGGCAGGAGCCGGACGCGCCCTACGGGTTCGCGGTAGCGGTGGTGCGCGAGGGCGCCACCTGGAGGTGCTCCCCGCTGAGCTCCGCGGCGCTGACCAGCCTGACCAGCGCCGAGACCGAGTTGCGGGAACTGCGCAGCGCCGGCGCGGTGTTCGGACTGCTCGACGTCGACGACGAGTTCTTCCTGATCGTGCGGCCCGCGCCGGCCGGAACCCTGCTGCTGCTGTCGGACGCCACCGCGGCCCTGGACTACGACATCGCCGCCGAGGCGCTGGAGAAGCTGGACGCCGACATCGCCCCGGAGGACCTCGAGGACAGCGAGCCGTTCGAGGAGGGCGACCTCGGC
This sequence comes from Mycobacterium sp., assembly GCF_046095365.1. Lineage (GTDB taxonomy): Bacteria > Actinomycetota > Actinomycetes > Mycobacteriales > Mycobacteriaceae > Mycobacterium. The sequence goes on from NZ_JBJTJF010000065.1 coordinate 11,136, forward strand.
GTGCTCGCCGACGTCGGCCTGCCCGAAGCGGTGCTGGGGGTGATCCTCGCCGAGACCGACCTCTACGCCGACGAACAGATCGGCCGCATCGCCCGCGAGATGGGCTTCGCCGAGGAGTTGTCGGCGGTGCTCGACCGTCTCGAGCGTTGATCGGCGCCGGGGGCGACGAGCCGCTGATCCGCGCGGCGATCGCCGCCGCCCGCTCCGCCGGTCCCTGGGACGTCCCGATCGGTGCGGTGGTCTTCGACGCCGAGGGGGTCGAACTCGCCCGGGCCGCCAATGCCCGTGAGGCCCTTGGTGATCCGACCGCGCACGCCGAGATACTGGCCCTTCGGGCGGCCGCGCGGGTCGCCGGCGACGGTTGGCGGCTCGAGGGCGCCACACTCGCGGTGACGGTCGAGCCGTGCACCATGTGCGCCGGCGCCCTGGTGATGGCCCGGGTCGGGCGACTGGTGTTCGGGGCCTGGGAGCCCAAGACCGGTGCGGCCGGCTCGCTGTGGGACGTGGTGCGCGACCGGCGGCTGACCCACCGGCCCGAGGTGCGCGGCGGGGTGCTGGCCGGCGAGTGCGCCGAGTTGCTCGAGGGGTTTTTCGCCGCGCACCGCGATTTGGGCTAGTCCGGCGGGAACCGTAGGATTCGCGGCGGTGGCGTGTCCGAGCGGCCTAAGGAGCACGCCTCGAAAGCGTGTGAGGGGTAACCCCCCTCCGAGGGTTCAAATCCCTCCGCCACCGCCATCTTCACCCGGCCTCCGCACCCGTTGACGGACAGCAAGCTTCACAGCTATGGTTTGCCTTATTCACAGCAAAATCTCAGTGATCAGTGAAGGCGCGGTGCTTGATGTCGGCAGGTAAACGGGGTGCCCGCGCCGGGGCCGCGGCGTTCGCGCTCGGACTGGCTCTGTCCGGACCGCATGCCGCGACGGCGGCGGCCGACCCGGCCGAACCCGATCCCACCCCTGCCGCCAGCGCCGCCCAGGAGCAACCGGAAGCAGGCCCCGTCCGGATCCGGCCGTCCCGGCCAGGCCAGACGCGTATTCCCGGCCTCGGCGGGGCCCGGCGCGGCCGGGAGGTTCCCGGCGGCGGTGCCGCGGACGGGGCAAGTCGGCCGCCGCTGCCGACCAAGGGTCCCCGGGCACACCGCGGGGCGGCGGCCAGACCGACGATCTCTGACCAGGGCGGTGACGCCGCACCGGCGGCCGGGCGGCCTCGAACCGTACCGCCGGCCCCCGCCGCAGCAACCCCGCTCGATCAGAGCAGCAATGTCGCACCGGCGCCGCGACGCGTACGGGCGGCCGCCGTCACGCCATCCGGCCTGCTGGACGCGGTCACACCCCGGCCCGCTGCCGGCAGCGCGGTCACGGCGGGCGCCGTGCCGCCCGCGCTGACCAAGCCGGTCGCCGCCATCGGCACGACGGTCACCCGGTTTTTCGACACCGCCGCCCACTGGCTGTCCGGTCTGCCCCGAGGCCCCGTCACGACCTTCCTCGAAGGTGCCCTGGAGCGGGTCCGCCGACAGCTCTTCGAGCGCTTCCCCGCACTCGGCGACGGGCGGACGGTCGGCAGCAGCGCGGCGTTCTCCGGCACCGAGATGCGCGACTCTCTGCTCGGGCTGGCCAAGCAGCAGTACGGCGGCCTGTTCGGCCAGACCGTCCCGGTCTACGACCACGGCCCCTACCCGGAGTACCTCAAGTACTCGTCGTGGGCGACCGACTCCGACACCAACACCCAGGTGCAGGGCGTAGACGAGGCCGACTTCGTGGAGAACGACGGCGACTACATATACGTCGCGCACAACGGGCAGCTCCGGATCCTCAGGCCGGATCTCTCGGTCGCCTCGGAGTCGGCGCTGTCCGGCGATGTGGTCGGCGAATACCTCTCCGGCGACCGGCTGACCGTCATCTCCCAGTCGGGATCGGGATGGTACGGCCCCTGGGTGAAGATCGCAGGCGGCCACTGGCAGCCGTGGAAACCGCAGACCACGATCACCGTTTACGACGTCACCGACCGCACCGCGCCCACGGTGGTGAGACAGACCGTCTTCGACGGCGCCTACCAGAGTTCCCGCTCCGTCGACGGGGTGGTCTACCTGGTGATGCAACGTTCGGTCAATCTGCCCGCCCCGGCCTACACCGACGTCCCGGTGCAGTATCTCGATTCCGGTTCGCCCGCCGCCGCATCCGCGATCCGCTACGACCCGGACGTTCCGACCGCCTACCGCACCTACGAGACCTGGGACCAGTACGTCGCCCGGGTGGGCGGACGGATCGTCGATCTGTCGCTGCCGCACGCCTACAGCGTCGACGACACCGGCGCGACCGTGGATCTTGGAGTGATCACCGCCGATGTCACCCGGACCGACTTCGTCAACCAGCCCGCCGTGCTGACGGTGGTGTCGGTGGACTCGCGCCGCGATCCCGGGGGCCCGGCCTACGACGCCGGCGTCGCCGGCATGGTGTCAGCGCAGGGCGGCACGGTGTACATGACACCCGAGGCGCTCTACGTCGCGACCGTCCAGGACCGCTACGACGAGACCGTCTCCACCACCGAATCCCGGATCGACCGATTCGCGGTGGACGGGACCCGGCTGGTCTGGACGGCCAAGGGCACAGTGCCGGGCACACTGCTCAACCAGTTCGCCATGGACGAGCACGACGGCTACCTGAGGGTGGCCACCCACACCACCGAGTCGGCGCTGGGCGCCGGTGGCTGGACCACGCGGGACGACAACGGAATTCACGTCCTCGACACTGCCGGCGGCACGCTCGACGAGGTCGGCGCCATCACCGGTCTGGCGCCGGGTGAACAGCTCTACGCGGCCCGTTTCATCGGCGACACCGCCTATCTGGTGACGTTCCTGCGCACCGACCCGCTGTTCGCCGTGGACCTCAGCGACCCGGCCGATCCGGTGCTTCGCGACGAACTCGTGGTGCCCGGCTTCTCGAACTATCTGCAGTCGGTCGGCGACGGTCTGCTGCTGGGCATCGGGCAGGAGCGCTCGGCCGGGACGTCCGACACCCACCTGCACGCGACGCTCTTCGACGTCAGCGACCCCGACCGGCTGACCGAGATCGAACGGGTCTACCTCGACCCGGGCTACCAGTGGTCGTGGTCGGATGCCCAGTTCGACCACCACGCCCTGCTCTACACCGCCCAGGACGGCCTGCTGGTGGTGCCGGTGTCCGGCAGCGGTTACGACCCGCAGACCGGATACCGGTCCGGCCAGTACCTCAAGGTGCTGCGGGTCGGTCCGGACGGGATCGAGGTGGTCGGTGAGATCCACCCCGACGAGCCGACGCTGCGCACGGTGCGCATCGGCGACGTGCTCTACGCGGTCGGGGACACCTCGGTGTCGGCCTACCGGCTCAGTGATCTCAGCGCGATCGGGCCCGGAGTGCCTGCCTCCGCAGAGGTCTAAGTCCGAAGGCACACCACACCGTCTTGAGCGTTCACCTCTCCAGGCGGGTGAGGATCACCTTGGCCCGCCGCAGGTGCTCGACGGCGCGGTCCAGGTAGTCGCGGTAGTTGGCCGCGTCCACGGGGTCACGGCCCAGCACGAACCGCAGACATGCGTGGGTCGCGGTGTTCATGTCGTCGATCATCCGTTGCAGTTCGGCGGTCAGGCCGGGGTCGGGGCTGGGCAGGTCGGACTGCAGACCGATCGAGTTTGTGTCGTGCAGTAGCCGGCATCCCGACCACAGTCCGGATTCGTCCTCGCCCGCCGAGGCCGCCGAGACCTCGCCAAGAGCCCGGGCGGACTGCCGGAAGTGCTCACCGGCGACGGCCTCCCACTGCCGGATCGCCGACGCGGCCGACGCGGCCGGCGAGGTCGGGGCGGGCGGGGCGGTGCCGGCCGCGGTGTCGCCGGGTCCTGCCGGGCCGGCCGGCGCCCGGGTCGGGGTGGCCGCACAGGCGGCGCACAACAGCACCACCGCGACCCATCGGGCCGGGCGGCCGACGGCGGCGATCGTCATACCGTCCACCCTGCTCGTCCGGCGGACGGAAACGGCAGGGCCTTTCGGCCCCGCGCGGACGCCGATTGGCGTTCACTAGGGTGTAGTCAACGAGTAAGCAGCGGAGGGTGCGATGGAACTGATATCGCCGCTGGATTCGATGTTCCTGCTGGGGGAGTCCCGCGAGCACCCCATGCACGTCGGCGGGTTGCAGTTGTTCGAGCCGCCCGCGGGTGCCGGGCCGGACTTCATCCGGGAGCTCTACCAGGATCTGATCGGCAACGACGACCTGGCCCCGACCTTCCGCAAGCATCCCGCCGAACTGTTCGGCGGCATCGCGAATCTGACCTGGGCCTTCGACCGCGACCTCGACCTGGAGTACCACCTGCGCCGTTCGGCGCTGCCCTCACCCGGCCGCGTGCGCGAACTGCTGGAACTGACCTCGAGGCTGCACGGCACCCTGCTCGACCGGCACCGGCCGCTGTGGGAGACCCATTTCGTCGAGGGTCTCAACGACGGCCGGTTCGCGGTGTACACCAAGATCCACCACGCGCTCGTGGACGGCGTCAGTGCCATGCGGATGATGCGCCGCGCGCTGTCCACCGACCCGGATGACCACGAGGCCCGGGCGATGTGGGCCGCCAACGGGCGACCCCCAGGGAAGGGCAAGAAGGGTCCGTCTCCGCTCCGGCAGCTGGTGGGTGTCGCCGAATCCGTCGCCGAATTCGGCCCTTCGCTCATTCATCTGGCGAACAAAGGACTGCTGCAGCAGCAGCTGACCCTGCCGGTCGGCGCGCCGCGCACCATTTTCAACGTGCCGATCGGCGGCGCCCGCCGGTGTGCGGCGCAGTCCTGGCCGATCGAACGGGTGACGCGGATCAAGCAGGCGGCCGGGGTGACCCTCAACGACGTCGTGCTGGCCATGTGCGGCGGGGCGTTGCGGGCCTACCTGATCGAGCAGAACGCACTGCCGGACCGACCGCTGATCGCGATGGTTCCGGTCAGCCTGCGCGGCGACGCCAATTCCAGCGGCGGCAACCAGGTCGGTGCGCTGCTGGCCAGCCTGGCCACCCACCGCGAGGACCCGGCGCAGCGACTCGAGGAGGTCAGCGCCTCCATGCGCGGCAACAAGCAGGTGTTCAAGGACCTGCCGAAACTTCAGCAGGTGGCGCTGTCGGCGTTCAACGTCTCCCCGCTGCTGCTGTCGCTGGTCTCGCCGGCCCTGGGCTCGGCCGCCCCGCCGTTCAACCTGGTGATCTCCAACGTGCCCGGATCCCGGGAACCGTTGTTCTGGAACGGCGCTCGGCTGGACGGCAACTATCCGCTGTCCATCGCGCTGGACGGCCAGGCGCTGAACATCACGCTGTCGAACAATGCCGACAATCTCGACTTCGGCCTGGTCGGCTGCCGGCGCAGCGTGCCGCGTCTGCAACGCCTGCTCGGTCACCTGGAGGACTCGCTCACCGACCTGGAACGGGCGGTGGGGACGGCCCCCGCGAAGAAGAAGACGACGGCCCGCGCCAGGAGCGGCACCGCGCCGGCCAAGAGCGCCACGGACAGCTGACCTTGATCTCGCCCGGCTCGGCATCGGGCCGGCGGTCCGGTCGCGGTTAGATGGCGGGCGTGCCGTTCTTCACAGTCGAGGCCGAGTTGCCGGGAGGCCGTGGCCGCAGCGGTGTGATCCGCACCCCGCACGGCGACATCCGGACCCCGGCGTTCGTCGCGGTCGGCACCAAGGCGACGGTCAAGGCGGTGCTGCCCGAGACGATGCGCGAACTGGGCGCGCAGGCGTTGCTGGCCAACGCCTACCACCTCTACCTGCAGCCCGGCCCGGACATCGTCGCCGAAGCCGGCGGGGTCGGGGCGTTCATGAACTGGACCGGGCCGACGTTCACCGACAGCGGCGGCTTCCAGGTCATGTCACTGGGCGCCGGGTTCCGCAAGGTCCTCATGGAGGACCCGGCCCGGGTGCAGGCCGACGACCTGGTCGCCAAGGGAAAGCAGCGCCTGTCCCGCGTCGACGACGACGGGGTGACCTTCATCAGTCACCTCGACGGTTCGACGCACCGGTTCACCCCGGAGGTGTCCATCGGGATCCAGCACCAACTGGGGGCGGACATCATGTTCGCCTTCGACGAGCTGACGACGCTGGTCAACACCCGCGCCTATCAGGAGGAGTCGCTGGCCCGCACCCAGGCCTGGGCGCAGCGCTGCCTCGACGAGCACTGGCGGCTGGACTCCCAGGCCCCGGACTCCCGTCCGGCGCAGGCACTGTTCGGGGTGGTGCAGGGGGCGCACTACGAGGACCTGCGCCGTCAGGCCTGCCGCGGGCTGGACACCATCGCAGACCCGGGCGGCCGGGGCTTTGACGGATACGGCATCGGCGGTGCGCTCGAGAAACAGAACCTGGCCACCATCGTGGGCTGGTGCACCGAGGAGTTGCCCGATTCCAAGCCCCGCCACCTGCTCGGCATCAGCGAGCCCGACGACCTGTTCGCCGCGATAGCCGCCGGCGCGGACACCTTCGACTGCGTGTCGCCGTCCCGCGTGGCGCGCAACGCCGCGGTCTACTCGCGCGACGGCCGATACAACATCACCGGGGCGCGTTACCGGCGCGACTTCACCCCGATCGACCCGGACTGCGACTGCTACACCTGCGCGAACTACACCCGCGCCTACGTCCACCACCTGTTCAGGGCCAAGGAGATCCTCGCGGCCACCCTGTGCACGATCCACAACCAGCGTTTCATCATCCGCCTGGTCGACACCATCCGCGGCGCCATCGTCGCCGGCGACTTCGAGGCGCTGCGCGAGGATTTCCTCGGCCGTTACTACGCGAATTGCTGACCGCGACGGTCCGTGCGCGGGAATGGGCGGGGGCGCGGGGGAAAACGAAAAAAAGAAGGATCGAAAGCCGCAGCCTCTGTGGTCCTTCGGGAGGTCCGCCCGGAGGCGGGATCCGCGCCCCCAAGGTGAATAGAACCGCAGGCGGCCGGTCAGCGCAAGTTCCGCAGCCGCACCAGCGAAGCCAGTCCCATCTCGCCGTACAGCACCCGGGGGGGCAGCGAGCGCAGCCCCCGCACTCCCGACCGCCCGGTTGCCGCCTGGGCGATCTTGCGTGCGATCCGGAAATCCAGGTCCTTGAGCGCGCCCCGGTCGGTGGTGGTGTCCAGCAGTGCTGAAAGTCCCGGAACTGCAAAGGGACTCGAGACGTCGAGCATGACGTTGGTGGCCGCCACCAGATGGCGGGCACGCTCGGGGACCGACAGGGCCGCGAGGCCGCATGCGGCCCCGTCGATCCGGGTGCTGATGCGGTGCATGATGCGGCGAAGACGGTGCGGCCCCAGGGTGATGTCCCCGGCGTGATTGACCGACAGTCCCAGGCAGTCGATCCGGTTTCCGCCGCGGTAGGCCGGATCCTCCGGGGAGGGCATGCCGGTTGCGCTCAGTGCGGTGCGCAACTCCTTGGACCGCTTGCGTTTGACTCCCAGACCTTCCAGTACCTCGTCGATCCGGGCATCGACCCGTTGCAGCGCGGCGACGTCGGTGTGGGCGACCAGGAAGTCGTCGTTGTAGCGGGCGTAGAAGATGCCGTCTACAGCCTGAATCTCCCGGTCCATCGGCAGCACGGCCAGATTCGACAGCAGCGGGACCAGCGGGGTACCCATCGCAACCCCGTACACACGGTTGAATTCCGCGCCGTCCTCGTCGCGGACAACCGGCCGGACAAGGTCATTGATGAGATCCCAAACCCATTCGGGCAGTTCGCCATTCGGGCTCCCCAGTGTGGCGACCTCGCGGACGATCGACCACAGCGGGGCGTCCGGCCCCACCGGCATGGCGTCGCCGTAGTGCTCGAAATCCGACTGCAGCACATACACCGGCGGGCCGGCCCGGCCCACTGCGCGGCGATGCTCGCGCACGTAACCGCCGAGGGCGCGCATCGCCGTGGCGTTGGTCAGGCCGGGCAGGTACGAGTAGACGCCGGGCAGGCCGTGGCAGCGGGCATTGCGGGAGAGCAGCTGATAGAGGGCTGCGCCGACGACGTGGTCGGCGAAGGCGGGCATGTGTGCCGCCCGGGTCTTGCCCTTGCTCTCCAGGAACCACAGATCCACCGGCGCCGGCCGGTACCGGCCGCCGGCGACGCTGAGGGCGATCGCCTGCGACAGGGACCGCCGTCCGGTCGCGGTGTCGAAGTAGGTGATCCCGCCGCTGCCGATCTCGGCGAAGGCCTGGCCGCGCTGGCGGCGCTTGTCGAAGATCCGCATGATGACCGCCTCGTAGGTCGCCGGGTCGGCGAGACTGCGGGCGAGGTCGACGGGCCCCTGCTCCGGCTCAGCCATGTCGGCGTACCGCCTCGCGCCAGCCCTTGAAACGGTCCGGGTCGACCTCGCCCGGCAGGACGAAGATCAGCCGCAGCATCCCGCCGCGGTACAGCGGGGTCAGCCACCGGCCGGAAACCGCGACCACCGCGTTGCCGTCCTCCAGTGCGCCCAGTGCGGCCGGGATGACGCCGGCCAGGACGGCCGGATCCAGGGTGCGCATGTCCGCCGCCCCGTGGAGGGTCTCGGCGTCGAAGACGATCCCCGCGGGGAACATGTCCCGGAAGGCGGCGATCAGACCGTCGAGGCCTTCGTCGTCACCGGGAGCAGGAGCGCCGGTCAACGCGGCTCCGCGGCCGGCGGCCCCGCCGGTCATCTCCATCAGCGCCAGGTGCGCCGGCGGGCCGGTGCCGTCGGTGCGTTCGTAGTACAGCAGCGAGGTCGATGACCTGAAGGTGAAGTGTCCGGTCCCGTCGAAGGTCTTGTCCATCAGTTTCACGACCGCTGACTTCTGTTGCGGCGTAATCGATGTGGAGATGCGGACGCTGCCGGCGACGGTCGGTCCGGGCTCCCGGGCGCGGGCGGTCGCCCACTCCTGGCCTGCCAGCAGGGTGGGCAGCGGCGGGTCCCGCCGGTCGCGCACATGCTGCAGGTTGATCAGCACGATGAGCTGAACGATCATCGCCGCGGTGATCTGCGTCAGGTCGCCCGCCGGGTTCGGGTTGAGCCACACCAGAGCCAGCAGGACTGCCAGCAGGCCCAGGGTGCCCAGGTGCTCGCCGAACCGGCCCTCGGCGAACAACCGGATCTGGTAGACCCCGATGAAACTGCGGAGGACGAACATCGGGATCAGGGCGAGCAGGAAGCTGACCGGCACGTCGCGCATCACGAGCATCCCCAGCGCAGCAGCCTGGACCCAATAGAAGAGTGCGACAACGGGTGCCGTCCACAGCAGCGCCCGAAAGAACCTCAGCGCCAGTCTGCGGACCGCCGGTGCCCGGCGCAGCCGAACCAGATCGAAGTAGAAGATGCCCGCGCTCTCGTAGGTTCCGCGGAACAGCGGCAGGATCAGGTAGAAGAACTGGAAGGCGTCGATCTGCTGCCAGGACGTCATGCCGGCGGTGAGATCGAAGGTGCGGGTGTTGGTTCCGTAGAAGCCGACGAGCGCCAGCACCAGGATCGCGTCCAGTCGCAGCGAGAGTCCCGACAGAGTGGTCTCCAGGCCCATCCGCGGCGGAATCGAGGGCAGATCGTGCCACCGGCGGCGCCCGCCGAAGAGCGGGCGAAGCCCCATGAGCCGGTACAGCTCGGCGGTGTAGTGCACAGTGATCCAGATGTTCAGCGCGTTGGACACCACGATCGCGACCACGATCGCCGCGGCGGGGTAGAGGTAGAAGCCGAAACCCAGGATCGCCAACTGGATGACGGTTGGCAGCAGCATCGACCACGCCGGCTTGTAGACCCGGCGGGTGGCGTAGACACCGGAGTGCAGGACCCGCACCGGCAGGTCGATGGCGAACTCGAGGACGACGAGGAACGCGTACAGCCGCGCCACCGGGCCGGCGCCGGCGGGACTCCACACCAGCAGCACCGCCGCCCCTGCCGCGGTGACCAGCACAGCGAGAATGCCCGCCAGCACCAGCCAGCGTCCGATCTCACGGCCGGAGGCATCTCGGTTGCCGGAGTCGGCGAACGTGCGGACCCGCTCCCGCATCACCTCCAGCAGCCCCCACCAACCGCCGGCCACCACCAGGCTGCCGGCCCGCAGCACCATGACGGTGAAGGCGGCGACCCCGCCGAGGCTGGAGAGCAGGATGAAGAACTCCGCGACGTGTACCGCGAATCGCACCGTGGAGATCAGCAGCGGGTAGCGCAGGCGGTAGCGCAGGTAGGCCGCGAACCGTCCGGTGATCAGACTCGGGTACAGCGACACCGGCCGGCTCGTGCGGGCAGCCGCACGGTCGAACCAGCGCTCGACGTCGTTCACCGCATCTCCACCCGTCGGTCCCCGCCCCGGACAGTATTGCGCCCGCGGGGTGACGGTGAGGCGTGTTGAATAGGCACACCATGAGGCGAGGCGACAAGACGGTGCTGTGGGTCTCGGCCGCTCTGGCGGTGATCGCCGCGGCCGCTGTCGCGTTCAGCCTGCTCGTCCTGGATCGCCGGCCGCGCCCGGCCGCGAACGCCAGCCGGTCCAGTCTGCTTGTGCTGACCTGGGCGCCGAGCCTGTGCAAGGCGGAGCCGTCCAACATCGGCTGCCGCAGCGGCCACGTCGGCGAACTGGGACAGGCCTTCGTGCTGCACGGGCTGTGGCCGCAACCGTCCACCGAGCAGTACTGCGACGTGCCCAGGCGCGACCGGTCCCGCCTCCCGGTTGAGCTCCCCGACGACCTGAAGGCCGACCTGCAGTCGATGATGTCGGACTCTTCGGTGATGACCAACCACGAGTGGTACGCGCACGGCACCTGCTCGGGGGTCGACCCGGCCGAATACTTCCGTATCGCAACGGATCTGGCGGGGCAGGCCACCGCCGTCCTGGACCCGCTGTTCGCCGGTGCTCCGGGTGGGCGCGTCACGTCGCGGTCGGTGCGGGAGGCGTTCGACTCCCGGTTCGGCAGGGGGGCCGGAGCCCGGATCGGCCTCAGCTGCCGCGACGCGGGCAAGCTGGGGGCCATCGCCTACGAGGTGCGGTTGTCGCTGCCGCCGGTCGTCGCACTCGGGCAGGCCCGGCCGTCGCTGGCCGCCGCCCTCGCCGCCGGCCCGACGATTCCGCCGGGGTGCGGGCAGGGCCCGGTGCCGTGACACCGGGCAGACTGGACCGATGAGTGACGCCCCGCAGCAACTGCTGCTGGAACTGCTCGACCCGCGGAACCGGGCCGACCCGTATCCGATCTACCGGACGCTGAGGGAGCACGGGCCGCTGGTGCTGCCGGAGTCGTCGGTCGCGGTGTTCACCTCCTTCGCCGACTGCGAGGCGGCGCTGCGCCACCCGGCGTCGTGCAGTGACCGGTTGAAGTCCACCACCGCGCAGCGGGCGATGGCCGCCGGGGAGAATCTGCGGCCGTTCGGCACGCCCAGTTTCCTGTTCCTGGACCCGCCCGACCACACCAGGCTGCGCAGGCTGGTCAGCAAGGCGTTCTCGCCCAGGGTCGTCAAGTCGCTGGAGCCGGACGTCGCCGAACTCGTCGACGGACTGCTGGACGGGGTCGAGGCCGCGGGGGCGTTCGAGGTCATCGCCGACCTGGCCCACCCGCTGCCGGTCGCGGTGATCTGCCGGCTGCTCGGCGTGCCCGTCGAGGACGAGCCGAAATTCAGCTGGGCCTCCGAACTGCTCGCCCAGGGACTGGACCCGTTCATCGCCTTCACCGGAGCGCCGCACGGATTCGAGGAGCGACTGCAGGCCGGTCTGTGGCTGCGCGACTACCTGCGGGACCTGCTCGCGCAGCGGCGCTCGGATCCGCGTGACGACCTGATGTCGGGCCTGATCGCCGTCGAGGAGTCGGGCGATCAGCTGACCGAGGACGAGATCGTCGCGACCTGCAATCTGCTGCTGATCGCCGGTCACGAGACGACGGTGAACCTGATCGCCAACGCGGTGCTGGCCATGCTGCGCCATCCGCGGCACTGGGCCGCGCTCGGAGCGGACCCCGGTCGCGCAGCGGCGATCGTCGAGGAGACGCTGCGCTACGACCCGCCGGTCCAGCTCGTCGGCCGGGTCGCGGGGCAGGATATGACCGTCGGTGGGGTACCGGTTCCCAAGGGCGACAGCATGATCCTGCTGCTGGCTGCGGCGCACCGGGATCCCGCCGTGTTCGAGAGTCCCGACGCCTTCGATCCGGCCCGAGACGCCGTGCGCCACCTCGGCTTCGGCCTCGGCCCGCACTTCTGCCTGGGCGCCCCGCTGGCCCGGCTGGAGGCCGCGGTGGCGCTGTCCGCGGTCGCCCGCCGCTTCCCGAACGCGCGCCTGGCCGCCGAACCGGTCTACAAGCCGCACGTCACGCTGCGGGGGATGGCCAGCCTCGAAGTCGCGTTGTAGGTTCAGGCCATGAAGATCCTTCTGGTCGGTTCCGGTGGTGTGGGTTCGGCGTTCTGCGCGATCGCGGTGCGCCGCGATTTCTTCGAGCGGATCGTGGTGGCCGACTACGACGAGAGCCGCGCGATCGCCGCCGCCGGCGCGGTCGACGACCCCCGATTCAGCGCAACGCGGGTCGACGCCTCATCCGAGGACGCGGTGGCCAGACTCGTCCGCGAGCACGGCATCACCCACGTGATGAACGCGGTCGACCCGCGCTTCGACATGCCGATCTTCAAGGGCGCGCTGGCCGGCGGCGCCAATTACGTCGACATGGCGATGAGCCTGTCCAAACGGCATCCGGACAAACCCTACGAGCTGACCGGGGTCAAGCTCGGCGACGAGCAGTTCGAGATGGAGCCGCAATGGAAGGAGGCGGGTCTGCTGGCGTTGCTGGGATTCGGAGTCGAACCGGGCCTGGCCAACGTCTTCGCCCGCTACGCCGCCGATCACCTGTTCGGCGAGATCTACGAACTCGGCACCCGCGACGGCGCCAACCTGACCGTGGACGGATACGAGTTCGCGCCGTCGTTCTCGATCTGGACCACCATCGAGGAGTGCCTCAATCCCCCGGTCATCTGGGAGAAGGGCCGCGGCTGGTTCGTCACCGAGCCGTTCAGCGAGCCCGAGGTCTTCGACTTCCCCGAGGGGATCGGACCGGTGGAGTGCGTCAACGTCGAGCACGAGGAAGTGCTGCTGATGCCGCGCTACATCGACTGCAAGCGCGCGACCTTCAAATACGGACTCGGCGAGGAGTTCATCGAGGTGCTCAAGGTGCTGCACAAGCTGCGCCTGGACAGCACAGAGAAGGTCAAGGTCGCTAGCGACACGGGCACCGTCGAGGTCAGCCCGCGCGACGTGGTGGCGGCCTGCCTGCCCAACCCGGCCACACTCGGGCCGATGATGAAGGGCAAGACCTGCGCCGGATTGTGGGTCACCGGGACCGGCAAGGACGGCAAGCCCCGCTCCACCTACCTCTACCACGTGGTGGACAACCAGTGGTCGATGTCCGAGTACGGCCACCAGTGCGTTGTCTGGCAGACCGCGGTCAATCCCGTTGTCGCACTGGAACTTCTGGCCACCGGCGTCTGGAGCGGGGTTGGTGTGCTCGGGCCGGAGTGCTTCGACTCGGTGCCGTTCCTGGAACTGCTCACCGCCTACGGCTCGCCGTGGGGGCAGAAGGAACTGCCGGTCTAGATCGTTTCCGGCCGGAAGACCCACGGGTCTCGGGGCAGCCGCGCCGGGTCGAATCTCGTCAGCAGTCCGGCCATGTCGGCCTCCGGCCAGCCCAGCGACCCGGTGATCAGCGCCCAGGCCCGCGCCGCGCCCAGTTCCCCCATGCTCACCGCGCCGTCGCGCTTGGCCAGCCGCTTGCCGTCGGCGTTCAGGGCCAGCGGGACATGGGCGTACACCGCCTGCGGGTAGCCCAGCAGCCCGGCCAGGTAGGCCTGCCTCGGCGAGGACGCCAGCAGGTCGTCACCGCGTACCACCTGGTCTACGCCCGAGTGCGCGTCGTCGACCACTACGGCCAGGTTGTAGGCCGCTACCCCGTCGCCGCGGCGCAGCACGAAGTCGTCGACCACTCCGGTGTAGTCGCCGTGCAGCAGGTCGGTAATGGTGAATTCCGTTGTCTCCGAGCGCAGTCGCAGCGCGGGTGGGCGTCCGGTGTCGCGTCGTCGCGCGCGTTCGGCCTCGCTGAGGTCGCGGCACGTTCCGGGGTATGCACCCTCCGGTGCGTGCGGCGCCCGCGGTGCGCTGAGGATATCCTTTCTGCTGCAATAGCATTCGTAAACCAGGCCGCTTCGGTGCAGGCCGTGGATGACGGTGTCGTAGCGCTCGGCGTGGGCGGACTGCCACTGCGGCGGCTCGTCCCAGGTCACCCCGATCGCCGCCAGATCGGCCAGTTGGCGGCTGCCCACGTCGTCGTGGGTGCGGTCGTCGAGGTCCTCCACCCGGATCAGGAACCGCCGGCCGGTGGACCGGGCGAACAGCCAGGCCAAGACCGCGGTGCGAAGGTTGCCGATGTGCAGATCGGCCGACGGACTGGGAGCGAACCGCCCCGCCGGCTGATCCGGTGTGGTGTGCATCGCAACAGAATGTACGACGATTGACCTCGTGGACCTCCCCGTCTCCCCGCCGGTCGTGCCGATGCTGGCCAAGGCGCAGGCGAGCGTGCCCGCCGAACCGGGGGAGTGGTCGTACGAACCGAAGTGGGACGGTTTCCGCGCGGTGGTGTTCCGCGACCGCGGCGAGGTGCTGGTGCAGTCCCGCACCGGCAAGGACCT
>NZ_JBJTJF010000066.1:0-2705 GCF_046095365.1 Mycobacterium sp.
GGCCGCCGCTCCCCCCCGCCCCGCCCGCGCCCCCCGCGCCGCCCCCCCCCCCCGCGCCCCCGCCGCCGCCGACTCCGCCCGCCGCGGCCACGGTGGACCCGGCGCCGCCGGCGCCCGCCGCGCCGCCGAGGCCACCGGTGCCGCCGCTGCCCGACTTGCCCGAGGTGGCGCTGCCGCCCACGCCGCCGGCGCCGCCCACGCCGCCGGCGCCGCCCATCTGGCCGGCGATCAGAGTCGACCGGCCGGCCCCGCCCGCCGCGCCGGCCCCGCCGTCGCCGCCGATACCGCCCGCGCCGGCGTCGCCGCCCAGGCCCGCGCCGCCGGTGCCGCCCACACCGCCGGTGCCGCCGGCCCGGCTGGTGGTCACCGCGTATACGTCGGCGCCGCCGGCGTCGTAGACGGTTCCGGTCTGCGGGTTGACGGCGAGGCGGCCGGTGCCGCTGACACCCGAGACGGTGCTGGTGACCGCGTCGGAGAAGGTGTCGATCAGCGCCACCTTGCCGTCGGAGGCGTTGGCCACGTAGACGGTGCTGCCGTCGGGGCTGACCGTGATGCCGTACGGCCCGGCGATCGAGGTGCTGATGGTCTTGATGACGGTGTTGTAAGTGCCACTGGTCGGGTCGATGTCGATCACCGAGACCGAGTTGCCGCCGCTGTTGGTGACGTACATCTTGGTGCCGTTGGGCAGGATGACGTTCTGCGCCGGCGAGCTGCCCACGTTGATGGTCGCGGTGACGGTGCCGTTGGGGTCGATGACCGAGACGGTGCTGGCGGTGCTGTTGACGGTGTAGGCGGTTCCGTCGGACCGGAAGGCCACGTCGTTGGAGCCCGCACCGACGGCGATGGTGTTGGTGACGGTGTTGTTCGCGGTGCTGATGACCTTCACGGTGCCTGCGCCGGTGACGTAGACCTTGGTGCCGTCGGGGCTGACCGCGATGCCGGTGCCGGCGATGCCGATGTTGATGGTGGAGGTGACGGTGTTGGTGGCGGTGTTGATCACCGACACCGTGCTGGATCCCTGGTTGGCGACGTAGGCGGTGGTGCCGTTGATGGCGATCTCGCGCGGGTGGGTGCCGACGGTGATGGTGGAGGTGACGGTGTTGGTGGTTGTGTCGATCACCGAGACCCGGCCGTTGGCGTAGTCGGTGACGTACAGGGTGGCGCCGTCCGGTGTGACGGCTGCGCCGGTCGCGTCGCCGAAGCCGGTGATCGTCGAGGTGACCTGCGGGGCGTAGGCGGTGCCGGCGCCGCCGAGACCGCCGGCCCCGCCCTTGCCGCCGGTGCCCGTCACCGATCCGCCGGCGCCGCCGGCGCCGCCCTTGCCGCCGGTGCCCGCCGCGAGGCCGGTGGTGGCCGGCCCGGCGTCGCCGCCGGCGCCGCCGTCGCCGCCGTTGCCGCGGTCACCGGCCGCACCGCCGTTGCCGCCGACCCCGCCGGACACCCCGGCGGCGGTCTGGTCGAAGCCGGCCCCGCCGTCGCCGCCGTTGCCGCCGGAGGAGACGGCCGCCCCGGAGGCGCCGGTGGTTCCATCGGCACCCGTCGGTCCGCCCTTCGCGCCCGCCGCGCCGCCACTGCCCGGCGCTCCGGTGTTGCCACCCTTGCCGCCGTCGCTGCCGTTCGGGGTCGCCACCGTGCCCGCCGCACCGTTGCCGCCGTTGCCCGCGACCGCCGCGGCCCCGCCGGTGCCACCTGCCCCGCCGGTGCCGTCGACACCGGAGCCTGACGCGCCGCCCTGACCGCCCGCGCCGCCGTCTCCGCCGACGCCGCTGGATCCGCCGTCGGTGCCGTTGACCCCGGCGACGTTGGAGCTCCAGCCGGTGCCGCCGCCCGCCCCGGCGCCGCCGGTGCCGCCAGTGCCGCCCTTACCGCCGGTGCCGGTGGTCGCCGCGCCACCCTTGCCGCCGGCACCGCCGACGCCGCCCGCCGAGCCGTCGGTGGCGTTGACGCCCTTGGATCCGTTGGTCCCGGCGATGCCCGCTCCGCCCAGCCCACCGGCGCCGCCGGTGCCACCGGTTCCGGCCGTCGCCGCGCCACCGGCCCCGCCGGCGCCGGCCTTACCGCCGGCGACACCGCCGGAGGTGGAGTTCCAGCCCGCGCCGCCGACACCGCCGACGCCGCCGTTGCCGGCGGTTCCGGTGGCGCCGTTCGCCGATCCGGTGCCGCCCGCACCGGCGGTTCCGGCCGCGCCGCCTTCGCCGCCGACGCCGCCGTCGTTGCTCGCGTCGCCCGCACCGCCGGTACCGCCGATCCCGCCGGTCCCGGCAGCGCCGCCGGTACCGCCGATGCCCTGGATTCCCAGCGATCCGCCGGTCACCGCGCCGACCGCGCCGCCGTTGCCACCGGCGCCGCCGGTGCCACCCGCACCGCCCTTACCGCCGGCGGCGCCCGGCGTGCTGACCGAATAGCCGACGCCGCCGGTGCCGGCCGCACCGCCCTGGCCGCCGAGCCCGCCGGTGCCCGAGGTGCCGGTCGTCGCGTCGCCGCCGGCACCTCGGGCAGCATCGACGGCCAGACCGGCGCGACCGGCGGCGCCGGCGGCGCCGGCGGGGCCGGCGGCGACGCGACGACCGGCACCTCGGGCACCGGCGGTTCCGGCCGCGCCGCCTTCGCCGCCGACGCCGCCGTCGTTGCTCGCGTCGCCCGCACCGCCGGTCCCGCCGACACCGCCGGTCCCGGCAGCGCCGCCGGTACCGCCGATGCCCTGG
>NZ_JBJTJF010000067.1:0-8586 GCF_046095365.1 Mycobacterium sp.
GGGTTCATCGCCCTCCTTCAGGATCGTGCGCCGGAGATAAGCTCTGCCCACCAGCAGGCAACCTACAACGTCGAGGAGCGGTCCGAGGTGACTCCGCACGCGGTCGTCGTCGGCGCGGGACCGGTCGGAGCGCTCTGCGCGCTGCTGCTCGCCGCGCGAGGTGTTGCGGTGACGCTGGTGGAACAGGGCGGTACGTGGACGACGAAATCGCACGCGTCGACCTTTCACCCCGCGACGCTGGACCTGCTCAGCGCGACCGGGATCGACCTGGTCGCCGACCCCGACGCGGTCCGGGTGAGTGCCGTGCAGTGGCGCGACAGCCGGGGGCGGGTATTGGCCGAGGTCGACTACCGACTCGTCGAGGCCCTCACCGCGCACCCCTTCCGGATCCATCTCGATCAGCAGTCCCTGCTCGACCGGTGTGCGGCGCTGACGGCCGCCCAGCCGCTGATCGCCGTCGAGCACGGTGCGACGGTGGTGGGACTCGACCCGCGGCGGCCGGCGGTGACGGTGTCGGCCGCGGACGGGTCGCGCCGCGACGTCGCCGCGGACGTCGTCCTGGGATGCGACGGCGCCAACTCGGCGATCCGGGCCATGTCCGGCATCGGCTTCCCCGCGGCGGAGTATCCGACCGGCGCCGTCCGCGCGTTCGTCTCGACCGACCTCGCCGGACTGGCAGCGGGGCCGGCGATGGCGGGACTGTGCTACTTCCGCGGTGGCGGCGACGGCGTCAGCGCGCTGCGGATGAGCAACCACACCCGGCTGATCGTCCGGACGACCAACGAGCGCGACGACGTCGACCGGCTCAGCCAGGCGCTGGGACGCGCCACCCCCTTCGCTCTGCAGGATCTCGACGTCGACCGGGTCGACAGCTACCGCCTTCGACGAGGTGTGGCGCAGACCTACCTGTCCGACACCGGACCGGTGCTGCTGCTCGGCGACGCCGCGCACGTCACCTCCACGGCGGGCGGGCTGAACATGAACGCCGGCATCCACGACGCGTTCGCCCTGATGCCGGTGGTGGCAGACTGGCTGTTCGGCCGGGCAGAGAGGCAATCCGTTGCGAGCATCGCCGAGGTGAGGCGCCGTCACCTGGTCGAGGACGTCATACCGCGCACCGAGAGCCGGGTCCGCGGGTTGCAGGACGCCGACCCGGGCGCGCTGCGCCGGCACCTGGACGACATCGGCCGGCTCGCCGACGACCCTGCCGCCGCGCGCCGGTTCCTCATCGAGGCATCGCTTCTGGACGCCCCGCTCATGCCGGCAGGCCCCCGGTGAGAATCTGGCTGCAGAAGCACGTCGTGGAAGGCCGGATGCCCGCGCTGGACGAGTGGTACCGGGCGCACATCGCCGCGGTGGTCGACCCCGGCACCGAGGTCGCCATCCACACGCTGCCCCGGCGCGCCTACGACGTCGACGTTCCCTACGAGTACGTCAGCTTCGGTGTGCTGGCGGTTCACTTCAACCACTACTTCGCCCAGACCGCGGTGCGGGCCGAGCGTGACGGATTCGACGCCTGGGTGATCGCCGCGGGACAGGACCCCGGCCTGTCCGCGGCCCGCACGCTGGCGACGATTCCCACCCTGGGATACGGCAGTGTGACGTTCCACCACTGCGCCAGGGAGGAGATGCGGTTCGGACTCGTCGGCTTCGCGGACGGGCTGCGCGAACCGATCGCCGCCACCGTCGCCCGCAACCGCGCCGAACACCTGCTGACCGGCTACCGGCTGATCGCCGGCGGCAAGGACTCGGTGGTCGCGGCGATCGCGGGGGACCCGGAGGTCTTCATCACCGACTTCACCGCCGCCGCCGCCCGGGCCGCCGACGAGGGCGCCCAGGTGATCGTTCCGGCCGAGGGTCTGCCGGCGGAGATCCTGTGGCACTACGGGATTCGCACGCTCAGTGACCTCCCGGTGCTCGACCCGCTCGGCCTGCTGCTGAAGGCCGCCGAAAACGAGGTCCGTCTGCGCGCGCTCGGGTGCACCGGGCGGCCGACGACCGGGTTCAGCTATGCCCGGCCCCCCGACGGACTGATCGAGCACGTCGAGTCGGTGTTCGCGGGCAACGAGATCGAGGGCAGCCTGTGACACCGGGACGGCACCGTCCGCGACGACTGCGGAAGACCGCCGCCCTGCGTCGGCTCACCGCCGAGGTGACCCCGTCGGGTTCCGGGCTCGTCCAGCCGATCTTCGTGCGCGACGGCATCGACCGGCCCCGGGAGATTCCGTCGATGCCGGGCCAGTACCAGCATTCGGTGGACTCGGTGGGGGCAGCGGTGGCCGAGGCCGCGGCCGCCGGTGTCGGTGGCGTCATGCTCTTCGGCGTCCCGTCGGCCAAGGACGAGACAGGCTCGCAGGCGTGGCATCCGGACGGGATCATGCAGCGGGCGCTGCGGGCCGTGCGCGACGAGGTCGGCGACGACACGGTCGTGATCGGCGATGTCAACCTCGACGAGTACACGACACACGGCCACAGCGGTGTCCTGGGGCCCGACGGTGATGTGGACAACGACCGCAGCATCGCACTGTTCGCCGAAGTCGCTGTGGCACAGGCCAACGCCGGGGCGCAGATGGTCGCCCCCAGCGGCATGATGGACGGCCAGGTGGCCGCGATCCGGGACGCCCTCGACGCCGCCGGGCACACCACGGTCGGCGTCATGGCCTACGCGGCGAAATTCGCCTCCAGCTTCTACGGACCGTTCCGCGACGCCGTCGAATCGTCGCTGACCGGCAACCGCCGCACCTATCAGCAGTTCCCGGGCAACAGGCGGGAGGCCCTGCGGGAAGTGCTGCTCGACGTCGAACAGGGCGCCGACATCGTCATGGTCAAGCCCGCACTGCCCTACCTCGACGTCATCGCCGACGTCGTCGCGGCCACCCATCTGCCGGTGGCGGCCTACCAGGTGTCCGGCGAATACCTCATGGTCGAGGCGGCCGCCGCCCGGGGCGGACTCAACCGCGAGGCGGCGATCCGGGAGTGCCTGCTGTCGATCAGGCGGGCCGGTGCGGCGATCACCATCACCTACTGGGCCGCCGAGGCGGCGGGTTCGCTGCTGGACGGTCTCGAGTTCTGAGGCGTTGATGCGCAGGGTGGTGCTGCTCGCGGCGGGGACCTTCGCCCTGGGCCTGGACGCTTTCATCGTCGCCGGACTCATTCCCGACATCTCCGCCCAGACCGGCGTCGCCGAGGCCGAGGTGGGCCAGATGGTCACCGTCTTCACCCTGAGTTACGCGATCTCCGGGCCCCTGCTGTCGTCGGTGGTCAGAGCCAACGCCAAGACGCTGCTGCTGACCGCCCTGGTCGTCTTCACGCTGGGCAACGTCGCCAGCGCGGTGGCGGAATCCTTCGCACTGCTGCTGATTTCGCGCATCGTCGCCGGTATCGGCGCCGGTCTCTACTCGCCGACCGCGGCTGCCTCGGCCGCGCAGCTGGTGTCGCCGGAAAGACGCGGCCGGGCGTTGTCGGTCATCCTCGCCGGACTCAGTGTCGGCACCGTCGTCGGCGTGCCGGTCGGCCTGGTGCTCGCCGAGCGTCTGGGCTGGCGGTCGGCGTTCTGGTGGGTGTCGGCGATCGGGGTGGTGGCCGCGGTGGGAGTCGCGATCTTCGTCCCCCGGCTGCACATCCCCGCCCCGCCTGGCATCCGCGACCGGCTGTCGACCCTCACCGACCGGAGGGTCTGGCCGGTCGTGGCGGTGACGCTGCTGTTCAACATCGCCAGCCTCGGCCTGTACACCTACATCGCACCGGTTCTGCACGCCACGGCCGGGATCACCAATCCCACGGTGTTCCTGTGGGTTTGGGGCCTGGGCGGGATCGTCGGGGCGCTGGCGATCGGCGCGTTGATCGACCGCGCTCCCAGCGCCACGCAGGTGATGCCGTTGGTCATCGGGGTCTTCATCATCGCCACCGCGGCGATCGCGCCGGTGGGCGGGCATCTGATCCCGGTGGCCGTGGCTCTGGGCTGCTGGGGCGCCGCCGGCTTCGCCTCGCCCCCGCCGCAGCAGCACCTGCTGCTCGAACGCGTGCCGGACCGGGGGGCGGTCGCGGTCGCGGTCAACGGGTCGGCCATCTATCTGGGCAGCGCGATCGGCAGTGCGCTGGGTGGCGCGGTGCTGAACGCGGGTCTGCCGATGCGCTATCTGCCCCCGGCGGCGGCGGTGATCGCGGCGGTGGCACTGGTCGGCTACCTCGGGATGGTCCGCCGTTCCGGTAATAGATGACCGGTCGGTCAGGTATTGTGGGCGCGGTGACCGCAGGCCTTCACCTGGAGACGGCCGGCACCGGCCCGTCGCTGGTGTTGCTGCATGCCAACGGCGGCGACCGCCGCGACTTCGCTGCGATCGCGCCGCGGCTGGCCGAGTCCGGCTGGCGTGTCACGGCGCTGGACTGGCCGGGCCACGGCCGGAGCCCGCGATCGGGTGCGGAGACCGCCGTCGGATTCGGCGACCGGCTCATCGACGCGCTCGCCGACCTGGGCGGGCGGCACGTCCTGCTCGGCAACTCGGTGGGGGGCTTCGCCGCCCTGCGCGCCGCGGCCAACGCCCCCGACCTGGTCTCCGGTCTGGTGCTCGTCTCACCGGGGGGATTCACCCCGCACTGGGCCGGCACGACGATGGCCTGCCGCCTGATCGGCTCGGCGGCGGTGGCTCCCCGCGCCTACCGGAGCCTTCCCCGGCTCTACCTCCGGGACCGCAACCCCGGCGTCGCCGCGGCGATCAGGCGCGCCGAGGAGGCCTCCCGGTCGGCGGCCGGCGTGGAGGTGTTCGCCAGTGTCTGGCGCAGCTTCGCCGATCCCGGGCATGACGCCCGACCGCTGGCCGCTGGGGTGTGCTGCCCGGTGCTGCTGGCCTGGGGGACCCGGGACCCGATCCTGCCCTGGCGCATCGACGGCCGGCGGGCGCGGGCGGCGTTGACCGACGCGGAGGTCGTCACCTTCGACGGTGCCGGGCATCAGCCGTTCATCGAGCGGCCCGACGAATTCCTCCGCCGCACAGGGTCTTTCCTGGCGCGGCTGCGCGTCGCGAACTCGCTGTGACCGCGACGGGGCCGGGAACGGCGTCCCCGCCCCGGCGCCGAGGGCCGGGCAGCCGGGCCGACGCCGGCCACCCGACCCGGCTGGAGCTTCTGGACGCGGCGGTGAGACTGGCCGAGGCCGACGGGCTGGCCGCGCTGTCCGTCGCACGGGTCTGCGCCGCCGCGGGCCACGCCAAGGGAACCTTCTACGTGCACTTCCCGGACCGGGCCGGGTTCCTGGTGGCGCTGCACCGGCAGTTTCACGACGTGGTGTTCGGCCGGGTCGTCGAGGCGACGGCCGGCGACGCCCCGGGTCCGGCGCGAGCGGGGCGACGGCTGCTGGCCTTCTTCGACGGGTGCCGGGCATTACCGGGTGTCCGGGCCCTGCTGCTGGAAGCGCGCGCCGATCCGGCGGTGGCCGGTGAGGTCGAGCGGCGCAATCGCCAGGCGACTGCGGTGCTGTCCGCCGATCTGGCCGGGTGCTGCGCGCACCCCCGGGAGACGGCCCGGCTGCTGGTGCTGGCCGCGGCCGACGTGGCCGCCCGGGAATCCGGGCGCGGACGCCGGTTGGCGCCGGCTCGTCAGGCGGTGCTCGCGCTGGTGCCGGGCGGCACCGAACCGGCACGGCCGTCGGCTCGGTCCAGCATCCGGATGACGATGCGGTAGAGCACAAGGGCCAGCACGGTGATGATCGCGAGGATGAGCAGCACCGACCCGTAGGACGCGTGTTCGGGCGACTGGCCGGTGAAGGCGGTCAGCGACAGCTTGAGATCCAGCAGCTTGGCCGCGTAGGCGATACCGATGGGAACCGCCATGTTGATGACCAGGTTGTAGAAGCCGATGGCGATGCCGCCCTTGGCCTTCGGGACGTCTCGGATGGCCGTGGACAGCAGCGGCGCGTACATCAGGGCGAAGCCGGATCCGAACAGCACCATCGACACGGCGAAGGTGCCGACCCAGCCGCCGACGAGCATTGCCGGGATGACCAGCGCCAGGGCGATCATGAGCATCGCGATGACGATGGCGCGCGTGGAGCTCAGGCGCTGCGCGATCCGTCCGGTGAGCACGCCGACGAGCACGGCCGCGGTGTAACCGGGCACCAGCAGCAGGGCGACCTTGGACAGCGGCCAGCCGTAGACGCCCTTGATGATGAACGGGAAGACGAACTGGTAGCCCAGCTGCACCGAGTAGACGACGAACACCACGGCGAGCATCGCCGTGTAGCGCTTGTTGGCGAAGAAGTCCTTGGTGATGAGCGCGTCCCGGTGCGTCGCGATGTGCCACCGGAAGACGCCGGCGCCCGCGACCGCCGGCAGCAGGTACCACCAGTTGAAGTCCTGCATGAACAGGACGATCCCGGTGGCGATCATGGCCACCAGGAAGAGGCCGAAGACGTCCAGGTTGGTGGTGCCGGTGTCCTCGGGCGGGACATACTTCAGGATGAACGGGATGGTCAGCAGCGCAACGAGATTGACCAGGAAGAAGGCGGTCCAGCCGACGTAGGTGGCGATGAATCCGCTGCCGACCGCGCCGAGCAGCAGGGACAGCTGGAACGCCGCGGTGCTGTAGCCGAGGTACTTCTTCTGCTCGTCGCCCTCGAAGTGCTTGGTGGCCCAGATGACATACAGCGTCTCGGCGGCCGCGAGCCCGCAGGTCTGGATGATCCGCCCGGTCAACACGCCCGGGAACGAGCCCTGCAGCGCGAAGCCGATGAGCGATCCGACCGACATCACGATGACGGCGAAGACCATCAGCTTGCGGATGCTGATGGAGTCCGACAGCGCGGCGTAGACGACCGCGCCGACGCCGATCAGGATGCCGGGCAGGGTGGCCTGCAGGCTGACGGTGTTCTCCGACAGGCCCAGCGACGACGCGATCGACGGCGACATCAGCTTGAAGCCGTTGTCCATGATCAGCGAGAAGACGAAGAGCGTCAGCAGGACCGGGACGGCCTGCTTGGGATGCAGGGCCAGCCCGGTCTTCGGGCTGATCTCCGCGGACTCGGTCACGCCAGATCCAGGGCGATCTCGATCATCTTGGTGAACGCCGTCTCGCGCTCCTGCGGGGTGGTGTGCAGTCCGGCCGGGATGTTGTCGCTGACGGTGAAGATCCCCAGCGCGTCCACCCCGGCGGCCGCGGCGTTGGCGAACAGGCCGGCGGACTCCATCTCCACGGCGAGGATGCCCATCTTCGCCCACTTGCCCAGCGCGTCGGGATCGTCGTTGTAGAAGATGTCCGAGGACAGGATGTTGCCGACGTGATTGCGCTGACCGTGGTCGTCGGCGATCCGCTTGGCCTTCTCCAGCAGCCGGTAGGACGACAGCGCCGCGTAGGTGCCGGGCAGGCCGAACTGACTCAGGTAGTTGGAGTCCGTCGAGGCGCCCTGGGCGATGATCACGTCGTAGAGGTCGATGCCGTCCTGGATGGTGCCGCAGCTGCCGACCCGGATCAGGTTCTTGACGTCGAAGAAGTGGATCAGTTCGTAGCTGTACAGCGAGATCGACGGCACGCCCATGCCGGTGCCCATCACCGAGACCTTCCGGCCGCGGTAGGTGCCGGTGAAGCCGAACATGCCGCGCACCTCGTTGAAGCAGCGGGGATTGTCGAGGTAGGTCTCGGCGATGAACTTGGCCCGCAACGGATCTCCCGGCAGCAGGATCGTCTCGGCGATCTCCTCGCCCTTCGGGTCGATGTGCGGAGTGCGCGTGGTGGACATCGGCGGGGACTCCCTCGTCTTTCGGAGTTGCGGACCTTCGGAGTTGCGGACCTTCGGACAGTAGCGCCGACTCCGATCGCGCGACGCGGTAATCACCGGGTGGGACAGAGCCGGCGGCGGGTCTTGACTGCGAGGGATTTCGCCGGCCTCCGGATCCCGTCCCCGGGGTTGCCGGAGATGCCGTCGAGTCCCGGGGAACACCGGATGGCAGCAAATCCTCGTCAGCCCGGTGGGCACTGCGCCGCGGACCCGGCGCCGGCGACCGTTTCGCCAGACCGACGGACCCGCCGGCCCGTTCGGGGCCGCTGCGGCGGGGAAACCGCCGTTCGCCGTCAGCCATCGAAACGAGCAAACTGACCCCTGGGTCACAAATTGATGCCCAGATAGCTGGAATCCCTACCAAAACCCGTTGGCAATGCGGTTGACTTCCCGAAAGCCGGATCGGGTCGCCCGGCTTGTCGGTATTGGTTCACGGGACAGGGGTCTCGCCGATTGGGTAGGCACCGCAGGGACACGACGCACGGCAGGCACCGCCTGGCGGCGGGACGCGTGCGCGCCATCGAGTACGGCGCGCGGCTGGCCGGGGCCCCATCAAGCCCGGACAGCGCCCGGTATGTCGGTCGTGTCGGCGCGCTGGCCGTCGCCCTCGGGGTCGGATCCGCCATTGCCGCCGCGATGCCGGTCTCCTACGCCGACACTACGGGATCCGGTGGTTCCACCGGTGATTCGACGCAGGTCTCGTCCAGTCAAGTTCCGTCGAGCACTTCGACGAAGGCCCCCGGCGCCACCGGACCCCAGCAACGACGCGCCCCCGGCGCCGCCGCTGCCGCCGCTGCCCCCGAACAACCCGGCTGCCC
>NZ_JBJTJF010000068.1:0-3481 GCF_046095365.1 Mycobacterium sp.
TCGACTTGCATGTGTTAAGCACGCCGCCAGCGTTCGTCCTGAGCCAGAATCAAACTCTCCAAACAAAAACCCCTCGCAAAAACGAGGCGGAATCCGAATCAGAAAAATCTGACCAAGCACCAGAAAAAATCTGGCAAAAAAAGCCAAGCCCCGGCACGGGGGTACCAGAACCCGACAAAACAAAAAACAACAAACAAAAACCACCAAACACACTATTGAGTTCTCAAACAACACACCCGCTGAGCGTCCGCCCACAGGGCAACCCTGCCAGCGTACTTCGGCGTCATGACAGGGTCAAATCGGGGGGTTTGTCCCACCGATCCCCGGTGCCCCGGAGCGTCCAGGGAGTGTCAACACCTCAGAGAGCGCGTTCTATTTCCGCCCCGAGGCTCTGCAGGTTCTCCACGAAAAGCGGGTAGCCGCGGTCGATGTGGAACACGTCGTGGACCTCGGTCTCCCCGTCGGCGACCAGTCCGGCCAGCACCAGGCCGGCGCCGGCACGGATGTCGGATGACCAGACCGGGGCGCTGGACAGCTGCGGGATGCCACGCACCACCGCGTGGTGCCCGTCGGTGCGGGCGTCGGCGCCCAGTCGGATCATCTCCTCGACGAACCGGAATCTGGCCTCGAAGACGTTCTCGGTGATCATCGAGGTGCCGTCGGCGATCGACGCCATCGCGATGGCCATCGGCTGCAGGTCGGTCGGGAAGCCGGGGAACGGCAGGGTGGCGATGTTGCAGGCCTTGGGCCGCTCGTACTGGGTGACCCGGAAGCCGTCGTCGGTCTGGGTGACGGTGGCGCCGGCATCGTGCAGCTTGTGCAGCACCAGCTGAAGGTGGGCCGGGTCGACACCGGTGACCGATATGTCCCCGCGCGTCATGGTCGCGGCGATCCCCCAGGTGGCCGCGACGATCCGGTCGCCGATCACCCGGTGCTCGGTGGGGTGCAGCTTCGGGACACCGGTGATCGTCAGGGTCGAGGTTCCCGCGCCCTGGATCGCCGCACCCATCTGGTTGAGCATCTCGCACAGGTCCACCACGTCGGGTTCGCGCGCGGCGTTGTGGATGGTGGTCACGCCCTCGGCGACGACCGCGGCCATCAGGATGTTCTCCGTCGCCCCGACCGAGGGGAACTCGAGCTGGATCTCAGCGCCCCGCAGACGGTCGGCGGAGGCGACGACGCACCCGTGTTCGATGGTGCACTCCGCGCCCAGCTGGCGCAGGCCCGACTGGTGCATGTCCAACGGGCGGGAGCCGATGGCGTCGCCGCCCGGCAACGCGACCCGCGCACGCTTGCAGCGGCCGACGAGCGGGCCGAGCACGCACACCGACGCGCGGAACTGCCGCACCGCGGCGAAGTCGGCCTCGTACTTCGGCTCGTCGGGCGAGGTGATGCGGACCACCGAGCCGTCCAGTTCGACGTTGGCGCCCAGGCCGCGAAGCACCTCGGCCATCAGCGGGACGTCGAGGATGTCCGGACAGTTGGTGATGGTGGTGGTGCCCTCGGCCAGCAGGCTGGCCGCCATGAGCTTGAGCACGCTGTTCTTGGCGCCGGTGACGGCGACTTCGCCAGCCAACCGGTTACCGCCGGTCACCAGGAAACGCTCACCCACGAGGAGTCAGTTTAGAGCAGTCGCCGGCCCGTTCCGGGCCCGCGGGCCGGTACCGTTCTACTCATGGCAGTGCATCTGACCCGCATCTATACCAAGACCGGCGACGACGGGACGTCGAGTCTCAGCGATTTCTCGCGGGTGGAGAAGAGCGATCCCCGGTTGATCGCCTACGCCGACTGCGACGAGGCCAACGCCGCCATCGGCGTGGCGGTCGCCCTCGGCCGTCCCGATGAGCCGCTGCGCACGGTGCTGACCTGGGTCCAGAACGACCTGTTCGACGCGGGCGCCGACCTGTCCACGCCGATAGTGGCCGAGCCCGCACACCCGCCGCTGCGGATCACCGAGCCCTACATCGAGCGACTGGAGAAGTGGTGTGACGAGTTCAACGAGCAGCTGCCGGAACTGAATTCGTTCATCCTGCCGGGCGGCAGCGCACTGTCCGCGCTGCTGCACGTCGCACGGACGGTGACACGCCGCGCCGAGCGGTCGGCGTGGATCGCGGTCAAGGCGCACCCGCAGACGGTCAGCCCGCTGCCCGCGCGCTACCTCAACCGGCTCTCGGACCTGCTGTTCATCCTGTCCCGGGCGGCCAACCCGGACGGCGAGGTGCTGTGGAAGCCGGGCGGACCGGACCGCAAGAAGCCGGACTGAACGGCGAGGGTCAGACCCCGGGCCGGCCCGACCTGGGCGACGGCCGTGACTCGACCCAGGACTGGAACGCCGTCAGCGCGCCCCGGTCCAGGGCCATCTCGTAACCCCGGGTCTGACCGCCGCTGAGATCCTGCAACTCCAGCACCACGATCTCGTCGGTCATGATGTCGGCCTCGTCGCCCTGCGGGGCCCGGCGGGAGATGATCTCCAGGCCGCGCCGGCTGAGCCGGCGGTCCGGCCACAACCGGAGGCTGGACAGCCGGTAGAACCCGGCTTCGTCACCGTGGTAGCGGATGACCCCGTGCCGCCAGCCGTGACCGCCGACGGCCGGGGTGTCCCGCAGGATCCCGGGTGTCCCGCCCCGCCCCAACTTCCATAGCCGAAAGCTCAGTGCAACGACGACGATCAACAGCAGGCCGACCAGCGCGACCATGATGACCATCGACGCGCTCACCGGACGTCAGTCGATTTGGCCGAGCGCTCGCGGCCGTCTGCGGATCGTCGGATGCCGCGTCGGCCTTGGCCGCGTCGGCGTCGATCTCGGAGGCGAACTCGGCCGACTCGGCCAGCACCGTCACTCCGGCTTCGGTCACCGTCAGGAATCCGCCGTCGACGGCGACGCGCAGGTCCTCCTCGCCCTCACGCTCCACCCGCACCATCGCGTCGTCGACGAGCTGTGCCACCAGCGGGATGTGATTGGGCAGGATGCCTATCTCGCCGGAGGTGGTGCGGGTGAACAGGAACGTCGCCTTGCCCGACCAGATCTCGCGTTCGACGGCGACGATTGCGACGTCCAATTCGGCCATGTCAGGGCACCTTTCGCGTGATCACCGCGATCACAGAGTGACGCCGAAGGTCTGCGCCTTCTTCGCCAGGTCGTCCAGGCCGCCGATCAGGAAGAAGGCCTGCTCGGGAACGTGGTCGAAGTCGCCCTTGGCGAGCTTGTCGAACGCCTCGACGGTCTCCTTGACCGGAACCGTGGAGCCCGGCTGGCCGGTGAACTGCTCGGCGGCCATCATGTTCTGGCTCAGGAAGCGCTCGATGCGCCGTGCGCGGCCGACCAACTGCTTGTCCTCTTCGGCAAGCTCGTCGATGCCCAGGATGGCGATGATGTCCTGCAGGTCACGGTAGCGCTGCAGGACGCGCTGCACCTCGCGCGCCACCTCGTAGTGCTCCGGGCCCACGATGAGCGGGTCAAGCACGCGCGACGTCGAGGTC
>NZ_JBJTJF010000069.1:0-7038 GCF_046095365.1 Mycobacterium sp.
ACTTTATAGGAAACTTATCCGGGCAGCAGGCAAACAAACTTTTCCATCAATAAATAGCTTCGAAACGGGTGAGAAGCCCATTGGCGTCTGGAATGCGCGGCCTTCCCGCGTCACGGCGAGATCGGGCGGTCCGATACCCGCAACCACGGAGAATGCGGGGCGGTGCCTACCGCTCCAGCGTTCCTACTGACCCGAAGCGCGGGGCAGATCCCGCGGGTGGCCGTAGTGCCTCCGGCTGTACGGCACCTCCTCGAGATGCTCGAAGACCGGATCCTCGTCGTCGATCTCCAGCACCGCCGCCCCGAGGTGCTGGAGCCGGGAAGGGAAATCGGTGAAGTCGACCTCCGGCCTGCGCGGTGGCGCGGACTCGCCGAAGCCCGGACGGGACTCCTCGAACAGCGGGCGCGACCGACCAGTCCGCTGCTGCCGCCGGCGGCGCACCTGAGCCTCGATCCGGGTCTGCCGGCGCAGGTAGGCCAAGTAGAGCACGGTGATCGCTGCCGTGGTGGCGCACGACCACCACAGCGTCGGGCTGACGGTGAACGAGAGCACCGCGCTGAGCACCATCAGCGCTGCCATGACCGTCAGCACCCGCTTGCGGAACCGGTACTTCCGGGCGCTCACCGCGGCGGCCGTCGCATCGGACAGTCGCCGCTGGCGGCTCGACGAGCGCGGATGCGCCGGCGGCGCGTCCTCGAACTCGGCCTCCAAACCCGAAGTGTCATCGATGTATTCGTATTCGTCGGCCGTGCCGTCCGGTGGCGGCGCGACCGTCTCGGCGACCGGGACGCCCCTCTGGTCGTCGTCATCAGCGGGATCGAGTTCGACGGACAGACGCTCCGGGCCCTCGCGGAGGGGCAAGTCGTCCCCCGGGGAGTCGAACAGGCTTTCCTGGACACCGTCCTGCACACCGGCGTCGCCCACCGGCAACGCACCGGAGTTCTCGTCGACCACGTCGACGTCGAGGTAGTCAGGCTCGGCCAGGGACGCCTCGGTCACGGCAGCGACGACGACCACCGACCGCGACCGGGTCCCCATCCGCGCCTCCCGGACGGCGTCGTCGTACTCCCTGATCACCTCGCGGTCGTCGGCCAGCACACCGTCGAGATCGGGGTAGATCTCGTCGTATTCGTCGTCGCGCTGCCAGTTCGGGTCGTGGCGGTGGCCGGCCGCCGGGCCGCCGCGCCGGAACAGCCGCGACCTGGCCCCGCCGTTGACGACGCGGGTGGCCAGCGCGACGTCGCTGGTGCGCCGGACCGTGTCGCGCTTGTTGATGAGCATCGGCACCAGGACGAAGAGCCACAGCACCACGAGTGAAATCCAGAGCAATGACTGGGGGATGCTTGGCATGGGGCCTGCTCCTTTCCCGACCAGGCTAGGTCCGTGACGTCCGCTTTCATCGGCGGCGCGCCGTGCCAATTACACACGTGTAATTCCAGGAAGACAAGCACCATCAGCCACAAATGTCACATTGGCAACTGTCACATTGGCAACAGCGTCCGACGCCTCAGCCCCACCCTGCGAGCCCGCGCCGCACCAGTCCGGCGGTCACCGAGCCCTCCACCTCTTCGACCGTCATCGCCACCAGGAGGTGATCGCGCCAGGCGCCGTCGACGTTGAGATAGCGCCGCAGCAGGCCCTCCTCACGGAAGCCCGTCTTGGCCAGCACCCGACGGCTGGCGGCGTTCTCCGGACGCACGGTGGCCTCCACGCGGTGCAGGCCGACCGGCCCGAAACAGTGGTCAAGGCCCAGCGCGAGGGCTCCGGTTGCGACCCCGCCGCCGGTGACCTCTCCGGACACCCAGTACCCGATCCAGGCCGACCGCAACGCCCCATGCGTCACGTTGCCGATGGTCAACTGGCCGCGGAACCGGCCGTCGACCTCGATGACATAAGGCAGCATCCGGCCCTTGCGGGCCTCCGCCCGTAGCCCCGAGTACATCTGCGGCCACGCCGAAACCGCATGGCGCTGTGCCCAATCCAGCTCGGTGGACGGCTCCCACGGCTCCAGATTCGACCGTTCGGCCAGCCGGATGCGGCTCCAGTGCCCGCCGTCGCGCATCCGGGTGGGCCGCAGCCGGACCGTGCCGGCGGCCACCCGCAACGTCCCGACCGCGGCCGGCCACCCCGGATGGGCCGAGCCGCGACCCCACAGGTTCACCCGAGCACCCGCGCCGTCAGCCCCGCTGCGCCAGGAACGCGACGTCGACGAACTCGCCGGCCGGGATCTCCGCAGCCTCGCCGGGAATCACCACCAAACAGTTGGCCTCGGCCAGGGACGCCAGCAGGTGCGAGGACCCGCCCGGTGTGTCGCCGATGGCCTCCACCAGGTAGTCGCCGCGCTCGGAGTCGCGCAGCAACTGCCCGCGCAGGAATCCGGTCCGGCCCTGCAGTGAGGTGATCGGTTTGAGTGTGCGGGCCCGGATCACCCGCCGCATGGGCTGGCGCTTGCCGAGCGACAACCGGATCAGCGGACGCACCATGACCTCGAACACCACCAGGGCGCTGACCGGGTTGGCCGGCAGCAGAAACGTCGGAACCCCTTCCGGCCCAAGCTGTCCGAAGCCCTGGACCGAACCGGGATGCATCGCGATCCGGGTGACTTCCATGTCACCGAGTCCGGACAGCACCGATCGCAGATTCTCCGCGGCCGCGCCGCCGACGGCGCCCGCGATGACCACCACTTCGCTTCGGCTGAGCTGGATTTCGACCACCTCGCGCAGCGCCTTGGGGTCGGTGCTGACGATGCCGATCCGGGTCGCCTCGGCGCCGGCGTCGCGGGCGGCGGCGGCCAGCGCATAGGAGTTGACGTCGTAGACCTGACCGTTGCCCGGAGTGCGGGAGATGTCGACGAGTTCCCCGCCGACGCTCATCACCGACACCCGCGGGCGCGGGTGGACCAGCACCCGTTCGCGCCCGACCGCGGCCAGCAACCCGACCTGGGCCGGCCCGATGATCGCCCCGGCGCGGACGGCGACGTCGCCGGGTTGCACATCGTCGCCGACACGCCGCACATAGGCGCCGGAACGCACTCCGCGCAGCGCCCGGACCCGGTTCTCGCCGCCGTCGGTCCAGCGCAGCGGCAGCACCGCGTCGGCCAGTGTGGGCATGGGTGCGCCGGTCTGAATCCGCGCGGCCTGGTTGGGCTGCAACCGGGTCGGTGTGCGGGCACCCGCGTCGATGACGCCCATCACCGGCAAGACGATCTCGGCCCCGTCGCCGGCGTCCTGGATGTCGACGCTGCGCACCGCATAGCCGTCGATCGCGGCCTGGTCGAAACCGGGCATCGGACGCTCGGTGACCACCTCCTCGGCGCACATCAGCCCCTGTGCTTCAGCAATGGGCACCCGCACCGGCCGCGGTGCGACCGCGGCGGCGGTCACTCTGGCCTGCTGCTCCTCAACCGAACGCACAGTGCTGCCTTTCTGACGGGGGCTCGCCCTTTCCGGCCCGCCGCAGCGTCTACCGCCCGGTCAGGCCC
Organism: Mycobacterium sp.; assembly: GCF_046095365.1. Classification (GTDB taxonomy): domain Bacteria; phylum Actinomycetota; class Actinomycetes; order Mycobacteriales; family Mycobacteriaceae; genus Mycobacterium. The sequence goes on from NZ_JBJTJF010000069.1 coordinate 3,482, forward strand.
AACCGTTCAACCAGCCACTGCCGCAACTCAGGGCCGTAGTCGTCCCGGTCCAGGGCAAAGTCAACCGCAGCCTTCAGATAGCCGCCGGGATTTCCCAGGTCGTGTCGAGACCCGTCGTGCACGACCACGTGCACCGGGTGGCCCTCGGCGATCAGCAGCGCGATGGCATCGGTGAGCTGGATCTCGCCGCCGGCGCCCCGCTGGACCCGGCGCAGGGCGTCGAAGATCGCCCGATCCAACAGGTAGCGCCCCGCCGCGGCATAGCGCGACGGAGCCTGGCCGGGATCGGGTTTTTCCACCATGCCCTTGACCCGCATGATGTTCGGGTGCGACGCATCCAGGGCCGGCTCGACGTCGAAGACGCCGTACGAGCTCACCTCGTCGGGCCGAACTTCGATGGCGCACAACACCGTTCCGCCGCGTTTGGCGCGAACCCTGGCCATGATCTCCAGCACTCCGACCGGCAGCACCAGGTCGTCGGGCAGCAGCACGGCCACCGCGTCCTCGTCGGGTGAGAGCACCGGCTCCACGCAGCCCACCGCGTGCCCGAGTCCCAGCGGCTCGAGCTGCACCACCGACTCCACCTTGATCAGAGCGGGGGCCCGCCGGACCTTCTCCAGCATCGCCTTCTTCCCCCGGGCAGCGAGCGTGCCCTCGAGCACGAGGTCCTCGACGAAGTGCGCGACGACGCCGTCCTTGCCCTCGGAGGTGACGATCACCAGCCGCTCCGCGCCCGCCTCGGCCGCCTCTTCGGCCACCAACTCGATGCCGGGGGTGTCGACGACCGGCAGCAGTTCCTTGGGCACCGTCTTGGTGGCCGGCAGGAACCGGGTTCCCAGACCCGCCGCCGGCACCACGGCAGTCCGCGGTATCGAGACCGGTTCACCGAGCATGGGGCAACCCTAACCCGCGGCCGCGCTGGCGCTCCAGCACCTGCGCTGCGAAGCTGTGACGGATGACCGCCCGGGACAAGGAGAAGCGCCGCAGCGAACTACTGGCGGCCCGCCGCGCGCTCTCCGAGTCCGAGCGCCGCGCCGAGTCGGAACGGCTGCGCGGCCATCTCGCCGAGGTCGCCGGCGACGACGACATCGTGTGCGCCTACCTGCCGGTGGGCACCGAGCCCGGGTCGTCGGAGTTGCTCGACGAGCTGGCAGCCCGGTGCCGGACGGTGTTGCTGCCGGTGGTGCGGATCGGCCCCGGCGGGGAGCACCTGCCGCTGCGGTGGGGACGCTATGTGCCCGGTCGGCTGGTGGCCGGCAGGTTCGGGCTGCACGAGCCCGAGGGCCCGTGGCTCTCCGCTGCGGCGATCGCCGACGCCGCAGTCGTGCTTGTTCCCGCCCTGGCAGTCGACCGCCGTGGCGTGCGTCTGGGACGCGGCGGCGGCTTCTACGACCGCTCCCTGCCGCTGTGCCGGCCGGGCACCCGGCTGGTCGCGGTCGTGCGCGACTGCGAACTGGTCGGGGAGCTTCCGGGCGAACCCCACGACGTGCCGATGACGCACGCGCTCACCCCGGCCCGCGGACTGGTCAGGCTCGGGGAATGCCCGCCGGCGGATGGCGGTTCTAGCACTTGACACGGTAGAGTGCTAACGATCCCAGCTTCCGGAGGTTGACGTGCCGACCTACAGTTACGCCTGCACCGAGTGCGACAACCGGTTCGACGCGGTTCAGGCCTTCACCGACGATGCGCTGACGACCTGCCCGCAGTGCTCCGGGCGGCTGCGCAAGCTGTTCAACTCGGTCGGAGTGGTGTTCAAGGGCAGCGGCTTCTACCGCACCGACAGCCGGGAATCGGGCAAGGCGTCGAAGAACGGAGTGGATTCCGGCGGTTCGGAGAAGTCCGGTTCGGAGAAGTCCGGCTCGGAGAAGACAGAGAAGTCCGGCTCGGCGAAATCCGCCGGGGAGAAGTCGTCGAAGCCGGAGAAGTCGTCGGGAAGCCAAACCGCGACCGCGGGTAGTTCGACCCCGGCCGCCGCCTCCGGCTAGTCATCCACAGCCCGCGGGGCCGCCGACTACACAGGGGCTCTAGCCCCGCCTACCCTCGCGGCATGGGCGAATCGCTCAATCCCACTGTGCTGGAACAATTTTCACGGGCCTGCCGGCCGGACTTCGCGCGCACCGTTCTGGCCCGGCGCATCGCCGCGGCGGTCCTGGTGCTGCTCGCCGGTGTCGCCGCCTGGCGCCCCGACCCGGGCAGTTCGTCCGCAGGGGTGATGGTCGCCCTGCGTGACCTCAGCCCCGGGGTGACGCTGTCGGCCGACGACGTGGCACTGCAGACGCGGTCGGCGCGCGGACTACCCGACGGCGCTCTCACCAGCCCGGAAACCGTGCTGGGCGCCACGCTGGCGGGTCCGGCGCGACGCGGGGAGGTGCTCACCGACGTGCGGGTGCTGGGCCCGCGCCTGACCGGACTCAGCGCCGGCCCCGACGCGCGGGTCGTCCCGGTGCATCTGGCCGATCCCTCGGTGGCCGACCTGATCCGCCCGGGAGATGTCGTCGACCTGCTGGGAGCACCGTCGGCCGACAGCGAGGCCCGGCCACGGGTGGTGGCCACCGCGGCGGTGGTGGTACTGGTGTCGCCGGCGACCACAGCGGCCGGCGCCGCCGGCGACCGGGTGGTCCTGGTCGCTCTTCCCGCCTCCGCGGCCAATGCCGTCGCGGCGGCGACCCTCGTCGAGAACGTCACGCTGACCCTGCACTGACAGCACCCGTGGAACAACCCTCCCGCGACGGCGGTGCGCTAGGCTTTCGACGCCCGGAAGACAAGTTCAGCAAAGAAAGGCCAAGTGTGCTAAAGGGATTCAAAGAGTTCATCGCAAAAGGCAACATCGTCGACCTCGCCGTCGCGGTGGCCATCGGAGCCGCCTTCACCGCCCTGGTCACCAAGTTCACCGAGAGCATCATCCAGCCGTTGATCGACCGGATCGGCGCCGGCAAGGAGTCGTCCTACGGGCTGCTCAAGATCGACATCGGCGGCGGCCAGACCATCGACCTCAATGTGCTGCTGTCGGCGGCCATCAACTTCCTGATCGTCGCGGCCACCATCTACTTCCTCGTGGTGCTGCCCTACAACCGATTCCGCGGGAAGGCCGCGGCCGAGGCCGATAAGGACAAGGAACTGCGGTTGCTCACCGAGATCCGCGACGCGCTCGGCGGCACCGACACCGGTCCCGGCGCCGCGCCCGCGGTGAGCCCGACACTGCGCAAGTAGCGACGCTCGATGCAAAGAAAGTGCCCCCGACCGCGGCCGGGGGCACTTTCCTGTCGGTTCGTCGGGACTGACTAGTTCATGTTCCAGGGTTCGCCGTAGGTGGTGACGCTGTCGCCGGCTTTGGAGATCAGCCGGGCGAACGGGCGCAGCAGCACCCCGCCGGCCGCGCCGGTGACCGTGCCGTGGGCGTTGGACACCGCCACCGAGCCCTCCGGTCCGGCGACGTCGACGGAGAAGGTGGCGACCTCCTGGATGCCCGGGCCGTTGCCCAGATCGGAGGTGATCGACACACCCGGGAACAGGTTGGGGGTGATCACCGAACCCAGCGGGTCAAAGCCCAGCGGGGA
>NZ_JBJTJF010000070.1:0-12277 GCF_046095365.1 Mycobacterium sp.
TCGGCACGGGGGGGGTCATCACCGCGGGCGGCGGGGCGGGGCTCTGGGAACGCACCGCCCCGACCGACACGGTGCTCGCGGCTCAGACCGCCGGGGCGCCTGAGATCGCTACTGCCCCATCGCCTTCCGCCGTTCCTCGTCGGTGAAACCCGTACGGTAGGACGGCCTGCCCGCTCGCCCCGCGCTGATCAGGCCCGCGCTCGCCTTGAACGCCGAGCGGTTGTTGCCGTAGTCGTGCTTGTCGAAGGTCATCGCGAATTGGCCGGCCATGCCCATCCGCGCTCCGACCGCGACGGCGTCGATGTCGGCGCCGAGGAAGATGAACTCCCAGCCGTAGACGTCGCGCTGCTGGGTGATCAGCTCCCTGACGGCCTCCCAGGTCCAGCGCAGGCTGGCGTTCTCCATGCCGTCGGTCATGATCAGACAGATCACCTGCCCGGGCCGCTGCTCTTCGGGAAGAGCCGAAAGCTGATCACCCACGTCGGTGATCAGCCGGCCGACCGAGTCGAGCAGGGCGGTCCGGCCGCGCGGCGCCAGGGTGAACTCCGGCACCGCGGCGATGTCGGTCGGCGGGTAGAGCACCTCGTACTCGTTGTCGAACTGGGCCAGGGTCACCTGGCACTGCCCGGGGTTGGCGCGCTGCTCGGCGATGAGCTCGCGCCAGCCGTCCTCGGTGGCGGCCACCGAGGTCTCCATCGAGCCGGAGCGGTCGAGCAGAGCGGCGATCAGGGTCTTGCTGGAATCGGTCAAGGGTCACCTTTCACATAGCCGGCGGAGGCCACTCGACACCAAATCCATCGGCCCCCGACCATTGACAAGCGGCCGTCTCGAGGCCCGCTTCTGATACCTCAATTATAGCCTTTTATCTGCGGTTTTGCCCTCTCCGGAGGGCTTTTTCACGTAGGGTGAAAACATGGCTCGACTGCCTCCGGGGCCACCGCTTCCGGCGGCCCTGCAGACCGCTCTGATGTTGCGCTGGTGGTCGGCTTTCGCGATCGCCTGCCGGCGCCGCTACGGCGAGGTGTTCACCGTCCGTCTGGCCGGATACGGCGCCGGGGTGTACCTGTCCAACCCGGAGCACATCAAGACCGTCTTCGCCGGTGATCCCCGGACCTACCATGCCGGCGAAGCCAATTCGGTGCTGAAGGGGATCCTGGGCCCCAGTTCGGTGCTGGTGATCGACGAGGACGTGCACCGTGATCGGCGGCGGCTGATGCTGGCTCCGTTCCACCGCGACGCGGTGGCCCGACAAGCCGATCTGATCGCCGAGATCGCCGCGGCCAACATCGCCGGCTGGCCGGTGGGCGCCGAGTTCGCGGTCGCGCCCAAGATGTCCGAGATCACCCTGGAGGTGATCCTGCGGAGCGCCATCGGCGCCAGCGACCCGCGGCGGCTGGCGGCACTGCGGGCGTTGATGCCGCGGCTGCTGACGCTCGGCTATGTCGACACCATCGCCATCGCCCGGCCGGGCCTGCAGCGGCGGTGGCCGTGGCGCGGGCTGGGCCGGCGCGTCGCCGAAGCCGATGAACTGCTCTACGCCGAGATCGCCGAGCGGCGCGCCGACCCGGATCTGGCCGCGCGCACCGACGCGCTGTCGATGCTGGTGCGCGCCGGCGACGAGGACGGTCGCCGGATGACCGACGCCGAACTGCGCGACCAACTGATGACGCTGCTGCTGGCCGGCCACGACACCACCGCGACCGCGCTGTCCTGGACGCTGGAGCGGCTGACCCGCCACCCCGAGGTGCTGGCCCGCGCGGTGGCCGCCGCCGAGTCCGGCGACGAGGAGTACCTCGACGCGGTGGCCCGCGAGACACTGCGGATCCGGCCGGTGGTGTTCGACGTCGGACGGGTGCTCAAGGAACCGGTGGAGATCGCCGGGTACCGGCTGCCCGCCGGGGTGACGGTGATCCCGGCGATCGGGCTGGTGCACGCCGACGCCGCGGTGTACGACGACCCCGGGCAGTTCCGCCCGGAGCGCATGCTCGCCGGCGGCGGGCATGCGCTGACTCCCACCACCTGGCTGCCGTTCGGCGGCGGGAACCGCCGCTGCCTGGGGGCCAACCTGGCGCTGGCCGAGATGCGGATCGTGCTGGGCGAGGTGCTGCGCCGCGTCGAGTTGTCCCCCACGACCGCCCCCGGCGAGCGGCCCCGGGTCAGCGGGGTGATCCAGCAGCCGCATCGCGGTGCGCGCATCCGGGTGCGGTCGCGCGTCCCGGCCCCGACACTCAGGGCTGCGCCCAGCCGCGGCACTGCCGGGTGAACGGGTCGCACATCACCGGGCCGTTGGTCCACCCGCCGTAGTAACCCGGGGTGTTCCAGGTCTCCATCAGCTGTCCGTTCCACGGCGCCGGCCGGCAACCGCTCTGATTGAGCACGCCGACGCAGACCGGATCCGCAAGCGCCGCCGGGGCCGTGCCCAACGCGGACGCGGCCGCGGCGATCGCGCACATCAGACGAAATCCCATGACAAACCTCCCCTTGTCCGATCGGAGCCCTGACGCTAGCCGGGAGGGCCGACAGAACCGGCGGGTCGCCTCCGACTCGCGCTCAGCCCAGCCCCGCGTCCGCCTCCGCCGCGAGTTCGTCCCGCCGCGCGCGCGCCGCCCGGTCGGCGGCCCTGGCCGGGGCGACGATGAACGGGACCGCGATCAGCCCGATGATCCCGAAAATCCAGCCACCCAGCGTCGTGTCGTCGCCGCCCAGCAGGGGGCCGGCCAGTGTCGGCCCGAGCGCCAGGCCCACCGAGGACAAACCCAGCAGGAACGCCACCAGCCGGCCGGAGTTGCGGTCAAGATCGGCCGCGACCGACATCCCCAGCGGCAGCACCACCCAGTAGCCGAGGTTCACCGCGAGGTTGCCGCCGATGTAGGCCATCGGGGTGCGCACCATGGTCACCACCATCAGGCCGATGGCGCACAGCACCAGCCCGGCCGCACCCAGCGCCGCACGGCCGACTCTGGGGCCCAGCAGCCACGGCGCCATGGTGCCCAGCAGACCGATCAATTGCGACGTGCCCAGGAAGGTCGCCGTCGTCTGCGCCGACAACCCCGACCCGGTTCCGATCTCCTCGGCGAAGGTCCACAGTCCCGCCAGTGCCAACTCTGACAGCGCAACCGCCGCACCCAGCATCAGCGGCAGCACGCTGAACAACTTCAGTTGCGGTGCCGCCCGGCGCACCTCGGCCTCGACGGCTGGGTCGGCGGCTGCCAGCGCCTCGGCAGCCGCCGCGCGTTCAGCGCCGATCGCCCGGGTGTCGGGCAGCTTCCACCAGATCAGCGCCAGACACAGCAGCTGTACGGCGACCATCGCCGCGTAGGGCAGCACGATCGGATACATCTGGCGCAGAAGGGGATTGGTGCTCATCATCACGAACACGAACACCATGTACCAGGCTGACAGCAACCCGAACGCGCGTTCGCTGTTGTTGGCGAAGGACAGTGCCGCGTTGCCGGCCACGTCGGTCAGACCGCACCCCAGACCGAGTGCCACCATGCCGGCGAACAGCGACCAGAACCCGTCGTCGCTGACCTCGCTGATGTAGAGCAGCGAACCCGCGGAGATGATGATGCCGACGGTGGCGACTACCTTGAGGTTGCGCTTGCCGATGGAGTGGGCCAGGCCGAACTGCACAATGGCCATCGCCCCCAGCGCTCCGGTCACCAACACCCCGGCCAGCGCGCTGCTCAGGCCGAAGCCCCGGTGGAACGACGTGGCGTAGAGAGGACTGAGCAGGTCGGCCATCACCCCGGCCACCCCGGCGGCGATGCCGCCGGTCAGCAGGCCCCGCGGCTCTCCCACAACCGAGCTCCTCCCGTGGAAAGCCTCACGGTATCGGATACGCGTGGCTAGCCTCGAGCAATGTCGACAGCCGAGCACCACCTGGAATCCGGCGGGCGGTCCGTCGCCGAGTTGACTCCCGACGACCATGAACTCCAGCGCTATCTGCTGGATCTGTCCCTGCAGCCGCTGGACCGCTTCGACGGGTTCTCCCACATCGAGCAGTACCTGTTGTCCGCGCTGCGCTATCAGCTCAACTACATCTGCTACGCGCTGGCGATGGCGCAGTACAACTACACCCCGGCGTTCACCGGCTACCTGACCGAGGCGCAGTCCAACACCATCGAGAAGATGCGCGACAAGCGGGTGTGGGGCTACTGGGCGCACGAGTGCCTGGTGGGCTACCAGCGTTGGGATCCCGATCCGATCAAGTTCGCCAACGTGATGTACACCGGGTTCCTCGGGGTGATGATCGGCTTGTTCGAGACCCTCAACGACCGCCGCTTCTCCGAACCCGGCGCGCTGAGCCTGCGCTGGAACGACGACACCGAGTACGTCTACGAGTTCTCCTCGCTGTGCGAGGCGATCGTGCACAACATGGAGATCAGCAGTCAGGGCCCGCTCTACCCCTGCGAGCCGCGGCTGATCTACCCGATGTGCAACGCCTTCTCGCTGTCGGCGCTGCTGATTCACGACCGCCTGCACGGCACCGACTTCGGCGCCGACCGCGTCGACCAGATGGCGCAGGCCTACCGCACGCACAAGTACCTGCGCCCCGACAACCGGTTCATGGCCGCCCGCGGGCCGCTGAAGTTCTTCATGGGACCGTCGGTGGGCAACGACGGGGTGATGTCGTTCTGGCTGCATTTCGCCATGCCCGAGCAGGCGAGGAAAACCTGGGAGAACCTGCGGGAGAACCTGGTTCGCATCTCCGGCGACGACGTGACGATGGACGCCACGAGCTGGGAGATGCTCGACCCGGGCAACTACAGCCGCGGCACCGGCATGAGCCGGGTGTCGGTGATGGCCGCCGCCAAGGAGCACGGCGACGACGAACTGGCCGACGCGCTCGAACGCTCCCTGGACAAGCGCTACCAGGTGGTGCGCCAGAACGGGGCCCGGGCCTACACCGGAATCTCCAGCTGGGGCAATGCCGGACACGTGCTGGCCCGGTTCACCACAGAGAACGCGATGGCCGACCTGCTCTCAGGCGAGATCCCGCCGGAGTGGACGACCGGGCCGGTCCTGTCCCAGGCCGGCTACCCCGACGTGCTGGTCAGCCGCGCGGTCACCGACGGGCGTGCCCTGGATCTGGTGCTGCGGCCCGGAAACGGCGGCGGCCGAACGGTTCTCGGCCTGGAGCGGCTGGCCCCGCGGCACGACTACATCGTGACCGGCGGGACGGACGGCAGCGTCATCGCCGACGACGACGGCCGGGCATCGGTGACCGTCGACCTCGACGACCGCCGCGAGGTCTTCCTGCGACCGGCCGCCCCGTAGAGCAGCACCAGCGCGCCGAGCACCGCGATCGCCGGCCCGATGTTGTGGAACACCATGTCGGCGGCGAGGCTCTCGATCTCGATCACCCGGAAGACGTGCATGTCGAGCACACCGGTCTCGAAGACCACCGCCCCGACGACGATCAGAACCGCGCCCGCGCCGCGGGGGCCGGAGAGCGACCGGCCCAGTGAACGGCTCACAGCCACCGCACCGAGGATCAGCGCCAGATAGCAGAGCCCGCGCAGCAGCCAGGCCCAGACCGGTCCGGTGTTCTCCACCGCACCCGTCAGCGCCAGCAGCGGGATTCCGAGCATGCAGACGGCGACCGCGAGGGCGCCGCAGCGCAGGAGCCGGTGCGGCGGGGCCGCACAGTCGGCGTCGCAATGCCCGGCCGTCTCCGGCGCGGCCTGCCCGACCGCAGGGCGCCAGGCCACGGGGGCGAACACCACCGGCGCGGGACCACCGCCCAGACCGACGAGGCGGCGCACCCGTCCGGTGAGCGTGAGGATCAGCAATCCCACCAGGCAACAGATCATCGGCACCCATGATCGCGCGCCGGCAACCGGGACGAATCCCGATTCCGCAATTCCGGGCGGCTTCTGGTGACAGGATGCCAGTGTCAGATGCGGTGCTCGACCCCGGCGCAACGAGGGAGGACAGGTGGCGGACAGCCCCGAGAACAAGCCTGTGGCGGCCAAGAAGACACCGGTCAAGAAAGCCACGGCTAAGACCGCGCCGGCCAAGAAGCCCGTTGCGAAGAAGGCGCCGGCCAAGAAGGCGCCGGCCAAGAAGGCGCCCGCCAAGAGGGCGGCGGCGAAGAAACTGCGCGGCGACGAGACGGTCAAGGAGGCCCGGCGGCTGGGCGGCTGGGACTTCGCCACCTGGCGGATGGCCACCGACGACCCGGTGATGCGCTCGACCATCCTCGGCGTGCTGGTGATGGACAGCAGTCCGGACTGGGACAAGCTGACCGACCGCTACGAACGGGCCACCCGGATCGCTCCGGTGCTGCGTTCGGTCGTGGTGGAGGGCCCCACCGGCCTGGAGACCCCGCGGGTCGTGGTCGACGCCAACTTCGACCTGTCATTTCACATGCGCCGGTTCCGGATGCCGGAGGGCTCCACCTGGCAGGACGTCCTGGAGGAGGCCCGCCGGCAGTCGATGGCCGATTTCGACAAGGACCGGCCGCTGTGGCGGGCGACCCTGCTCGAGGGCCTGCCGGGCGGCAAGTCGGTGCTGGTTCAGAAACTGCACCATGCGATCGCCGACGGACAGGGCGCGGTTCAGCTGGGCCTGGCACTGCTGGACTTCAGCCCCGAGAGTCCCGACCTCGGTCCGATGCCCGCGGCCCCGGACCCCGTCCTGCTGGACACCAAGGGCTTCATGCAGGCGGTGATCCGCAACAACGTCGGTTGGGTGGCGCGCACCGCCGAGGACGCCATCAAGGGCTTCGGGCCGCTGGCCGCGGCCGCACTGCGCCACCCGCGCACGCTGTTCAACAAGATCCGCGACACCGCCGGTTCGGTGGTTCGCTTCACCAAGGTCAACGTCGAGCCGCTGTCGCCGATCCTCAAGGGGCGCAGCATCAACTACCACTTCGACACCATCGACATGGACTTTGAACAGTTCAAGGCCGCGGCGAAGAGACGCAACCGGACCATCAACGACCTGTTCCTGGCCGCCATCAGCGTCGGGATGCACGACTACCACGAGAAGATGGGCCAGCCCGTCGACGAGTTGCGGATGAACATGCCGATCTCGCTGCGCACCTCCGCCGAGGAGAGCAACGCGGTGACCATCGCCCGCTTCGAGATCCCGGTCAGCAACGCCATCGACGACATCCTCGAGGTGGCCGCCAACACGGTGCGGGCCTGGCGGGCCGAGCCGGCCCTGAAGCTGGCCGACTACCTGGCCGAGCTGAGCCGCTTCCTGCCGCCGGAACTGGTGTCGGCGGCCGCGCAGACCTCGGACCTGACCGCCTCCAACGTGCCGGGCGTGCCGGTGCCGGTGTGGCTGGCCGGGGCGCGGGTGATCCGGATGTACCCGCTGGTCGGCACCATCGGCGCGGCGATCAACGTCACCATGCTGACCTACACCGGGACGGCGAGTGTGGGCGTCAGTTCCGACGACGCCGCCGTCGGCGGCGACCGGGAGCCGCTGCTGGAGAGCCTGCGGCTGGGCTTCCGCGAGGTGATCGGCGAGTCCGCGCTGATCGGCGACCCGATCAGCGGGGGCTAGCGGCGCGCCGTCAGGGCGCCCCCATCGCCTGGTCGAGTTCGTCGGCGAGCTGTTCGGAGCTGGCCACCGGCGAGTGCAGCTGCTTCTCGACGATGTTCATCGCCAGCCGCGCGTACACCCACTGGCTGGTGGTGGTCAGCTGACTGCGGCTGTGCGAGGTGAAGGTCAGGATCCAGCTGAACAGCGTGCTGAGCCGGTTCTTGAACCCGACCAGATACAGCAGATGCAGGAAAAGCCAAGCGAGCCAGGCGATGTAGCCGCCGAACTCCAGCTTGCCGATCTTGGCCACCGCGTGGTGGCGGGAGATCGTGGCCATGCTGCCCTTGTCCCAGTAGCTGAACGGCTCGCGGAAATCCGGGTTGTCCCGGCCCTTGAGATCGTTCTTGATGATCTTGGTGACGTACTGCGCGCCCTGGATCGCGCCCTGCGCCACGCCCGGCACGTTGGGCACCGCCGCCATGTCGCCGACGACGAACACGTTCGGGTGGCCTTTGACCGACAGGTCCGGTTCGACGACGACCCGCCCGGACCGGTCGACCTCGGTGCCCTCGGCCTGCTCGGCGATGACCGCTCCCAGTGGGCTGGCCTGTACCCCGGCCGCCCACACCTTGCAGGCGCACTCCACCCGGCGCTCCTCGCCGGTCTCCTTGTCCTTGACCACGACGCCCATGTAGTCGACGTCGGTCACCGTCGAGTTGCCGCATACTTCGACGCCCATCTTCTCCAGCCGCGCCTGGGCCTTGCGGCCGAGGTTCTCCCCCATCGGCGAGAGGATGAAGGGCGAGCCGTCGAACAGCAGCACCCGGCACTCGGCCGGGTCGATGGTGCGAAACGCCCCGGGCAGGGTGCGCTGGGCGAGTTCGACGATCTGGCCGGCCAGTTCCACGCCGGTCGGGCCGCCGCCGACGACGACGAAGGTCAGCCGGCGGGTGCGCTCCTCGGGGTCGGTGGTGACCTCGGCCGCCTCGAAGGCGCCCAGGATGCGCCCGCGCAGTTCCAGCGCGTCGTCGATGGTCTTCATACCGGGGGCGAAGGTGGCGAAGTGGTCGTTGCCGAAGTAGTTCTGCTGCGCGCCGGCGGCCACCACCAGGTAGTCGAAGGGCAGCACCGTTTCCATCGTCCCCAACCGGGACACCACGATGCGCTCGTTCAGGTCGATGGTGTCGACGTCGCCCAGCAGCACCTGGCAGTTCTTGACGCGCTTGAGGACCAGCCGGGTGGTCGGCGCGATGTCGCCGGCCGACAGGATGCCGGTGGCCAGTTGGTAGAGCAGCGGCTGGAACAGGTGGCTGGTCGTCTTGGCCACCAGCGTGACGTCGACGTCGGAGCGCCTCAGGGCTTTCGCCGCGGTGAGGCCGCCGAATCCGGAGCCGATGACGACGACCCGCGGCCGGCGGGCGGGGATAGCGGGACTGGCCATGCTGATTCCTCTGGTCTGGGGCGGAACAGGCGTCCGAGCCTCAGGTTAGACCCCCGGCAGCGGATTCCGGATCGACTTGGGTGAACATTTGCTGGCCTACGCAGAGTGAACCGACACTCCGTCGGAGTAGGTCGCCAGCACGGGGATCTCCCGCACCGCGTCCGGGTCGGCCTCGTGGGCCAGCGGGTCTCCGCCGAGCAGGACGAAGTCGGCCGCCTTGCCGGCGGCCAGCGAGCCGACCACCTCGTCGGCGTGGCACATCCAGGCCGCGTCGATGGTGCTGCCCCTGATCGCCTGGGCCACGCTGACCCGTTCGGCGGCGTTGAGCACCTCGCCCCCGTCGGCCATGGTGCGGGCGGCGGCGGTGGCGACGTAGTTCAGCGGGCCGATCGGCGACACCGAGAAGTCGCAGTGGAAACTGGCGCGCAGACCCGCCTTGACCACCGAGGCGTACCGGTCGAGCAGGTCGGCGCGCTCAGGCCCGAGAATGTCGTCGCGCATCACCCGGCCCCACAGCCGGACGTGGTTCATCAGGAAACTCGGCGTCACCCCCAGCGATGCCATGGTGGCGATGTGCTCGTCGTGCAGCAGCGAGCAGTGCTCGATGCGATGCCGGTTCGCCGCGTTCCAGGACGGCAGCGTGGCCACCGAGGAGAACGCCGCGGTCACCATGTCCAGTGCCGCATCTCCGTTGGCGTGCACCATGATCGGCCAGCCGGCGGTCAGGGTCTTAGCGAAGTTCGCCGTCAGCTGCTCGGGGGTGAAGTTGGCCATGCCGCGGGTGTCGCGGCCCAGATAGTTCTGCCGCATGTAGCCGGTGTAGCCCTGGTTGGATCCGTCGGACACCCACTTGACGGTCTGGCTGCGCAGCCGGTCGTCCCCGGAGCCGGGCACCAGGCCCGCGGCGACGAAGTCGCCGAGGTGCTCGCCCCACAGCGACAGCGAGCCGCGCACCGGGAAGCCCGGCTGGGCGAAGGTCTGGTGCAGCAGGTCGACCTCGGCCACCCCGGCGATGGCCCCCGTCGCGGCCTCGTGGACGTAGGTCACCCCCTGCTTGGCCGCCATGCCGGCGATTCCGGTGATGGCCTTGGCCATCACCTCCGGGGTGAGCTTGGGCAGGACCTTGATGAAGCTGAGCATCGCGGCGTTCTCGGCGACGATGCCGGTGAGTTTCCCGTTGCGCGCGCCGTAGTCCCCGCCCGGCGGGTTGGGGGTCGCCGCGGTGATCCCCGCCGCGGCGTAGGCGGCGGAGTTGACGTAGAAGAAGTGCTGGGAGGCGTTCATCACCACGATCGGCGCCGTCGCGGAGATCCCGTCGAGCAGGTCGGCGGTCAGGTCGGGCTGGCCGGGCAGCAGACTGGGGTCGTAGAGCTGACCGACGACGGCCTGTCCGGCCGGCGTCCTGGCCGCGGCGGCTTTCAGCGCCGCCAGCACCGAGTCGAGGCTCTTGTTGGTGTACGGCGAACAGTCCACCCCGCTGAAGACCAGCGCCGAGGAAACCAGGTGCAGGTGCGGCTCGACCAGGCCGGGCAGGATCGTGCCTGCCGAGTGCTCCAGGGTCTTGGTGGCGGGGCCCACGAAGCTCTCCAGGTCGGCGCGCGAGCCGACGGCCAGGATGCGCCCGCCCGCGATCGCCATCGCCTCGGCCCGGGGCCGGTTGTCGTCGAGGGTGATCAGCGAGCCGGTGACGAGAAGCTCTGCTTTGCCGCCGGTTTCGCGCCGACGCGGCCGGGCGGCCCGGTCGGCGGGGGCGACGCCGCCCAGCGAGACCCTCGCGGCGTTGACGGGGTGTGGCTGGCAGCATCCTGCGGCGTCGTCGGTCATCACGGCCTTTCCGTTGCGGTTGTCTGCGAGGGTATATGGGGTTTAGCCGACCCGACCGATGGGAATGCCCGCACCATGAACACCACGACGCGTATGTTCGCCCGGGTGATCGGCCCCTACCTTCTTGTGGTGCCGATCACCGCCGCGGTGCGTGCACCGGACATGCAGAAGCTGCTCTCGGACGTCGAGGCGAGCCCGGTCTGGCCCTGGTTCGGCGGGGCGATCACCGTGCTGCTCGGCCTGATCGTCGTCGGGCTGCACCCCTACTGGACCAACCCGCCGGCGGTGATCATCTCGGCGCTGGGCTGGCTGATGGTCGCGCGCGGCATCCTGCTGCTGGCCTTCCCCGCGGCTCTGATGTCGGCGGCGAACGCGGTCATCGGGACCGGCGCGATATGGCGCGTCGCCTACGCGATCCTGGCTCTGCTGGGCCTGTATCTCACGGTTGTGGGATGGCGCCCGGGCGGTGCGGAGGTTCGCAGCGGACGGGTGATCGACGCGGACGCGGCTTCGCGGTTCGTCTGAGGGCTACCCGGCGACCTACCCGGAGACCTACCCGGAGACCTACCCGGAGACGTTGCGTCGCTGCCCGTCGACGGAGCGGATCTCTCGCATGAGCTGGGCTCCCTCGACGCCGTAGATCCCGCGGTCGTCGCCACTCAGCGCCCAGTTGTGCTGCTGGTCGGCGCGGGCACAGATGGCCGCGCACCACTGCGCGTAGAGCTCCCGCCGCCGCCGGTCCTGCCGGACGACCGCCCGCGCGAGGTAGAACAGCCCGACCAGCACGAGCCCGGCCACGATCCACCAGATGAACTTCACGACCAGCCACAGCAGCAGCAGGATCACGAAGCCCGCTGCGGCGCCGTCGTCGGACGACTTCTTTCTCTTCCCCATCCCCCGGCAGCCCTCCCGTCTCGGATGAGCGCACGCTAGCGGCGGGGTACGACATATCGGCCGGGCCCGAGACGCCACCCGGGGGAACGTCCACTCGAGGGCGCCGGGTCAGACCCGCAACCTCGCCAGCAACGATTCCGTCAACCAGATCGCGTGCTCTAGGCTTCTACCGCAACGCAGAGCAAACGGATCGGGGAGGACAATGGCCGGCTGGGTCCGATGGTCCTGGGGCGTGAGCGCGGCCGTGTGGGTCGGCTTCGCAGTTGCCGCGGGTGTCGCGCCGGCGGCAGCGGCCGCCCCGGCCGATCCGGCGGTGAACGCCGACCCGGCAGCCTCGGCGGCAACGGCCGAGCAGGCACCGCGGACCGCACGGACCGGAACAGAGCAGCGCGCCCTGCCGCGTCGGGCGGCCTCCAACCGGCGGGCCCGTGCCGCCGCGCCCGCCGGTCCGGCCGCGGTCGCCGCGGTCGATCCCATCCCCCCGCCGCCCGCCGACCGGGGGGGCGGCCGGGGGGGGGGGGGGCGGGGGGGGCGCGGGGGCGGGCCGGGGGGGCCGGGGCGGCGGGCCCGCCGGGGGGGGGGGGGCGGGCGGGGGCGGGGGGGGGGGGGGGGGGCCGGGCG
>NZ_JBJTJF010000071.1:0-2896 GCF_046095365.1 Mycobacterium sp.
CGACGACCCCGCGATCTTCGGCCTGATCGCCCCGGCGTTCTCCGGGGAGACCAAGGCCACCGCCGTAGTTACCCACCAGGCGGCCCTGGCCGCGGCGACCGCCTCGGCCACCAATGTGACGCTGTCGGAGCAGGGCTGGAAGACCTTCCTGCGCGGCCTGGCCAACGACGGGGTGCAGGGCCCCTCGGTCGCCAACTACATCCGGAACCCCCTCGGCGACGCGAAGGTCTGCGTCGTCGACGACAGCACCGACTACGGGTCCGGGCTGGCCAAGGCCGTGCGCGACACCCTCGGCCCGGTCGCCGACGCGGCCTGCAACATCTCCGTCAAGAAGGGTGACAAGGACTTCTCCGCCGCGGTGACCCAGGTCAAGGGCGCCTCGCCGGACACCGTGTTCTACAGCGGCTACTACGCCGAGGCGGCCCCCTTCGTCCAGCAGTTGCGCGACGCCGGCTTCTCCGGCAAGTTCGCCAGCGCCGACGGCACCAAGGATCCCGAGTTCGTCAAGCAGGCCGGCTCGTCATCCAAGGACGCCATCCTGTCCTGCCCGTGCGGCCCGGCCAGTGCGGCGTTCGCCGACGAGTACACCAAGAAGATCGGCCAGGCGCCGGGCACCTACAGCACCGAGGGATACGACCTGGGCACGATCCTGGCCAAGGGAATCGACTCCGGGGCGGTCACCCGCGAGGCATTGCTTGACTTCGCCAAGAAGTACGCGGGCCAGGGTGTGGCACGCAAGTACCAGTGGGGCGACACCGGCGAACTCACCACGACCCTGATCTGGATTTACAAGGTCCAGTAACCCGCCGCGCCGGGTCCTGGATACCGCGCGCGTTCGGCTATGTTCTAGGGGCTTGATGGCTCGTCCCTGACGTCAGAAGACCCGGAGGTGGAACATGCGCGGTACGCGGACGCGGAAGATGATCGCGGCGGGCGCCGCCGGTCTTGCGGTGCTCGGCATGGCCGGATGCGCCAAGCAGTCCAAGCCGGAGGACGGCGCCGCCCCGGGTGAACTGAAGATCGTCGAACAGGTCCAGATCGGCCAGGACGGCGGCGCGGTGGCGGCCGAGGCGGCCGCCGCCCCGCTCAACCCGGTCGGTGACGGCAAGGCCAACTGCAATCCGGCGGCCATCGCGATGGCCGGCCCGCTGACCGGACCCGACGCACCGTTCGGGGCCAACGTCCGCAACGGCGCGGAACTGGCTGTCGAGCAGCACAACGCCGCCAACCCCGACTGCCAGGTGGAACTGAAGACCTTCGACACCGAGGGTGATCCGCAGAAGGCGACCGGGGTGGCCCCGCGGATCGTCGACGACCCGTCCATCCTCGGGCTGGTCGGGCCGACCTGGTCGGGGGAGACCAAGGCCACCGGCGAGGTGTTCGACCAAGCCGGGCTGGTCGCGCTCACGCCGTCGGCGACCAACGTCGCGCTGTCCGGGCAGGGCTGGAAGACGTTCTTCCGGGGTCTGTCCAGCGACGGCGTGCAGGGCCCGTCGCTGGCCAACTACCTGAAGAACACCCTGGGCATCAAGAAGGCCTGCGTCGTCGACGACAGCACCGATGCAGGCATCGGCCAGGCCAAGGCGGTGCGCGAGACGCTGGGTCCGATCACCGACACGGCCTGCAACATCTCGGTCAAGAAGGGTGACAAGGACTTCTCGGCTGCGGTGACCCAGATCATGGGCCAGAAGCCCGACGCGGTGGTCTACGCCAGCTACTACACCGAGGCCGCGCTGCTTCTGCAGCAGCTCCGCGAGGCCGGCTACACCGGACTGTTCGCCGGGCCCGACGGCATCAAGGATCCGCAGTTCGTCAAGGCAGCGGGGGAGGCCGCCAAGGGTGCGGTGCTGTCCTGCCCGTGCGGCCCGGCCACCGGTGCCTTCGCCGACGAATACACCAAGTCCTTCGGCCAGGCCCCCGGCACCTACAGCCTGGAGGCCTACGACCTGGCCGCGATCCTGCTCAAGGGAATCGACTCCGGGGCGGTCACCCGCGAGGCGATGCTGAACTTCGTGACGCAATACGAGGGTCAGGGTGTTGCGCGCAAGTACAAGTGGACCGACAACGGAGAGCTCACCTCGAACCTGATCTGGATCTACAAGGTTCAGTAGCCGCCACTGATGATCGGGGAGTGCCTCAGCCAGTACGCCTGCCTGGCCGGTGACATCGGATTCAACGTCACCAACCTGCGAACGGGCTTCTGGCAGCTGACCATCGACGGTCTGGCCTGGGGGGCGATCTACGCGCTCGTGGCGGTGGGCTACACGCTGGTCTTCGGTGTGCTGCGGCTGATCAACTTCGCGCACTCCGAGATCTTCATGCTCGGCATGTTCGGCGCCTACTTCTGCCTGGACATGATCCTGGGATTCACTCCCAGCGGCAACGCCTACAACCGCGGGGTGGGACTGACCATCGGCTATCTCGGCGTCGCCATGCTGTTCGCCATGGCGGTGTCCGGCGCGGCCGCAATCGGTTTGGAGGCAGTGGCCTACCGACCGCTGCGCCGGCGAAACGCGCGGTCGCTGACATTCCTCATCACCGCCATCGGCATGTCGTTCGTGCTGCAGGAGTTCGTCCACTTCGTGCTGCCGAAGATCCTGAAGGGCTACGGCGGCAGCAACGCCCAGCAGCCGATCATCCTGGTGCAGCCCAAGACCCAGTTCCACGTCTTCGGTGCGACGGTGTCCAACGTGACATTGGTGATCGTGGCTTCCGCACTGGTGCTGGCTCTGCTGACCGATCTGGCGATCAACCGCACCAAATTCGGCCGCGGCATCCGGGCCGTCGCGCAGGACCCGACCACGGCGACGCTGATGGGGGTGTCCCGGGAGCGCATCATCCTGCGGACGTTCCTGATCGGCGGCATGCTCGCCGGAGCGGCCGCGCTGCTCTACAC
>NZ_JBJTJF010000072.1:0-17844 GCF_046095365.1 Mycobacterium sp.
GTGCTGGACACCAGCCTGGAGTTCCTGCTGCCCGGCGCGCTGGCCGCGGCGGTGACCGCACTGGCCAGCGGCCGGTTCATCGAGCGGTTCGGGGCGCGCAACGTGGTGATCGCGGGCGCGACGGCCGGCCTGATCGGTTTCACCATGCTGATCGGATGGCACTCGGCCCCTTGGCAAGTGATCACCGCCGGGCTGCTGACCAACGCCTACATCAGCCTGGCCTACGGCGCCCTGCCGGTGCTGATCGTCGAGCAGGTGGGTGCGGACGAGACGGCGGTGGCCACCAGCCTCAACGCCATCGTCCGCAAGGTGGGCGCGTCGGTCGCGGCGGCGCTGGTCGGGGTGCTGATGGCCCCCGGGGCCGACGGCCACCCGTCGGAGATCGGCTTCGTGGCGATCTTCGCCCTGGGCGCGGCCACCGCCGCCGGCACCATCCTGCTGATCAGCAGGCGATAGGTTTCCCCCGATGAGTACTCCAGCGGGCACTCCGGCGCAGAGCCGAGTCTGGTTCATCACCGGCGCCTCCCGGGGCCTGGGACGGCAGTGGGCCGTCGCGGCCCTGGACCGCGGCGACCGGGTCGCGGCGACGGCGCGCGACACGGCCGCGCTGACCGATCTGGCCGGCCGCTACGGCGACGCGTTCGCGCCCGTGACGCTCGACGTCACCGACCGGGCGGCGTGCTTCGCGGCGGTCGAGACCGCGCACGACCGGTTCGGCCACCTCGACGTCGTGGTCAACAACGCCGGCTACGGGCAGTACGGGTTCGTCGAGGAGCTCTCCGAAGCCGAGGCGCGTGCCCAGATGGACACCAACTTCTTCGGCCCGCTGTGGGTCACCCAGGCAGCGCTGCCGTATCTGCGGGACCGGCGCGGCGGGCACATCATCGAGGTGTCCTCGATCGGCGGCGTCCTGGCGTTCCCGAACCTGGGGATCTACCACGCGTCGAAGTGGGCGCTGGAGGGGATGACCCAGGCGCTGGCCGGGGAGGTCGAACCGTTCGGCATCAGGGTGACGCTGGTCGAGCCGGGCGGCTTCGACACCGACTGGATCACCGCCGCCCCGCACACCCGGCCGCTGGCCGCCTACGAGTCCCAGCGCGCGCAGTTCGAGTCGGCACGCCGGGAACGCAGGGTCGACCTCGGGCGCCCGGAGGCGGCCCGGACGGCGCTGCTGGCGATCGTGGACGCCGCCGATCCGCCGCGGCGGGTGTTCCTGGGACGGCACGCATTCGACTGGGCGGCAACCGAATACGCCGGCCGGCTGGCGGAGTGGGAACGCTGGCAGCCGCTCGCGGTCGCCGCACACGGCGACGATCAGGACACGACGATGGACGGGATGGTGCCGCGCGGGGCGTTCGAGGCCAATCCGGAGAAGTAGGAGCCCGACCACATCCACAGGCCGGCCTGAAGCAGCAACGCCGTGGAGGCGACGTCGGTGTCACGGCCGGCCCAGCCCTGCATACTGGCCAGCGTGGCGGCCTTGCCGATCATCAGGTAGGCCGAACTGAGGTCCACCAGTGCGGTGTAGGACGTCGGCGAGAACCCTTGCGCCCCGATGATCTGCCAGACGAAACGACCGAGCCCGGTGGTCAGCTCCAGCACTCTCGACCACGCCTTCATCTGCGCCCAGCGCAGGGTCGGCGGGTGGGCCAGGTCGACCAGCGCGCCGTCGTAGCGGTTGGCGATCTCCAGGTCGACCAGAGATGAGTTGCAGTCCAGGAAACCGTTGCAGGTCAGCGTGTCCCGCATGGAGGGCACCCCGGGCGGCGGGTTGTCCAGCACGTACTCCAGATAGCCCTTGTTGTAGCCGTAGAGGGTGAGCAGCACCGGAACCGAGGCGTGCGCGGCGGGTTTGGACAGCAGCGGCGCCCGGCTCAGCCCGCTCAGGCCGCCGGCCAGGCCGCTGAACATCCGCAGGCCGAGCGCGGAGACGACCCCGCCCGGCGGGGGAGAGCCCGCGCGGACGGGTCCGTCCGGTGCGGCGCGCAGGTTGTCGCGCAACCAGATTCCGCCGAAGTAGCCCGACACCGCGAGGTTGCCCATCTCGACGCGCACCCGTTCCCGGCTGAGCTTCTCGGAGGCCAACCGGTCCAGGCTTGAGGTGGCCAGGTCGCCGAAGAAGAAGCGCGGGGAGTCCGCGGGGTCGCCTCCGGCGGCGACGTAGACGGTGGCGGCCTCGGTGATGGCCGGCTGCGAGACCTCGAACGCCCGCGTCTTGCTGACCGGCATCGGCGGTATGTCGACCGTCACCGACGGGACGGCGGTGCGGCGGGGACGCGGCGCCGGAGTGACCGACCCGGCGGCCCCGGCGGGGCGCACGGCCCCGGCGGCCGGGGCGGTGCGCACGGCGCGCGGCACCCGGCGGGGCGGGTTCGCGAGTGCCCGCACCGCGGCCGCCCGCACCGGGCGGGCGGACGCCGACACCGTTGCGCCCGAGCCGGATTCGGAATCGGGGGCCGCCGAGGCCACCCCGTGCCCGCACAGGACGGTCGCACCCAGGCCGAGCCCGAGAGCCAGCCCCCACCGGCTGCTCACCGGGCCAGGTCCCACTGGCCGAAGTCGGGTGCCAGCACGTCGTCGACGTCGACGCTGACCCCGTCGATCAGCGCGCCGGGGTCGCTGGCGGTGACCACCTCGCGCTGGAACAGCACCGCGCCGGGCGCGCGCTTGCCGCCCGACCAGGCCCGGTTCTGCCACGCCCAGCGGTAGCCCGGGGTGGTGGACGCCCCGACCACGCCGTCGGCGATGGCCCACGCCAGCTCGTTCACCCCGCCGTAGATCCCGGTGCGGGGCACCCCCATGACGGAATTGAGGCCCTGGAACCACGTGAGCCCCAGGCTTTTCCAGGTCTGGTAGTCCAGCGGTTCGTCGACGCTGAAGAAGATCGGAGCGGTGGGCGGGCCGCCGGCGGCCGCGTGCAGCGCGAGCGCGGTCCGCGCGTCGGCCACCCCGCCGTCGTAGCCGCGGGTGAAGTCCGAGGGCGAGTTGACCCAGCCCGGCTTGCCGTACTGGTAGCAGCTGACGACGTGCAGCCCCAGGGCCCGCATCCCGTCGGTGAACTCGCGGGTCACCGGTTTGAAGTCGAAGGTGGCGCCGGGCCGCAACTGCGAGACGTACACCAGCGCACCGGCGTAACCGGCGGCCTTGATCTGGGCGGGCTGCACGAGGCGGGTGGCGAAGTCGATGAGCATCAGGCCCTCGCCGCGGGCCCGGGGCGCACCGGTCGCCGCGCTCAGCGCAGCCGCGCCGGCCACCGCCGAGAGGACGGCCGGGACGGTGTACCTGAGGACGTCGCGTCGGGAAGCGTGTCGCGGCACGCCTCCCAGGCTATCCGCGGGTGCGGTTACGACCTATTCGCGACCAGCGACGGCTCGCCGACGCCGATGGTGATCTGGGGCGTCTGGGCCGGGTCGAGCCAGGTCAGCACCGAGCGCATCTCGTCGCGGCCGATGGCCACGCAGCCCCAGGTCGGGGTGCCGTCGGTGACGTGCAGGAAGATCCCGGACACCTTGCCGGGGATGCGCTGCGGGTTGACCGCGATGTTGACCGCGTAGTCGTACACCGGCCCGGAGTCGTAGAGGTTCTCGGTGATGGCCGAGGGGTTGGACGCCGAGCGCACATGGGTGTTGTAGGTGGGCGAACCGGCGTCCTCGTCCCACCAGTCCTGCGCGGTGGCCTGGAAGTAGGGCATCTTGGTGCCGGGGTTGGGCTCGCGGCCGAAGGCCTGGTCGAAGCTGAAGGTGCCCACCGGGGTGCGGTGCACGCCGTCGGCACCGGCTCCCACGCCGACGTCGCCGACCATCGCCTTGGTCGGACCGAGCACCACCTTCCACTGCCCGCCGACCTTCTGGAACGCGGTCAGCGTTCCACTGGTCGCGTCCGCGGCGGGCACGCCGACCACGATCCACTGGGTGGACTGGGCAGCCGGGGCGGGCGCGGGCGTGGGAACGGCGCGGGCGGGCGCGGCCAGTGGCAGGCACAGCAGCGCCGCAGCGGTGGCAAGCGTCTTCTTCAGCATGGGAGACCCTTCAAGTCGTCGCGGTGATCGTAACGGGGCGCGACCGGGCTGCCGGTGCCGCGAAGCCGGTCGCGGCCGAACCGGGAGCCAACCGAGAGCGAACCGAGACACGTTCGGCGGGCCGGTCAGCGGGCGAAGTCGACGACCAGCCGCGGCGGGGAGTCCAGCGCCTGAACCCGGAACGGCACCGTGGCGCGGAGCCCCGCCACCCAGGTGAGGACGGCTTCGAAATCGCCGGCGGCCTTCGCCTCGGTGACCGAGGCGGTGGCAGCGCTGACCGCGGGCGGCCCGGGATAGGTGCGCGGCCCGCCGCCCCAGCCCTCGGCGGTGGCCGGGGTGAGGGTGATCTGCACCAGCGCGGCCGCGCCCGGCAGTGGGATCTCGAACCCGGAGGCGTCGGCGCGGGCCGGCAGCGGCCGGTAGCCGACGGTGTAGCCGGGCACCCGGTCGGTGAAGCGCAGTTCGAGGCGGTCGTAACCGGCTTCCGGGGTGAGCCGCACCCCGCTCAGGTGGGCGATCTCGCCGGCCGGCGGCGCGCTGACGTCGGTGGTGGCGGCGCCGGACAGGGGCGGGGCCGGCTCCGGGGCCGCCCGGCACGCGCCGAGAACACTCGCGGCGAGGCAGACGGCCACACTCGCCCGGAACGCGGTCGGCACGTCAGGATTCTTTCACCCGCGCGTACCAGATCCGGTCGGCGACCGAGACGATGTCGTCGGAGATCGCCGAGATGCGCCGGTAGAACTCGCGGCGGGCGACCACGACGCTGATGTCGGTCACCTCCAGCAGATCCCCGGCCGCCTGCCGGTAGGTGCGCTCCAGGTTCCGCTGCGACTTCACCGCGGCGTCGGCCGCGTCGGTGGCCGAGATCGCCGACTTGCCGCGGTGGTCGTCGATGGCGTCGAACGCGGCGCGGAGGTGCCCGACGCCCTCGGCCAGCAGCACCGCCATCTCGGCGGTCGCCGGGTCGGGCGGGACCTTCATCGCCTCGGACTCGCGCACGGTGTTCTTGGCGCCGTTGATCACCTTGTCCAGATCGCGGGACAGCTGGAAGAGGTCCTCGGGTTGCATCGGCGTGGTGAAGGCCTCGCTGACGGCGTCGACCAGTTCGCGGCGCACCCGGTCGCACTCGTGCTCGGCGGCACGGACCTCCTCGGCGCGCGCGTGGTCACCGGCCGCCCACCGGGCGAAGGCGTCCATGCCGGCCTGGGTGATCTCGGCCTGCTTCTGCAGCATGCCGACGACGTCGGGGGTCTGGGGAAGGAACCAGCGGGCCGAGGGACTCATGATGTTGCTCTCCAGACGAGTAGGACCAGGATGGCCAGCAGTGCTGACGCGGGAATGGTGGTCAGCCAGGCCACCCCCATTTCGCGGACGATCTGCCAGCGCACGTGTTTCCAGCGCCGGCGGCCGCCGCCCACCCCGACCACCGAGGAGGCCACCACCTGGGTGGTGCTGACCGGGGCGCCGACCAGTGAGGCGCCCAGGATGACCGCGGTGGAGGTGGCCTGGCTGGTGACGGAGTCCAGCGGGGTGAGGCTGAAGATGCGCCGGCCGATGGTCTTGACGATGCGCCAGCCGCCCAGCGCGGTGCCCATGGTCAGCGCGACACCGGTGACCACCTTGGCCCACAGCGGGACGGTCATCGTGGCGGTGTGCCCCGACGCCAGCAGCAGGGCGGCGATAACCCCCATCGACTTCTGGGCGTCGTTGCCGCCGTGACTGAACGAAAGTCCGGCTGCCGCAACCCATCCCGCGCCGCGAACCGGCACCGCCCAGCGCGTCGTCCAGCGGCGTGACAGCGCGCGCAGCAGACGCAGCAGTCCGAACGCGACGGCGAAGCCCAACGGCGGGGAGATGAACAGGGCGACCAGGACGCCGATCACCCCGGTCGGGTGCCAGCCCTCGAAGCCGCCCCACCGAACCGACTTCAGCCCGCCCGAGCCGGACAGGACGCCGTCGGCGACGGCCGAGCCGACCAGCCCGCCGACCAGTGCGTGCCCCGACGACGACGGCAGCCCCAGCAACCAGGTGAGCAGGTTCCAGCCGGTCGCCCCGGCCAGGCCGGCTCCGACGACGGCGACCATCTGAGGCTGCGGGACGGTGACGATCTTGCCGATGGTGTCGGCGACCGCGGTGCCCAGCAGCACCGCGCCGGCCATGTTGAACACCGCCGAGAGCGCGACCGCCTGCCCCGGGGAGGCGCCGCGGGTGGCCACCAGGGTGGCGATGGCGTTGGAGGCGTCGTGGAAACCGTTGGTCAGGGCGAAGGTGATGGCGAAGCCGATGGCGATGATCAGCCCGACTTCCATCGACTCTCCCCTGGCGGTATGCCAGGTGAACATAGCAAGAACGGGTGGTTAACACATGGCGGTTGCCGGGCGGGCGTCTACCCTCGCGAGCGTGGATCTGTTCGAGCGTCAGTGGCAGACCTACCGCAGCGTGGTCGACCGCGACTGGATGGAGCACCGCGGGCTGACGGCGGCGTGCGCGGAGGCGATGCAGTCCTGGCTGGCCGATCACCCAGGGCGCGCCGGGCGGGCCCGGCTGCTCGACCTGGGCTGCGGTGACCTGGCGCTGATGGCCCCGGTGCTGCGGGGCCTGCCGCTGGGCGCCTACCTCGGGGTGGACTCGGCTGCGAACGTGCTGCCGGCGGCGCGAGCGGCGCTGGGCGAGACCGGGTTCCCGGCGGAGTTCCGGCACGGCGACATCCGCGACGTCGTCGACGGCGACGGCGACGGGCCCGGGTTCGACATCGTGCACGCCGCCCTGGTGCTGCACCACCTGACCGACGAGGAGAAGGCGCAGTTCCTGTCCTCGCTTCGGCGCCGTGTCCGTCCCGACGGAATCCTGGTGTGGGCCGACGTCTTTCGGGAACCCGGTGAATCGCTGCCGGACTACGCCGCCCGGTACGCCGAGCGGATCCGCACCGGCTGGACCGCACTCGACCGGGAGTCACGGGAGTCGATCGTGGCCCACATGAGCGCCTGCGACTTCCCGGCCGACCGCGACGCCGTCGTCGGCATGGCCCGGAACGCCGGGTGGCGGTGGCGGTGGCTCTGGAAGGGACGCCACCGCGCCGAGGCCGTGGCGCTGCTGACCCCGGACGGGCGGCACTAGCAGCAGGTGCGCTTGCCCGCCTCGGCGGCCAGTGCCTGGTGCTCGGTCGGGTCCATCGCCTTGACCGCGGCGATGTAGGCGTCGATGTCGATCTTCCGGCCGCCGACCCAGGTGCCCAGAACCTTGACCTTCTCGACGATCTGATCGACCGGGACGGTGTAGACGTCGGCCGACAGTTCGACCAGATCGGCGTACTTGCCCACCGCCAGCGACCCGATCTCGTGGTCGCGCTGAAGCTGATAGGCCCCGTTGATGGTGATGGCCTTGAGCGCATCGTCAAGGGATACAGCCTGATTGGCGCCGTGCACGGTGCCGTTCACCGTCGTGCGCATCACGGTGTGCTGGACGTTGAGCAGTTGGTGCGGCGGACAGACCGAGCCGTCGTTGTGGTAGCTGGGGGTGACGCCGGCCTCGAAGGCGTCGCGGAAGCGCTGCCACTGCGAGCCGTACTCGGAGTCGAACATCACCCCGTCGAGCAGATCACCCCAGTAGATGTACTGGAACGGGCTCAGCGAGCAGGTCACCCCCAGCGACGCCGCCCGTTCGAACTGGTCCCGCCGGGCCGCGCCGAGGTGCTCGACGCGCCAGCGGTGGTCCGAGCCGAGCAGGTTGAACTTCACCAGCGCGCGGGCGTAGGCGTCGAGCACCACGTCGAACCCGACGTCGCCGTTGCAGTGGAAGGCGATCTGGTATCCGGTCGGGACGAACTCGTCGAGGATCGCGTCGAGCTGGGCCCGGGTGTAGTTCATCTCCGCCTCGCCGCGCGGCCCGAGTTCGATCTGCGCGGTGCGGGTGGTCGGATTGTCCAGGTACTCGAAGGAGATCGCGACGTTGCCGATCCACGGGGAGCCGTCGGCCCACAGCTTGATACCCACCTTGCGGACCAGTTCGGGGTTGGGGAAGGTGATGTCGGCGCCCGCGTCGGGCTCGATCGACATGTGATAGAGGTGCAGCCGCAGCGGGCAGCCGGGGACCGACGCCAGCCCGGCGTAGGCCTGGTACTGCCGCGAGTTGTAGGTGTGCTCGGAGGTCGAGGTGATGCCGCACTGCGCCATCAGCTTGTAGAACAGCGCCCCCGAGTGCAGCGGGTGCGGGATCGCCTTGGGCAGCACGGCGCCGATCACCTGCATGATCGCGCCGGACTCGAAAGCCGTTCCGTCACTGGCGCCGTCGGCCTCGCGGCCGAAGCTGCCGCCCACCGGGTCCGCCGGGGCTTTCCCGTCCGCCCAGCCCAGCAGTTTGATGGTCTCACTGTTGAAGTACAGGCCGTGACCGGAGTTGTCGACGACGATCACCGGCCGGGACGGGAAGATCGGGTCGAGCACCTCCCGGGTCGGCAGCGGCGCCTGCTGCAGCAGGCGGTCCACGCCGTTGAACACCAGCGGCTGGCCGGCAGGCCGTTCCTTGTCCGCCTTGGCGAAGACCGCCTTGACGTCCTCCCAGGTGTTGACCCCGACGTTGGGCGAGACCCAGTAGGCCGGGTCCTGGGTCGCCATCCCGGACAGCAGCGGGTGGCTGTGCGGTTCGACGAAACCGGGCATCAGCACGGTGCTGCCCAGGTCGGTCACCGCCACCCCGGGGGCGGCGGCCTGAACCTCGGCCAGCGAGCCGATCGCGGTGATCCGCCCGGTCGCGGAGTCGAAGGCCAGGGCGCGGGCCCGGGGGCGGGCTTCGTCCATGGTGATGATGGCGGAGGCTTGCAGGATGGTGTCGGCGGCCATAGGCCCCGTTTCTACCGCACGCGTCGCGGTCCGCGCTCCGGTTCCTACAGTGAAGCCATGGCCTTCACCCACATCGTGATGTTCAAGTGGAACTCCGCCGACGTCGACGCCGCCGGCATCGCCGGCGCGCTGCGCAGCCTGGTCGCCCGCTTCGACGGCGTGCGCGGTTACCTGTGCGGGTCCGACGCCGGGCTGTCACCGGAGGCCTACGACTTCGCGATCGTCGCGACCTTCGAGGACCGGGAGTCCTTCATCGCCTACCGCGACCACCCCGACCATCAGCGCATCGTCGCCGAGATGATCCGGCCGCATCTGCAGTCGCGCACCGCCGCCCAGCTCGAGTCCTGATCAGCCGCCGTCCGGGGTGCCCACCAGGACGCCCTCGATGATCCCCTCGGAGCTCACCAGAAGCCCCCGGCCGGGCGGCAGCTGCTGGGCGCCGATCCGCCCGAACACCTTCACGGCCTGCGGGTCGTTGTCCATGTACAGCGTCGGGGCGCGCGATCCGGTGAGCTTCTGCAGGAACGGGCTCATCGCCGACACACCGGCCCAGTTGCCGGGTAGCCGGCCGGCGACGACGTGCAGGCCGACCTCCCGGCCCCGCTCGATCAGGTTCCACAGCGGCGCGGTGGCCGCCTGCTTGCCCACCAGCCCGTTGGGACGCAGCTCGTGTTCGTCGTCGATCAGCACGAAATGCTCTGGGCCGGTCCAGGACCGGCGCTTGAGCAGTTCGTCCTGGGTCAGCCCGGACGGAGGCAGCCGGTCGGCGACCAGACCGGCGATCTCGGCGAGCACCCGGTCGATGTCCTCGGCGGTGTAGGCGTAGGCCCGCACGTTGGTGCCGGGGATCGCGCCGATCAGGCTCGTCTTCGGGTCGATGATGGTGATCTGCGCCTGCTCGGGGGACAGCCTGGCGGTGATCGCCTGCCCGATGGCCGCCAGGGCGGTGGTCTTGCCGCAGCCCTGCCGGCCGACCACCAGCAGACCGGGGACCCGGCGGGTGGACAGCGCAACCGGTTGCAGCGCGCTCTCCCCGATCGCGAAGGGGATGTTGTGCGCATCGGCGGACTCGGCGGTCCCGGCGTAGCGGGCGACGACCTCGCGCAGGGCGATCCGCGCGGGCAGACGGGCCAGGGTCTGCACCCGGCCCGCCCCGGTCCGGGCCGCGATGACCGCGCCGACCTGACGGGTGGCCGCGCGGGTGCCGTCGGGCGCGGCGATCTCCGGGACACCGACGAGCAGTTCGTGCCCGGTGCGGGTGAGGCCGAAGCCGGGCCGGTCCAGCGTCTGGCGGGCCGCCCTGCGGTGTTCGATCCCGGTTCCCATCTGGCTCTCGTCGGGATTGCTCAGCCGCAACTGGATTCGCGCGTTGGCCACGGTGAGCAGCGCCTGCTTCTGGCCGACCAGCCAGCCGCTGGCGCTGGTCATCACGTGCACGCCGTAGGAAAGGCCCTGGCGCGCAATGGCGATCGCCCGCTCCCCCAGGCCGCTGTCCTTCTCGTAGAGGTCGCCGAAGTTGTCGATCACCAGGAAGACGTCGCCGAAGGTGTCCTGCGGGTCGGTCGGGGCGCCCGTCGCCCCGAACCGGCGCTCCCGGAACTCCGCGATGTCCATCTGGTAGCGCTTGAAGGAGGCCTCCCGGGCCCGGATCACCGCCTCGATCGTGGCGATGGTTCGACTCGCCCCCTCGGCGTCGGTGACGCTGACGACGCCGGCCACGTGCGGGTAGTCCTCGACCGGGTACAGCGACGCGCCCACGCAGAAGAAGGTGACCCGCTCCGGGGTGTACATCAGGGCGGCGGTGGTGATCAGCGTCATCAGCGTGGTCGACTTGCCGCGCTGGGCGGTCGCCACCACCATGACGTTGTCGGTCTCCGCGTCGATGACGTGCACGCGCTGCGCGTGCTCCTCGGGGAAGTCCTCGACGCCGACGGGGAACACCAGGCCGGGATTGCGGCCGTAGTCGTCCCACCACGGCCTGCCCCGCCACAGCCGGACCAGTTCGTCGGCGGTCGCGCTCACCTCCAGCGGGGGCAGCCATATCCGGTGCGGGGGACGGGCCGGGTGGGAGGCCAGCGAGTCGCGGATGACGTCGAGCAGCTTCTTACGCTTGAATCCGTCTGCGTGGTAGAGGAATTCGTCGGGCTGTTCGGGTTCGTCGGCCACCTCCGGCGCGGGGCCGTCGGACTGG
This sequence comes from Mycobacterium sp., assembly GCF_046095365.1. Classification (GTDB taxonomy): domain Bacteria; phylum Actinomycetota; class Actinomycetes; order Mycobacteriales; family Mycobacteriaceae; genus Mycobacterium. Next base: position 11,048 of record NZ_JBJTJF010000072.1, read on the forward strand.
CTCGGCGGCTGGTACTGCCAGGTCAGCGAACGCGGCCGGGTGAAGCCGACCGACACCGTGCGGGCGGTCTCGGCCGCGCGGGGCACCACGAACGGCGCCGAGACGTAGAAGCAGCGGAACTGATCGAGTTCCCGCGGGCCCGCCTTGAGCAGGGCGTAGCCGTTCTCCCTCGACGGGAGGTGCAGCGCCGCGTCGCTGCCGATGACGTCACGGGAGTCCTCGGCCGTCTCGGCGCGCAGCGCCACCCGGAAGGAGATGTTGCTCTTGGCCTTGCTCAGCGAGGACAGGTCCAGCCGCTGGCCGCCGAGGGTGAAGAACACGTTGCAACCGCGTCCCTCCTGTCCGATGTGGATGACCAGGTCGATCCACTCGGGATGGTGGTGGAACAACTCGAGGTACTCGTCGATGATCACCAGCAGGATGGGGACGGGCTCCAGATCCCGGCCGGCCAGTCGCATCTCCTCGTACTCGTTGGCGTCCCGTGCGCCCGCCGCCTTGAAAAGGGCGTAACGCCGGGCCATTTCGCCGTCGATGGCTTTGCGCATCCGCTCGGCGAGGTGCCGGTCGTCCTTGCCCAGGTTGGAAAGCGACGCGGCCACGTGCGGCAGTCCCTGCAGATCCTGGGCGGCCGACTCGAACTTCATGTCGACGAAGATGACGATGAAGCTCTCCGGGGAGTGCGTCAGCGCGATGCCGTTGCACAACGACAGGAAGTATTCGGACTTGCCCGAGCCGGAGGTCCCGATCACCACCGAGTGGAAGCCATAGCCGCCGAAGTCCTTGGCCCGCAGGATCACGTACTGCAGGTCCCCGCCCACCTTCACCCCGACCGGGATCATCGCCCAGCCCGGATCCCCGCGGCCGCGGCTGTCCGACCACAGCCGGTCGACGTCGAGGTTGCGCGGGTCGCTGATGCCCAGCGCCCGCAGTAGTTCCCCGCCCCGGCTTTCGGTCCCGGCGCGCTCGGCCGTGCCCGGCGACCACCGGGCCAGGGCCCGCGCGTAGCGCCCGGCGGTGCTCTCGGCGAGCATGTCGGCCACCGCGTAGAACGCCTCGCGGTGCCGGAGGCGGCCCTCCCGCAGCGCGAACCGCTCGTCGGCGCCGCGGAAGCCGACGCCTTCGCCCGGCCGGGTCGCCAGGCGCAGCACGGTGATCCCGGCCATGCCCTTCTGCCCGGTGACCGACTCCCACTGCTCGGGAGTGCCGGTGTTGTCGTCGACGATGACCCAGTGCGGTCCCAGCGGGGGCGCACCGCCGGGTCCGGCCGCCGACGGCGTCGCGGTGGGGCTTGAACCGCTCGGCGGGGACCAGGGCCCGCGGCCCTTGCGGTGCAACTCCGCGTCGAGGGCCTCGGCGAGTTCGGCCGGCGAGGTGAACACCAGCCGGCGCAGCCCGCACGCGTCGAACATCTCGTCGTGGTGGTTGTGCGGCAGCCAGACCAGCCAGGACCACCGTTCGGGACTGCGGGTGACGACCATGAGCTTGAGGTCGGCCGGGCTGTGGTAGACCGCCAGCGAGCACAGGACCGAGCGGGTCAGCGCGTGCAGTTCGGCGAGGTCCTCGCCGATGAAGCTGAAGCCCGGCCGCGAGCGCAGGCTGAGCACCTTGCCGATGTCGCGAATCCTGTTCTGCTCCAGGATGAAGTCGCGCAGCGCCCGGCCGGTCACCGGCTCGAGCTCCTCGCCGACGGGAACCTCCGGCCACTGCAGTGAGACGGCGGACTCGGCGGCGGACTGGACACCTATGCCCAGCCGCACGTCGAGGAAGTCCGGATCGGCCGGTCGGCGCTCCCACATCCGGGGACCGCCGATGACCGTGTCGAGACGGTGCGGGTCGCCGTGGACGAACAACTGGCTGCGCCGCTGCAGCCGGGCCGCGGCCTGCACCTCGTCGCGGTCCTCGTCGAGTTGGCGGAGATAACCGCGGCGCTGCTTTTCCTGTTCACCCCAGCCGATCCGGCGTCCGCGGCCGAACCGGCCGCTGAACATCAGCGCGCCGAAGCCGACCAGCCCGATCAGGCCGAAGAAGCCGGACTGCAGCGACCGCACGCCCGAGGTGTACATGACGACGAGGGTCCCGAGGATGCCGACCAGCAGGGCCGGCGCGGCGATCATCAGCAGGATGTTGCGCGGTTCGCGTTCCGGGAGCGAGAGAGGGGGGTCGACCATGACCCGCACCGGGGTGACCGTCGGGGTGGACGCGCGGGGACCCCGCACGAAGCCGCGCTTGGACATCCCTACCCCTGACCCGCGCCGGGCGGTAGCAGCGTCGCGCCGGCCGCTGCCGGTTCCAGCGAGTCGCGGGCCAGCAGCGCGTTCGGGCGGCTGATCACCGGGCCGGCGGCGAAGGTGCGGACGATCGGCCAGGGCGCCTGCACCGCCCGGCTGGGGTCGATTCCCAGCGCCTGCAACGTGGTTGGGTCCCACTCGACACCGAACCGGACCCCCTGCGGGGAGACCCAGTACAGGCTTTCGCGGGATTCCGACACGGCTGCGGCGCTGGTGGTCGCGACGAAGTTCGCCGCACCGGGAAGCATCAGGGTCTGGTTGGCCTCCACCGAGTCCGGGCCGCGGGCGTCGCGCACCAACTCCACGATGCGCGCATCCTGGCTCTGCGGCACCGGCAGGCCGCGGCCGCACAGGACGCCGACGGCGGCCTGCGGATCGCCCCGGCCCTTCCGCCAGCTGACACAGCTGACCGGGTTGGCCTCGGAGTCGACGAATTCCAGCTTCCCGGTCGGGTAGAAGCCGACGTCGAGGTCGTCGACCTCGGGGATGCCGACAAGGGTGTCCGGTGAGACCAGTTGCGGCGCGATGGATCCCCGGCTGTCGGCGGTGCGGAGCAGGTCGGCCACGAAGGCGGTGACCCTCTGCACACCGCCGGCCAGCAGCACGTAGAAGCCGCTGACCTCGCCGTCGGCATCCCTGGTCTGCAGCACCTGTCCGACGAGCGACCCGGGCAGCATCCGCGACGGGCTTCCCGCATCCGGAATCACCGGCACCACAAGGGGTTCGGTGGCCGGCATCGCGTCGAACACGGCGTTGGACATCTCCACCGGATGCGTCGCGCCCGGGTCGATGCCGAGGGTGAAGGTCACCGGACGGTCCGCCGGGTCGATGCGGGTGCGTCTGCCGTTCCACACCAGGTACGTCGACCCGCGATGGGTGGCCAGCAGCGCCTGGGACTGCGTCATCGGCTCGGCCCGTCCGCCGCCGAGCTCCCCGGCGATGGCCGTCACGACGGTAGCGCCGCCGCTGCCCCGGGCGGGCGCGGTGTCGCAGACCGTCCAGGCCGACACCGGGTTGCCGGAGACGGCGAGTTCGTCGGGGATTCCGGGGATGCCGATCATCGGGCCGGTGGGGAACCGCGCGATCTCGCCGGCCTTCACCCAGGCCGGCGCGGCGGCGCTGCCGGCGGCCAGCCGGGCCGAGGTCAGATTCAGCGCCGGGTGCAGCCGGCCGTCGATGTCGGCGTACAGCGCGCCGGTGTCGCGGTTTCCGACGATCGCCGACCGCCCGGCCAGACCGGCGGGCCGGATGACATTCAGCAGCGCCATCCAGGCGCACCCCAGCAGGACCAGGACGAGCGACAGGGCCAGCGCCGCCTGCTGCTTGCGGTCGTCGTGCTTCATCCGCACCGAGAACCGGGTGATCGCCGCCCGCAGCCGGCGGTTGTAGAACAGGTGACCGGAGTTCTGGTCCCGGTTGGACAGATTCAGCGGCACCGGCGGTTCCCCCCTGTACTCGTCATCGAAGCTCCCCGCCGTAGCGGGCCCGGTAGTCGTCCTCGACCTCGGCGCGCAGCGCGGCGAAGGCGAGGTTGAGCCGTTCGGTCAGTTCGCCGTGGCTGTAGTGGGTGGTGACACCGGGGTGCAGGCTCAGGCCGACGAGTTTGCCGTCGGAGTCGGCGACGGCGCGAATGTCGCCCATCTCGACGCTGTAGGTGACGGTCTCGGCCTGCGCGACGAGGGCCTCCCAGCGGTCGGCGGCCTCCTCCAGATCACGCAGAACGGCCTCGACAAGGTCGTCGTCGCTAACCCAGCCCCCGCTGGACGTCCCCTCCACACGCCTAGTATTGCGAAGGGTCCTAGCTGGGTCAATTCAGTCCCACAGCGATGGCCGCGGGCGCCGAAGTGTGCACGCTGGCAACCTCGGCGATGTCTCAGCGCCGGGCGGCGCGCAGCCTCACCCACCAGCGAGCGGCCTCGGCGATGGACTCCTCGACCGGCCGGGGCTGCCAGCCCAGTTCGCGGACCGCCTTGGAGTGGTCGACGGGGGCCTCGGCGCGCATCAGTCGCAGCGCCTTAAGGTTGAGCTTCTCGTCACTGCCGCGCAGCCGGCCTTTGGCGGTGCCCAGGGTGGCCAGCGCGTAGGCGATCGGCAGCGGGATGGTCTTCGACGGGGCGGGCACGCCGGCGGCGTCGGCGGCGATGCGAACCACCTCGGCGTTGGTGATCATCCGCTCGGAGATCAGGTAGCGCTCCCCGACCCGGCCGCGCTCGGCGGCCAGGATCATCGCCCGTGCGGCGTCGTCCACCCCGACCGCCTCGAGTTCGATGCGGTCCAGGACGAACGGCAGCTTGCCGAACGCCGCCCCGGCGATGATCGCCCCGTGCGGGGTGCGGCCCCAGTCCCCGGTGCCGTAGGTGGTCGACACGCACATCGCCAGCGCGGGCAGCCGGCCCTGGCGGGCGCACTCGAGCACCATGCGCTCGGCCAGCACCCGGGTGCGCACGTAGTCGCTCAGGCCGCGCTCGTCGATCTCGTCGTCTTCGGAGGCCACACGTCCGCGCCGCCGGCCCACGGTGGCGTAGCTGCTGGTGAACACGAAGCGGTGCAACGGGTTTCGCTCGTGCACCGCGCAGGCGACGTCGAGCACGTTGCGGGTGCCCTCGACGTTGGTGCGGTACAGCGGGGCGGGGTCGGTCAGCCAGGCGCGGGTGTCGACGACGCAGTAGTAGACGTCGTCGCATCCGGTCATGGCATCGCGCAGGACGTCGTCATCCCAGATGTCGCCGGTGAACCGCGTGACCTTCAGGTCGTCGATGCCGACGGTGTTGGCCTGCTCGCGCACCATGATCCGCACGTCGTGGCCGGCGTCGACGAGTTGGCGGGTGACGTGCGAGCCCAGGAAGCCGTTGGCGCCGATGACGAGTTTCACGCTGGTCCCCCGTTGCGGGCCATCCAGGCGGCGGCGTCGTCGTCCAGGGTGCCGAGTTCGGCGGCCTTGCGGCACCACTTCATGCCGGCGGCCAGGAACCGCAGCGGGTTGTAGATGTCCTCCTGGCGGCTCCACAGGCCGTCGCCGGCGTAGGTGATGATCGAGATGTTGGTCGCGCTGATGATGGTGCCGTCGCCGGGGTCGCGCATCGGGTTGTCCAGCTCGCAGATCACCCGGCCGGTGTCGTCGTCGATGACGTGCCAGTTCGACGGGAACGCCGTCATGTGGCTGCCGGGGAAGGTGGTCATGGTGCGGTAGATCCAGTCGCGCACCTGGTCGCGGCCCTTCATGGTGCCCAGCGCGTGCTCGATGTAGTCGACGTCCTCGGTGTAGTGGGCCACCCAGGCGTCCCAGTCGCGGCTGCGGGCGGCGGCGTCGACGGTGGCTTCGAAGGTGGCGAAGGCGTCGGCGAGCTCGGCGCGGGAGAAGCGGTTCATCGGATCACCAGTATGGCGGCCAGGGCCTCACCCAGAGTGCGTCGAGATCGACAATTCAGCCTGTGTGCGCCGAAAACTCGATCCAGCCGCACTTTCGACGCAGCGGTGACAAGTCTGTTACCCCTGTTCGCCGACGCAGCGCGGCAGCCGGTGCGGGCGCACAATGGTGGCCTATGGACAGGTCTTTGGACACCGGGCACCTGACGCCGGAGCAGTTCCGGATCACCCAGCGCGGCGGGACCGAGCGGGCGTTCACCGGCGAGTACTGGGACCACCACGAGCCGGGCATCTACGTCGACGTGGTCTCCGGGGAGCCGCTGTTCGCCTCGGTCGACAAGTTCGACAGCGGCACCGGGTGGCCCAGCTTCACCAAACCGATCGGCGATGTCGTCACCAAGCGGGACTTCCACATGCTGTTCCCGCGCACCGAGGTGCGCTCGGCCGGGGCCGGCAGCCACCTGGGGCATGTGTTCAAGGACGGCCCGCGCAACCGCGGCGGGCTGCGCTACTGCATCAACTCCGCGGCACTGCGGTTCGTCCACCGCGACGACCTGGCGGCGCAGGGGTACGACGACTACGTCAGGCTGTTCGAGGAGGAGGACCGAATGAGCGAGTACAAGACAGCGATCCTGGCCGGCGGATGCTTCTGGGGCATGCAGGACCTGATCCGCCGGCAGCCCGGGGTGGTCTCGACGCGGGTGGGCTACACCGGCGGGCGCAACGCCAACGCCACCTACCGCAACCACCCCGGCCACGCCGAGGCCGTCGAGATCGTCTACGACCCCGCCAAGACCGACTACCGGGCACTGCTGGAGTTCTTCTTCCAGATCCACGACCCGAGCACCAAGGACCGCCAGGGCAACGACCGTGGCAGCAGCTACCGCTCGGCGATCTTCTATGCCGACGACGAGCAGAAGCGCGTCGCTGAGGACACCATCGCCGACGTCGACGCCTCCGGGCTGTGGCCCGGGCCGGTGGTCACCGAGGTGGTTCCGGCGGCGGAGTTCTGGGAGGCCGAACCCGAGCACCAGGACTACCTGCTGCGCATCCCCAACGGCTACACCTGCCACTACCCGCGGCCGGGGTGGACGCTTCCGCGACGCGAAACGGTCTGAGCCGCAACGGAAATCGGCCCCCTCG
>NZ_JBJTJF010000073.1:0-11418 GCF_046095365.1 Mycobacterium sp.
CCGGCCACCGACCTGTTCGAACTCACCGCCGCCGGCCTCAAGCGCGCCAACAGCCTGGATCTGCCGGCCGAGGCCGAGCAGATGCGCTCCGGGATCCGCGCCGAGGCCCGGCGTATCGCGGCGCTGGACGAGAAGGCCCAACTCGACGAGTTGATCGCCACCGGCTACCTGATGCCGCACTGGCCCGAGCCGTGGGGCCGGGCCGCGGGCGCCGTCGAGCAGTTGCTGGTCGAGGAGGAGTTCGCCGCTGCCGGGGTGCAGCGCCCCGACTACGGCATCACCGGGTGGGTGATCCTGACCCTGATCCAGCACGGGACCCCCTCGCAGATCGAACGTTTCGTGGAAAAGGCGCTGCGCCGCGAGGAGATCTGGTGCCAGCTGTTCTCCGAGCCGTCGGCCGGCTCGGACGCCGCGGCGGTCAAGACGAAGGCCACCCGTGTCGACGGCGGCTGGGTCATCAACGGCCAGAAGGTCTGGACCTCCGGTGCGCATTACGCCCGGCGCGGACTGGCCACGGTCAGAACGGATTTCGACGCTCCCAAGCACGCCGGGATAACCATGGTGATCCTGGACATGAAGGCCCCCGGTGTGGAGATCCGCCCGCTGCGCCAGATCACCGGCGGCTCGGAGTTCAACGAGGTCTTCTTCAACGACGTGTTCGTGCCCGACGACGACGTCGTCGGCGAGCCCAACGCCGGCTGGACGGTGGCGCGCGCCACCCTGGGCAACGAGCGGGTCAGCATCGGCGGGGGAGCCGGCGGCATCGCCCCGGTGTCGGCGTGGCTGGTGTACCTGGCTCAGACCCACGGCCACCGGGTGGCCGGCGCGGTGCAGCGCGTCGGGCGGTTCCTGGCCGACGACCATGCGTTGCGTCTGCTCAACCTGCGCCGGGCCGCGCGCAGTATCTCCGGCGCCGGCCCCGGCCCGGAGGGCAACATCACCAAACTCAAACTGGCCGAGCACTTCGGCGAGCAGGGTGCGATCGCGGCCGCCCTGGTCGGTCCGGAACTGGTCCTGGACTCCGGCGAGGGCGCGCTGGCGGCGCGGGCGGCGATGGGCGCGCGCGGCATGGCCATCGCCGGGGGAACCTCGGAGATCGCGCGCAACCAGATCGCCGAGCGGATCCTGGGCATGCCGCGCGACCCGCTGCTGAGGTAGTTTCGCCCGCCTGCCGCCTAGGGTGGAGCCATGACGACCGTGGAGATCCGGGTGCGCGGCTCGCACACCTCGGCTCTGCCGCCCGACCGCGCGACCGTGCACGCGGCCGTGTCCTTCGACGGCCCGGTCGCCGAACCGGTTTACGACGCCGCCGCGGCCGCACTATCGCGGGTCTGCGCCTCGGTGGCGGATCGCCACCATCCCAAGCGCGGCCCGGTAACCGGCTACACCGTCGAGGCGGTCCGGACCGGGGCGCACCGGCCGTGGAACGCCGACGGCAAGCAGCTGCCGGTGGTGCACACCGCCGCGGCGACGCTCACCGCCACCTTCATCGACTTCGACGAGTTGGCCCGATGGGTTGCCCAGAGCGCCCCGGTCGAGGGTCTGAGCATCAACTACGTCGACTGGGACCTATCGGAGATCAGGCGCCGCAAAGCCGAACGCGTCGCCCGGCAGAAGGCGGTTCGCGACGCCGCGCGCCGCGCTCAGGACTACGCCGACGCGCTCGGCCTCGGTTCGGTCGCGGTGAGCGCGATCAGCGACCCCGGTCTGGCCGAGGCTGTTCAACGCAAAGTCGTGCTGGCCAACGCGACGGCGGCCGACGGCGGGCCGCCGGTACCGACCCTGCGCCCGGAGGACGTCGAGATCCACGCGGAGGTGGAGGCGACCTTCGTCATCCCGGGGCGCGGAAAGTGACGCCGCTGTAGTTAGGCTTGGCCCATGAGCCCGACAGGGGCCGGGGCGGGCGTGTCAGGCACGCGCTTCATCGCGACGTCCGAGACACCCGGTACACCGCCGGATCCTCGGCGGTCCGTGGGCGAGGCCGCCGGATTGTTCGTCCTGGTTTTCCTCGCCTACGCGGCCGGGGCGGTGTTGTCCTGGCAGTCTTTCGGCGCGACAGTCGGACCGGCGTTCTTCCCGTCCGCCGGCATCACTGTGGCGGCGATGCTGCTCGCCCGGCGTTCCCGCTGGCCGGCGATCGTCGCGGCGATCGTCCTCGCGGAGTTCCTGGTCGACCTGTTCTACGGTCAGACCCCGGACCGGGCGGCCTGGTACGCGACTGCCAACGCCGTCGAACCGCTGATCGGCGCCTCGCTCACGCTGGCCTGGTGCCGTGGCGCGCCCGACCTCCGTGTGCGCGCCGGACTGGTCAGGTTCGTCGGTGGCGCGGTCCTGGCCGGGCCGCTGATCGGCGGTCTGCTCGGCGGAACCGTCACTGCGCTGAACTCGGCGGTGTGGTGGCCCGCCGCAGTCATGCACTGGTTCGCCGGAGACGCCATCGGCGTGCTCGTGGTGGCATCGCCAATTCTGTTGTGGCCGAGACAGTCCTACGTTCTGCGGGACCGGCCCATCGAGGCTGCCGGAATCCTCACCGCCGCAGCGCTGCTGGCGTGGGCGGCCTTCTGGATCGATCTGCCTCCGTCGCTGCTGATCCTTCCCGTGCTGGCCTGGGCGGCACTGCGGCTGGACATGCTCGGCGCCGCGCTGGCCGGATCACTGGTTGCATTCGTCGCCAATCTGCTGACCGTGTGGGGCCGCGGTCTCTACGCCGGGCTGGACCTGGCCGAGCCCAGCCGGCTGGCGCTGGCGCAGGTTTTCATCGCCGTCAACCTGCTTGCCGCCATGCTCATCGCCCAGGAGGCGGCCGGACGGGTGAACGCGGTGCGGGAGCGGGAGATCGAACGGCGCGAACGCCTGCGGCTGGAGACCCTGGCCGGACTGGCCCAGCGGCTCTCCGCCGCGCTCACCCCGAAGGACATCGGCCGGGCGCTGGCCGACCAGGTGCTCAACGAGGCGGGTGCCCGCGCCCTGAGCCTGGGGCTTGTCGACCCCGCCGGGCGGCGGCTGGAGTGGGTGACCATGTCGGGCTACCCGCAGGTGGTGCTCGACGAGTTCGGGGCCGGCATCGATCTCGCCGATCGGACCGTCACCACCGACGTGGTGCGAACCGGTCAGCCGGTGCTGATCCGCACCGCGGCGGAGTACGGGGCCCGCTACCCGGACAAGGAGCGATGGTCGCGGATCAGCCGGGCCGAGACGACGGTTGGTTGGCCGCTGAACTCCGGCGGTGCGGCGATCGGTGCGCTGCTGCTGGTCTGGTCGGAGCCCCAACCGCTGGACAACGCCCAGCGCGCCTACGTCTCCGCCGTCGCCACCATGGTCGGCCAGGCGCTGGTCCGGGCGCGGATCTACTCCGACCAACACGCGCGGGCGGCGGTGTTGCAGGCGGCGGTTCTCCCGACCGGACCGGTGGAGACCGGCGGACTGGACATCAGCGTGGCCTACGAGCCCGCCGATGTCGCCCAGGGGCTGGGCGGTGACTGGTACGACGTCATGGCTTTGCCGGAGGGCCGCACCTACTTCGCGGTCGGTGACGTCGTGGGCCACGGACTGCCGGCGGTGGAGGACATGGCGCAATTACGCAGTGCCGGAAGGGCGCTCGCTCACCAGGGCCTCTCGCCGGCCCGACTGCTGAGCGAACTCAACGGCTTCACCCGGCACGCCAGCATCGGCAGGTTCGCCACCATGGCGGTGGCGATCCTCGATCCCGGACAGGGTGCGCTGGCCTACTGCACGGCCGGTCACCCGCCGCCGTTCCTGCGCCGCGCGGCCGGCGGTCAGGCGATCCGGCTCTCCGGCGCGCGCGGTCCGGTCCTGGGGCCGGTGCCCGGAGCCGAGTACGACGAGGGCACCGTGCGGGTCTCGGCCGGGGACATCCTGGTCCTCTACACCGACGGCCTGGTGGAGCGGCCCGGCATGGATCTCGAGACGGGTCTTGGCCGGGCCGGGCAGATGATCGCCGGCTGGGATCGACGTTCCGGGTTGGACGAGTGCTGCCAGGCGCTGAAGGAGGCGTTGGCGCCCCGGCCGCGCGGTGACGACGTCTGCATCATCGCCGTCCGATTCACCGACTGAGGCCCGGTCAGCGGGCGGCGAACCCGCGCAGCCAGTCGAACCAGGCGTCCATGCCCTCCCCGGTGCGGGCGCTGACCGGCAGGACCCTCGCTGCGGGATTGACCCGACGGACCCCGGCGAGGTAGGTCTCGACGTCGGTGTCGAGATGGGGCACCAGGTCGATCTTGTTGAGCAGCACCACATCCACCGACCGGAACATCACCGGGTACTTCATCGGTTTGTCCTCGCCCTCGGTCACCGAGTACACCATCGCCTTGGCGTGCTCGCCGACGTCGAATTCCGCCGGGCACACCAGGTTGCCGACGTTCTCGATGACCACCAGGTCCAGCACGGGCAGGTCCAGGCCGTGCAGCGCGCGGTGCACCATCGGTGCGTCGAGGTGGCATTCCCCGCCGAAGCCGTTGCTGGTGTTGAGCAGCGAGATCTGCGCGCCACGGCCGTCGAGCCTGGCGGCGTCGAGGTCGGTGGCGATGTCGCCCTCGACGATGCCGATGGCAAATTCACCGGCCAGTGCGTCCAGCGTCGCCGCCAGGATGGTGGTCTTACCCGACCCGGGGGAGCTCATCAGGTTCAGCGCGCGGATCCCGTTGTCGGCGAACGCCTTCCGGTTGAGCTCAGCCCGGTTGTCGTTCTCGGCGAAGATCGACTCCAGCACCTCGATACGTTCGGTTCCGGTGGCGTACCCGCTGTGGTCGCCGTGGTCGCCGTGGTCGCCGTGGTCGCCGTGGTCGCCGTGGTCGTGGTCGTGGTCGTGGTCGTGGTCGTGGTCGCCGTGGTCGTGGCTGTGCACGGTTCCGTCCTCGTGGCGGTGGAATCGACCCATCTGCTGATCCTCTCCTACGTCACGTCCACGGAGGTCACCAGGAACTCCTCGCCGGCCACCAGGGCGACGTCGGCGCTGTGGCACTGCGGGCAGGCCACCGACCACCGGGACTCGATCTCGGACTGCCGGCCGCAGTCGCGGCAGTCCACCCGTGCCGGCACCAACTCCAGTTCCAGCTCGGCCCCGGGCATGTCCGCGTGGTCGCGCACCAGCGTCCAGCAGAACGACAGCGTCTCGGGAACCACCTGTCGCAGCGCGCCGACCCGCAGTCGCACCACGTCGACGCGGCGGCCGGCGGCGTGGGGCTTGACCACCCCGGCGATCGCCTGGCACAGCGACAACTCATGCATCGCAAGAACCCTACGACTAGCGTGTTCGGGGTGACGGTTCGGGTTCGCCTCGACATCACCGGCGTGGTGCAGGGAGTCGGATTCCGCCCCGCGGTCGCGCGGATCGCCGCCGAGTTCGGGCTGATCGGCTGGGTGTACAACGACGCCGGATCGGTGCACTGCGAACTGGAGGGGTCCCGCGCCGACGTCGATGCCGCGGTGGCCGCGCTGCGGCACCGCCCGCCGCCGATGGCCCGCATCGACACCCTGCGGCTGACCCCGCTCGCCACCTGCGGCGGTTCGGGGTTCGAGATCACCGGCAGTCGGTCCGGGGACCACGCGCGCACCCTGGTGCCTCCCGACATCGCGGCCTGCCCCGACTGCCTGCGCGAGATGCGCGATCCGGCCGACCGGCGCTTCGGGCATCCGTTCATCACCTGCACCAACTGCGGGCCGCGCTACACCGTCATCACCGACTTGCCGTACGACCGGCCGGCCACCACCATGGCGGGCTTCCCGATGTGCGAGGTGTGCGCGGCCGAGTACCGCGACCCACTCGACCGGCGCTACCACGCCCAGACCATCGCCTGCGCGGACTGCGGGCCCCGGCTGACCTGGTCGGGAGGGCCGGCCGATGACCCGATCGGAGCGGCCGTCGCCGCGCTGAGCGCCGGCGGGATCGTCGCGATCAAGGGCATCGGCGGCTACCACCTGGCCTGCCTGGCCCGGGACGACGCCGCGGTGATGACGCTGCGAACCCGGAAGACCAGGCCCGCGAAGCCTTTTGCGGTCATGGTCGCCGACCTCGGGGCCGCCCGCGAGATCGCCTCGGTCGACGAGGCCGCCGCGGCCGCGCTGAGCGGGCCGGCCGCACCGATCGTGCTGCTGCCCGGCCGTCCCGCCGCCGTCGCCGGGGCGGTGGCCCCGGGCCTGGCCGACCTCGGGGTCATGCTCGCCTACTCGCCGGTTCATCACCAGATCTTCGACCGGCTGCGCGAGCCGCTGGTGCTGACCTCAGCCAACCGGGGCGGCTCGCCGATCGTCTATCGCGAGCAGGACCTGTCCTGGATCGACGGACTGGCCGACGCCGTACTCGGCCACGACCGGCCGATCCACGTGCCGTGCGAGGACTCCGTGGTGACCCTCGACGACACCGGACACCAGCTGCCGCTGCGCCGATCCCGGGGCTATGCGCCGCTTCCGGTGACCGTTCCGGCCACCGGCGGACCGGTAATCCTGGCCACCGGCGGAGACCTCAAGACGACCTTCTGCCTGATGGGCCCGGACGGCCATGCGCACATGTCGTCGCACCTGGGCGACATGGCCGATCCGCGCACCCAGGCCTGCTTCGAGGCCGCGCTGGACCATCTGGCCTTCATGACCGACCGCCGGCCCGAACTCATCGCCCGTGACGCCCACCCCGGCTACGCCACCACGGCGTGGGCGCGCCGGTACGCCGGCGGCCGCCCGGTGATCGCCGTGCAGCACCACCACGCCCACGCCGTCTCGCTGCTGGCCGACCACCGGAGGCTGGGCAGCCCGATCATCGCGGTGACCTATGACGGCACCGGCTACGGCTCCGACGGCACCATCTGGGGCGGGGAACTGCTGGCGATCACCGACCCGGGCGGGTTCACCCGGGCCGGGCACCTGGTGCCGTTCGCACTGCCCGGAGGGGAGGGGGCGGTGCGCCGGCCCGCCCGGATCGCCCTGGACCTGCTCACCCGCGCCGGTGTCGACTGGAGCCCGGACCTGGCGCCGGTCGGCGCGGTCGGGGCGGAGGGGCTGCGCGTGCTAGCCCAGCAGATCCCCCGCGGGGTCGGCTGCGTGCCGACGTCGAGCATGGGCCGGCTGTTCGATGCGGTCGCCAGTTTGCTGGGAGTGTGCCAGGAGGTCAGCTACGAGGGGCAGGCGGCGGTGGAACTCGAGCACCTGGCCCGCACCGGTTCGGGCGCCGATCTGGACTTCGACGTCTCCGGCGGACTGCTGGATCCCGCTCCGCTGATCGCGGGCCTGGTCGCGGGCCTGCGGGCCGGGACGTCGCCGGCCGACCTGGCCGCCGGCTTCCACCACGCGGTGGTCCGGGCCACCGCGGCGGCCGCGGCGCACTGCGCGGCCTCGGCGGGCATCCCGACTGTCGGGCTGACCGGCGGGGTCTTCGCTAATCGGCTACTGCTGCAAGGGCTTCGGGAATCTCTGAGCAAGCGTGGCTATGAGGTGCTCACGCACCGTATCGTTCCTTGTAACGACGGAGGTCTGGCCCTGGGCCAGGCGGCCGTCGCCGCAGCCGCACATCGGGCACCGGAAAGGAACGGCGTATGTGTCTCGGAATCCCCGGCAAGGTGATCGAGATCTGGGACGACTCCGGCACCCGGATGTCGACCGTCGACTTCGGCGGTACCACCAAGACCGTCTGCCTGGCCTACCTGCCGGACATGGAGCCCGGCGAGTACACCATCGTGCACGCCGGCTTCGCGATCACCCGCCTGGACGAGAAGTCCGCCAACGAGACCCTGCAGATGTTCGCCGATCTGGGGATCCTCGAGGAGGAGCTGGGGACGCCGTGAAGTACCTCGACGAGTTCCGCGACCCGGTGGCGGCCAAGGCACTGGTCGACAACATCCGGCGCACCGCCACCCGCACCTGGACAGTGATGGAGGTCTGCGGCGGCCAGACCCACTCGATCATCCGCAACGGCATCGATCAGTTGCTCGACGGCGCCGTGGAATTCATCCACGGCCCCGGTTGCCCGGTGTGCGTGACGCCGCTGGAGATGATCGACCGGGCCCTGGAGATCGCCGGCCGCGACGACGTCGTCTTCTGCTCGTTCGGCGACATGCTCCGGGTGCCCGGCTCCAGCCAGGACCTGTTCAGCGTGCGCGCCCGTGGCGGTGATGTGCGCGTCGTCTACTCGCCGCTGGACGCCACCCGCATCGCCGCGGAGAACCCCGATAAGCAGGTGGTGTTCTTCGGGGTGGGCTTCGAGACCACCGCCCCGGCCAACGCGATGTCGGTGCTGCACGCCCAACGGCTCGGACTGACCAACTTCTCGATGCTGGTGTCCCACGTGCTGGTGCCGCCGGCGATGACGGCCATCCTCAGCTCGCCGACCAACCGGGTGCAGGGTTTCCTGGCGGCCGGCCACGTCTGCACGGTAATGGGCACCGGCGAGTACGGGCCGCTGGTGCAGGAGTACGGCGTTCCCATCGTCGTCACCGGATTCGAGCCGCTGGACCTGCTCGAGGGTGTGCGGCAGGTGGTCGAGCTGCTGGAGTCCGGGAAGGCCGAGCTGCGCAACGCCTACCCGCGCGCGGTCACCGCTGCCGGCAACACCGTCGCGAGGGAGGCCCTGGCCGACGTCTTCGCCGTCACCGACCGGCAGTGGCGCGGCATCGGCATGATCCCCCGGTCCGGCTGGACACTGTCGCCGCGCTACGCCGAGTTCGACGCCGAGCGCAGGTTCGGCGTCGGCCAGCTGCACGTGCAGGAGTCCGACCAGTGCCACGCCGGGGAGGTGCTGCAGGGGCTGATCAAACCCAACCAGTGTCCTGCCTTCGGCACCGCCTGCACCCCGCGCACCCCGCTGGGTGCCACCATGGTCTCCAGCGAGGGCGCATGCGCGGCGTACTACCAGTTCCGCAGGCTGGAATCGTCTGCGAGTGTCTGATACCGCCGGAATCGACCCGTCGAACTGGGTCTGCCCGCTTCCGCTGCGCGAGACCAAGCGGATCGTCCTGGGACACGGGGGCGGCGGGATCCTGTCGGAGGAACTCATCGAGAACCTCTTCCTGCCCGCGTTCGGCTCGGCCGGCGGCCCGTCGCGGGACTCCGCGGTCGTGTCGGCCCACGGCGGACGGATCGCCCTGACCACCGACTCCTATGTGGTCAACCCGCTGTTCTTTCCGGGCGGCAACATCGGTGATCTGGCGGTCAACGGCACCATCAACGACCTGGCCTGCAGCGGCGCTCAGCCGATCGCGCTGACCGCCGGGTTCATCCTCGAGGAGGGCCTGGAGGTCGAGGTGCTCGGCGCGGTCGCGCACGCCATGGGCAGAGCCGCCGCCGAGGCCGGTGTCGGCATCGTCACCGGCGACACCAAGGTGGTCGGAAAAGGCGGCGCCGACGGGCTTTTCGTCAACACCGCCGGAGTGGGGGTGGTCGCGGAGGGGATTCGGATCGGGCCCGAGCAGGCCCGCCCCGGCGACCACGTCATCGTGTCGGGCAACATCGGCGAGCACGGCGTGGCCATCATGAGCGTGCGCGAGGGCATCGACTTCGGAACCGCCGTCACCACCGACAGCGCGCCGCTGCACCGGCTGGTCGCGGCCATGCTGGATTCGGTCGAGGACCCGAATTCCGTTCATGCGCTGCGTGATCCGACCCGCGGCGGACTCGTCGCGGCGGTGGTGGAGATCGCCCGCACCTCCGGCGTCGGGGTGGAACTCGACGAAGCGGCCGTACCGGTGCCCGAGACGGTGGCCTCGGCGTGCGGATTCCTCGGTCTGGACCCGTTGCAGGTGGCCAACGAGGGCAAGATGGTGGCCTTCGTCGACCCCGCGCACAGCGAGGCGGTGCTGGCCGCTATGCGGGCCCGCCCGGAGGGCGCGGGGGCCGTGATCGTCGGGCGGGCGGTCGCCGAGCACCCGGGCATGGCGGTGGTGCGCACCCCGTTCGGCACCACCCGTGTGGTGGAACGCGAACTGGGCGAACAACTTCCGCGAATCTGCTGAAAGTCCTAAACCCGATGCCTGAGCCGATGGTGCCCGGGATCACCGGCACCCTCGACGCCGCGGCCGTCGCCGCCCTGACCGACTGGGTGCGCGAGCAGGGCATCGGCTCGGCGGTGAGCGACGTCGTTCCGCTGGCCGGGGGGTCTCAGAACGTGGTGGTGCGACTGAAGATCGACGGCCGGCCACTGGTGCTGCGCCGGCCGCCGCCGCACCCCCGGCCCAACAGCGACCGCACCATGCTGCGCGAGATCGCCGTACTGCGAACCCTGGCCGGCAGCGCGGTGCCCCACCCGTCGCTGGTCGCCGCCTGCGAGGACACCGGCGTGCTCGGTGTCGTCTTCTACCTCATGGCGGAGGTCGACGGATTCAACCCCGGCAACGAGATCGCCGAGGCCTACACCCGCGACCCGGAGATGCGCCGCCAGGTGGGCCTGAACTACGCCGCCGACGTCGCCCGGCTGGGTCAGGCGGCCTGGCAGGGCAGTCCGCTTGAGGACTGGATGCGGCCCGGCTCGTTTCTTGAACGCCAAGTGCCGCAATGGCGCAGCTCGGTGGCCGCCTACCGGTCCCAGGACGGCTACGACCACGATTCGCTGCCCGGCGTCGACGAACTCTGCGACTGGCTGGAAGCCCGCCGGCCGTCGGACTACTCCCCGGGCATCGTGCACGGCGACATCCACCTGAACAACACGATGCTGTGCAGCACCGAACCCCGGGTGGCCGCGTTCGTGGACTGGGAGATGTGCACCATCGGCGACCCGCTTCTCGACCTCGGCTGGATGCTGGTGTGCTGGCCGATCCCGCCGGATCCGCTCGGGTCGGCGTGACACCTCGCCGAGCTCGGCGGCCTCGCCTCGCGCGGCGAACTGCTGGCGGCCTACCGGGACGCCGGGGGCCGCGACACCGTGGACCTCGACTGGTACCTGGCGTTGGCCTGCCTGAAGCTCGGCGTCGTGATCGAGGGCACCTGGGCGCGCCACCTGGCCGGCAGGGCCAGCCGGGAGGCGGGGGAGCGCCTGCATGCCTCCGCGGTCACGCTCATGGGTCTGGGATGCGCGGTGGCCGCAGGCGACAGGCCCTTCGGCTGACGCTGATTGCGCAAGGAAGGCCCCTTCGGCGCGTCAGCGCTGGGTGTCACAGGTGCACTGCTGGTCCTTGGGGACCTCGCTCATCACCTGTTCGGCGTGCTGCCCGCAGCCGTCCCAGGTGGTCTTGTGGCAGCGCGGGCACTGAACTTGGTAGCACATGTTTTTCTCCTCCTGGGTCGATGAGGGTACGCCGTGGCGGCTTCGCTATTCCGTCGAGATTGCATTGCCGCAGCCGAAGTGCGGGTCGTGCCCTGCGTGGCGGCAATCTCGGCGCGTCCGGTTCTTGCCAGTACCCCCGTGGGTATGGCTATCATGGACACCAGCATACCCCCTTGGGTATCCCGAAACGGAATGGAACCACCCAGCCCATGATC
>NZ_JBJTJF010000074.1:0-17254 GCF_046095365.1 Mycobacterium sp.
GCCCTACGGCGACTACGGCTACCCCGGAGTGCCCGCGGCGGCGCCCCGCAACGGCCTGGGTGTCGCCGCGCTGATCCTGGCGATCCTCGCCCTGCTGGCCTCCTGCTCGGTCGTCGGCGGTGCGGTACTCGGGATCGCGGCGGTGGTCATCGGCTTCCTCGGCCGCGGCCGGGTGGTGCGCGGGGAGGCCGACAACAGCGGGGTGGCGATGACCGGGATAATCCTCGGCGCCGTCGCCGTCGTCGTCAGCCTGGCATTCATCGCCATGTACGTCGGGGTCTACAACAAGTACGGCGGCCAGGAACTTCTCAGCTGCATCCAGGGCGCCGGCGACGACAACGACAGGGTGCAGCAGTGCATGGACGAGTTCCAGCAGCGCATCGAAAGCCAGACCGGCCAGGTTGGCGGCTAATCGCCTGCGGCAGAGCGCTTTTCTGCGCCGGGAAAGTACTTCACGATGCCCTCCTGGGCGACGGTGGCGACCACCTCGCCGGCCCGGTTGTAGAAGTGCCCCATCCCGAGTCCGCGCGACTCCGCGGCCACCGGTGAGGCCGTCGAGTACAGCACCCACTCGGAGAAGTCCACCTGGCGGTGAAACCACACCGAGTGGTTGATGGTGACGGCGAAGATCCGGTCCCAGCCCCACGACAGCCCGTGGGTGGTGACGATCGAATCCAGCACCGTGGTGTCCGAGGAGTAGATCATCGCGGCGGTGTGCAGCACCGGGTCGTCGGGCATGTCCCCCGCCGCCGTCATCCAGACCCGGTTTCTGTCGAGTTTGCCGCCCTTGTCCCGCATCACCCAGGCGGGGTCGTTGGTGTAACGCCACTCGATGGGACGCATGGCGTTGACGAAAGCCGGCACCACCTCCTCGTAGCCCACCAGCGCCTCGTCGATGGTCGGCAGGGTGTGCGGTTCGGCAACCGGCGGCATGGCGTGGTTGTGTTCCAGCCCGTGACCGCCGGCCAGGTAGGACACCAGCGCGGTGGCCAGCAGTTTGCCGTTCTGCACGGCGTCGACGCGACGGTTGGCGAAACGGCGTTCGTCGCGCAGCCGGCAGACGTGGAACTCGATATCGGCGGCCGGGTCTCCGCCGGAGATGAAGTGCACCGACAGCGCACTGGGCGGCAGCTCGTGCTCGATGGTTCGGCTGGCCGCGGTGAACGCCTGCGCCATCAGCTGCCCGCCGAAGGTGCGGATCGGGTTCTTGCGGGGGTGGCGGCCGATGTAGAGGTCGTCGCCGTCGCTGGAAAGCCTGAGGATGTCGAGCAGCTCGTCGAAGTCGGAATGCCCCGCTGATGTCGGCACGAGCCTGTGTCCCACTCTTTTCTTTCGCTGCGCTGCCTAGTGGTCGTTTTCCCCGATCCGGTGGATGTGAATCAGATTCGTCGAGCCTACTGTGCCCGGCGGGGCGCCCGCGACGATGATCACCAGATCCCCGCGCTGGTAGCGGCCCATCTCCAGTAACTCGTGATCGACCTGTCGGATCATGTCGTCGGTGCTGTCCCGGTGGCCGACGACGAAGGTCTCCGTCCCCCACGTCAGGGCGAGCTGACTGCGCAGTTCGGGGATCGTGACGAACGCCAGCAGCGGCAGCCGGCTGTGCAGCCGGGCCAGCCGGCGCACGGTGTCCCCCGACGAGGTGAACGCGATGAGAGCCCTGGCGTCGAGTCGCTCGCCGATGTCCCGCGCCGCGTAGGAGATGACCCCGCGCTTGCTGCGCGGCACGTGGGTCAGTTCCGGCACCGGGGAGTTCTCCTCGACCGCGCAGATAATCCGGGCCATCGTGCGCACCGCCTCGACGGGGTACTTGCCCACCGAGGTCTCCCCGGACAGCATCACCGCGTCGGCCCCGTCGATCACCGCATTGGCGACATCGGACGCCTCCGCGCGGGTGGGACGGGAGTTCTCGATCATCGACTCCAGCATCTGGGTGGCCACGATCACCGGCTTGGCGTTCTCCCGGGCGACGGCGATGGCCCGCTTCTGCACCAACGGAACCTGTTCGAGCGGCAACTCGACGCCGAGGTCGCCGCGGGCCACCATGACCGCGTCGAACGCCATGATGATCGCCTCGAGGTTCTCGACCGCCTCCGGCTTCTCCAGTTTGGCGATCACCGGCACCCGGCGACCCACCCGGTCCATCACCTCGTGCACGCGTTCGATGTCCGACGGCGAACGGACGAACGACAGCGCCACCATGTCGACGCCGAGTCGCAGCGCGAACTCCAGATCCTCGATGTCCTTCTCCGACAGCGCCGGAACCGAGAACGTCATCCCCGGCATGGACAGACCCTTGTTGTTGCTGACCGGACCGCCCTCGGTGACGGTGCACACCACGTCGTTTCCGTCGATGTGTTCCACCACCACGGCTACCTTGCCGTCGTCGACGAGCATGCGGTCACCGGGCTTGGCGTCCTGGGCGAGTTGCCTGTAAGTGGTGCTCACCCGGTCGTGGGTGCCGGCACACTCCTCCACGGTGATCCGGACGGTCTCGCCGTTGACCCACTCGGTGCCCCCCTCGGCGAACCGACCCAGCCGGATCTTCGGACCCTGTAGGTCGGCGAGTATGCCGACCGCTCGCCCGGAGGCGTCGGCAGCCTGCCGAACCCGCGCGTAGGAGACCTCGTGATCGCTGTAGTCGCCGTGGCTGAAATTCAGCCTGGCTACGTCCATTCCGGCATCGACGAGGGCCCTGACCATGTCCTCACTGCTGCTGGCCGGCCCGAGGGTACAGACGATCTTGGCTCGCCGCGTCACGACGCCTGAGCATAGTCCGGCGGCGGAGCTAGCGAACCAGCATCGTGGGAACCAACGGGAATCCCGGCAGATTCCGCACCACGGTCCACACGACGGCGGCGATCCCGATTACGACCAGCACCCGCGGGGTCAGGGCGGGCTGCCCGCGGCGCATCCGCCACAGCGACCACGCCGCCAGCAACGGCAGTGCCGACAGCACGAAGAGGTTGTCGACGGCGGCGGCCCGCAGATCACCGTGCAGCAGGTCATGGGTCATCCGCAGCCCGCCGCAGGCCGGGCAGTTCCAGCCGGTGATCAGTTTGAAGGGGCAGAACGGGAATATCCCGCCGGGCCGGTGCGGATCCACCAGACCGACGTAGGACAGCGCGGACGCCCCGAGCACGGCCGCTCCGGCTCCGGCGTACGCCCGCCGGACCCGCGTCTGCCGGGTCATGCCGTCCAGCATGCCAGAGGACCGGTCAGCCGCCGCCGCTGTTGGCGCCCCAGAGCAGGCGTTTGAGGGTGGACCCGAACTTCTGCTGCGGCTCGTCGGTTTCAGCCCCGGCGACGGTCTTCGCGGGCGGGGACACCACTGGGCTCGCGACGGGCTTCGACTCGGGTTCGGCCACCCGGACCTCGTCGGCTTCGTCGGCTTCGCCGACCTCGTCGGCTTCGTCGGCTTCGTCGACCTCGTCGGCCGGGGCGGACTCCACCTCCGCAGGCTCGACCTCGATCTCGGTCGCGGTCACGACCGCGGGGTCCCTGTCACCGACGACGACGTCATCGGCGGCCGTCACACCATCCGCGGACTCGTAGACCACGACGGTCTCGGTCTCCCCGGCGGTCTCGTCGTAGACCACCACCGGGCCGTCCTCGCCGTCGAATCCGGCCTCGGCCTCGGCGTTGACATCCTCGGCATCGGCCTCGGCGACGTCGAGGTCGGCGTCCCCGAGTTCCCCGGCCTCCTCCAGATCGGTGAGCTCGGCGGGTTGCGCGGACTCCACGACGACACCGGGCTCCACGACGACACCGGACTCCTCGACTACGTCGGACTCCTCGACGACGTCGCCGACGGCTTCGGCGTCCTCGGCCTCGTGCTCGCCGGCCACCGCCGCCGCCGCGACGATCCCGCTGCCTTTGGCGGCCGCGACGAGGTCCTCGGCCCACTCCTCGACCTTCGAGGGCTCATGGGTCACCTCCGCCGGCTGCCTGCCGCGCAGGGTGGCCGGGTCCTCCCGGCCCCTGGGAGCCAGCAGCATGTACACCACCGCGCCGATGAACGCGAACGTCGCGGTGAACACGTTGATCCGGATTCCCGCGATGTGGGTCGCGGCGTCGTCGCGCATCAGTTCCACCCAGAACCGGCCCACGCAGTAGGCCGCCACGTACAGCGCGAACAGCCGGCCGTGGCCCAGCCGGAACTTGCGGTCGGCCCACAGCAGGAGGAAGAACACCGCGACGTTCCACAGCAGCTCGTAGAGGAACGTCGGGTGCACGACCGCGGCGACCTGCCCCGTCGACACACCGTCGAGGGAGTGCACGTCGACCACCCCGGCGGCGTCGCGGCGGTAGAAGACCTCCATGCCCCAGGGGACGGTGGTCTCCCGTCCGTAGAGCTCCTGGTTGAAGTAGTTGCCCAGCCGGCCGATCGCCTGGGCCAGCACGATGCCCGGCGCGACCGCGTCGCCGAAGGCCGGCAGCGGAATGCCCCTGCGGCGGCACGCGATCCAGGCGCCGACACCGCCGAGGAACACCGCGCCCCAGATGCCCAGGCCGCCCTCCCAGATCCGCAGCGCCGCTCCGATCCCGGCGCCGTCCGGACCGAAGTAGGTCTTCCAGTCCGTCAGGACGTGGTAGAGCCGTCCGCCGACCAGTCCGAACGGCACCGCCCACAGCGCCACGTCGTAGACGACCCCGCGCTCGCCGCCGCGGGCGGCGAACCGGCGGTCGCCGATGAGCAGCGCGACGATGATGCCGGCGATGATGCACAGCGCGTAGGCCCGGATCGGGATCGGCCCGAGGTACCAGACCCCCTGCGCCGGACTCGGGAAATAGGCAAGCACCGTTGTCGTCACGTGGCAGGCACCTTTTCTCGAACGCCGACCGCCAATTCCTCGGCCAGCGTCTGGACTGCGGCAACCCCGTTGTCGGTCAGCGCCGACACCAGGGCGGAGCCGACGATGACCCCGTCGGCGAATTGAGCGATCTCGGCGGCCTGGTCGCGGGAGCGCACCCCCAGTCCCACCCCCACCGGGATGTCGGAGACCTCCTTGACCCGGCGGACCAGTTCCGGGGCGGCTCCCGAGACCGCGTCGCGGGCGCCGGTCACCCCCATGGTGGAGGCGGCGTAGACGAAGCCGCGGGAGGCCGCCACGGTCCGGGCCAGCCGTTCCGGGGTGGAGGACGGCGCGACCAGGAAGATCCGGTCCAGATCGTGCTGCTCGGATGCAGCCAGCCAGGCGTCGGCCTCGTCGGGGATGAGATCGGGTGTGATCATGCCCAGCCCGCCGGCTGCGGCCAGGTCGCGGGCGAACGCGTCAACCCCGTAGTGCAGCACCGGATTCCAGTAGGTCATCACCACGGCGTTGCCGCCGGCGGCGCTGATCGCCTCGACCGCACGCAGCGTGTCGCGCACCCGGACCCCGTGCTGCAGGGCGATATCGGTGGCGTTGGCGATCACCGGTCCGTCCATGCCCGGGTCGGAGTACGGGACGCCCACCTCGATGATGTCGCACTCGCTGCTCATGGCCACCATCGCGTCGACCGACGTCGCCACGTCCGGGTACCCGGTCGGCAGGTAGCCGATCAGCGCCGCGCGCCCCTGCTCGCGGCAGGCGTCGAAGACAGCGCCCAGCCGACCCGGCGGGCTGTGCTCAACGGTCATGACACTCCCTTGCCGGCCCCGTTGGGACCGGCGGGGTCGAACAGGCCGAACCAGCGGGCGGCGGTCTCCACGTCCTTGTCGCCGCGCCCGGAGAGGTTGATCAGGATGATCGCGTCCGGGCCCAGTTCGCCGGCCAGGTCCACTGCCCCCGCCACGGCGTGCGCGGTCTCGATGGCCGGGATGATGCCCTCGAGCCGGCACAGCAGCCGGAAGGCGTCCATCGCCTGGGTGTCGGTGATCGGCCGGTACTCGGTGCGGCCGACCTCCTTGAGGAATGCGTGCTCCGGCCCGACACCGGGGTAGTCCAAACCTGCTGAGATGGAATGGGATTCGATGGTCTGGCCGTCTTCGTTCTGCAGCAGGTAGGAGTACGAGCCCTGGAAGGCCCCCGGGGTTCCGCCGGAGAACGTTGCGGCGTGCCGGCCGGTCTCCACGCCGTCACCGGCGGCTTCGAAACCGACCAGCCGCACCGCGGGGTCGTCGATGAAGGCGTGGAAGATTCCGATCGCGTTGGAACCGCCGCCCACGCAGGCGGTGACGGCGTCGGGAAGCCGGCCGGTCATCGCCAGCATCTGTGCGCGGGCCTCCATGCCGATGATCCGCTGGAAGTCGCGCACCATCATCGGGAAGGGGTGCGGCCCGGCGGCTGTGCCGAAGCAGTAATAGGTGCTGGCGGCGTTGGTCACCCAGTCCCGGAAAGCGTCGTTGATAGCGTCCTTGAGGGTTTTCGAACCCGACTGCACCGCAACGACTTCTGCCCCCAGAAGCCGCATCCGCGCCACGTTCAGCGCCTGGCGGGCGGTGTCCACCGCACCCATGTAGATCACGCACTCCAGGCCCAGGAGCGCGCAGGCCGTGGCGGTGGCCACCCCGTGCTGGCCGGCGCCGGTCTCGGCGATGACGCGGGTCTTGCCCATCTGGCGGGCCAGCAGCGCCTGCCCAAGGACATTGTTGATCTTGTGCGAACCGGTGTGGTTGAGGTCTTCGCGCTTCAGGAAGATCCGCGCTCCCCCGGCGTACGCGCTCAGCCGCGACGCCTCGTACATCGGTGAGGGTCGCCCGGCGTAGTGGGTCTGCAGCCGGTCGAGTTCGTCGAGGAACGTCTGGTCGGCGCGGGCCTTCTCGTAGGCGGCGGTGACCTCCTCGATGACGGCCATCAGCGCCTCGGCCACGTAGCGGCCGCCGAACACCCCGAAGTGCCCGCGGGCGTCGGGATCGTGCGGGGTCGGCTCGGCGACGGCCACGCTGGCCCGCGGCAGATTCGGAGTCGAGGTGTCGGCCATATCAGGTCCTGCGCTGGGAGGAACTCAGCGTGCCGGTTTCGGACACGACGGATGGGCACCCGCGGTCACCAGGTCCGACACCGCCGTGCGGGGGTCGCCGCTGGTGACCAGACCCTCGCCGACCAGGACGGCATCCGCCCCGGCGCCGGCGTAGGCGAGCAGGTCGGCCGGACCGCGAACGCCGGACTCGGCGATCCGGATCACGTTGGACGGCAGGCCCGGCGCGATCCGCCCGAAGCAGTCCCGGTCGACGCTCAGCGTCTTGAGGTCGCGGGCGTTGACGCCTATCACCGAGGCGCCGGCCTGCAGGGCCCGGTCGGCCTCCTCCTCGGTGTGCACCTCCACCAGTGCGGTCATGCCGAGCGATTCGGTGCGGTCGATCATCGAGGTCAGCGCGGGCTGGTCCAGCGCGGCCACGATGAGCAGCAGCATGTCGGCACCGTGCGCGCGCGCCTCGTGGATCTGGTAGGGCCGCACGATGAAGTCCTTGCGCAGCACGGGGATCGTGACGGCGGCCCGGACGGCGTCGAGGTCGGCGAGCGACCCGTGGAACCGGCGCTCCTCGGTCAGGACGCTGACGACCCGTGCGCCGCCGTTCTGATACGCGCGTGCAAGTTCGGCCGGATCGGCGATCGGGGCCAACTGACCTCGCGACGGGCTGGCTCGCTTGACTTCGGCGATCACGGCTATCCCGGGGGCGCGCAGCGCTGCCAGCGCGTCGCGCGGGGCCGGCGCCGACTCCGCGGCGGCCTTGACCTCGGTCATGCTCACCCGCGCCTCGCGGGCCGCGACGTCGGCGCGAACCCCGTCGAGAATGGAGTCGAGAACGGTTGCCGAACTCATTGCAGATCCGGTCCCCTCCCGCATTGACGACGTCGCCCTGTTCGGTGAAAGGGTAGCCGCCCGGTAGCCGGCACCCGTCACCGACCCTCGGTGTCGGATCCGGCCGCCCGCGGCGCGTCGGCGCCGTGGTCGGTGGGGTCGCGCCCGTCGTCCAGGGCGTCCCACATACCCCGCTCGGACAGCCCCACCGAACCGGAGTCGATGACCTGCCCGGCGGCGGCGTATTTCGCCGTCCGGTGGGCAGCCGACACCGCCGCCCGCATCAGCAGCACGGCGGCCGCCAGGGCGAACGCCGCCGCCAGCAGAGTCACCACCGCTCCGGCGGGCTGACGGCCGCTGGCCACCAGATCCGCCACCGGCACACCCGCCAATTCGGCTCCGCGCGGGCCGATGTCGGGCAGCACCAACAGGCTCACACCGAGGTAGCCCAGGGCCAGGCAGGAGACCGCCACCAGGATCGCCACCGCCCGCAGCAGCCAACCGCGCACCGCCAGGGCGGCCAGCGCCGCGGCCAGCAGCAACACCGCCAGCGGCAGCAGCGCCGTGGACCAGGCCGCACCGGTCAGCGTCGAAGTCCGCTCCGGGCCCAGACCGTCGGAGGAGGTCACCGACACCCACGACAGCCGGGAGGCGACCCACAGTCCCGCCGCCGACAGCATCAGCAGCAGCTGGGCGGCCCGGATCACGGCGCCCGCAGTGTCTCGGCGGCGGCGATCGCGGCCAGCACCGCCTTTGCCTTGTTGGCCGACTCGGTGTACTCGTAGGGCCCGTTGGAGTCGGCCACCACCCCGCCGCCGGCCTGCACGTAGGCGGTCCCGGCCCGCATCAGCGCGGTGCGGATGGCGATCGCGAAGTCGGCGTTGCCGGCGAAGTCGAGGTAGCCCACCACGCCGCCGTAGAGCCCGCGGCGGGTCATCTCGACCTCCTCGATGAGTTCCATCGCGCGGACCTTGGGAGCGCCCGACAGCGTGCCGGCCGGGAAGCAGGCGGTGACGGCGTCCAGCGGGGTGCGCCCCTCGGCCAGCAGCCCGGTGACCGTGGACACCAGGTGCATGACGTGGCTGTAGCGCTCGATGTGGCTGTAGTCCTCCACCCGCACGGTGCCCGGCACACACACCCGGCCGAGATCGTTGCGGCCGAGATCGACCAGCATCAGGTGCTCGGCGCGTTCCTTCTCATCGCTGAGCAGCTCCTTCTCCAGCAGCTGGTCCTCCTCCTCGGTGTGCCCGCGCCACCGGGTCCCGGCGATCGGGTGCGTGGTGGCCCAGCCGTCGGTGACGGTGACCAGCGCCTCGGGACTGGAGCCGACGATCGAGAAGGCCGTCCCGCCGGACTCCTCGGGGATGTGCATCAGATACATGTAGGGACTGGGGTTGGACACCCGCAGCATCCGGTAGACGTCGATCGGGTCGGCGCCGGTGTCCATCTCGAATCGCTGGGAGGGCACCACCTGGAAGGCCTCACCGGCCTCGATCTCTTTGACCAACCGCTCGACCACCGCGCCGTACTCCTCCATGCTGCGCTGCGCGCGGTGCTGCGGTTCGGGCCGGGAGAACGTCGCCACCGTCGACGCCAGCGGCTGGCCCAGGGCCGCGGTCATCACGTCCAAGCGGGAGACCGCGTCGTCGTAGGCTTCATCGAGGAGTTCCTCGCCGCCCCACTTCACCGCGTTGGCGATCAGGGTGATGGTGCCCTCGTGGTGGTCCACCGCGGCCAGGTCGGTGGCCAGCATCAGCACCATGTCGGGCAGACCGAGGTCGTCGACGGCCAGTTCCGGCAGCCGTTCCAGGCGGCGGACGAAGTCGTAGGCGAAGTAGCCCACCAGGCCGCTGGTCAGCGGCGGCATGTCGGTGAGCGGTCCGGTGGACAGCACGTCCATGGTTTCGCGCAGCGCCTCCAGCGGATCGCCCCCGCTCGGGGCGCCCTGCGGGGCCGCTCCCAGCCAGGCCGCCTCGCCTCCGCGCACCGTCAGCGCCGCCGGCGCGCCGGCGCCGATGAACGACCACCGCGACCACGAGCGGCCGTTTTCGGCGGACTCCAGCAGGAACGTGCCGGGCCGGTTGTCGGCCAGCTTGCGGTAGGCCGACAGCGGCGTCTCGCTGTCGGCGAGCACCTTGCGGGTCACCGGGACCACACGGTGCTCGGCGGCCAGGGCCCGGAACTGCTCCCGGCTGGTCGTGGGGGTGGATTGCACGGGGTACATCCTCCCAGACCAGTCCGGGCCGACCGGCGTAGCGTTGCCCCCATGAAACCTGGCGACCGCGTCCCCGATTTCGAACTTCCCGATCAGACCGGCACGGTGCGCTCGCTGGCCGGGCTGCTCGCCGACGGCCCGATCGTGCTGTTCTTCTATCCGGCGGCCATGACCCCGGGCTGCACCAAGGAGGCCTGCCACTTCCGCGATCTGGCCGCCGACTTCGCCGCGCTGGGCGCCTCCCGGGTGGGGATCAGCACCGACCCGGTCGCCAAGCAGGCCAAGTTCGCCGACTCGCAGCGCTTCGACTACCCGCTGCTCAGCGACGCCGGCGGCACGGTAGCCGAGATCTTCGGCGTCAAGCGCGGACTGCTCGGCAAGTTCATGCCGGTCAAGCGCACCACCTTCGTCATCGACACCGACCGGACCGTGCTGCAGGTGATCTCGAGCGAGGTCAACATGGACACCCACGCCGACAAGGCGCTGGAGGCGCTGCGGGCGCGTTAGCCCCGCGCGCTCAGGTCTTCCGGGCCGAGCAGCAGGCCGGCGTCGAAGCAGGTGTGCTCCCCGGTGTGGCAGGCCGGACCCGCTTGGTCGACCTCGAGCAGCACGGTGTCGCCGTCGCAGTCCAGGCGCACCGAGTGCACGTACTGGGTGTGCCCGGAGGTCTCTCCCTTGACCCAGTGCCGGCCTCGGGAGCGTGAGTAGTAGGTGGCCTGCCGGGTAGCCAGGGTGCGCGCCAGCGCCTCGTCGTCCATCCAGGCCACCATCAGCACTGCGCCGGTGGCGCGCTCCCGGGCCACCGCGGCGAACAGGCCGTTGCCGTCACGCTTGAGTCTCGCGGCGATTGTCGGGTCCAGCATCAGCGCACCGTAATGCCTTCCGCCGCCATAGCGGCCTTGACGTCGCCGATGGCCAGTTCCCCGAAGTGGAACACGCTGGCGGCCAGCACCGCATCCGCCCCGGCCCGCACCGCCGGCGCGAAGTGGTCCAGCGCCCCGGCTCCCCCGCTGGCGATCACCGGAACGGTCACCGCCTCCCGCACCGCGCGCAGCATCGGCAGATCGAAGCCGGCCTTGGTACCGTCGGCGTCCATCGAGTTCAGCAGGATCTCCCCGACGCCGAGTTCGGCTCCGCGCCTTGCCCATTCGACGGCGTCGATACCGGTGCCGCGCCGGCCGCCGTGGGTGGTGACCTCCCAGCCCGACGGGGTCGGTACGGCCCCGGCCGGGACGGTGCGGGCATCGACCGACAGAACGATGCACTGCGACCCGAACTGGCGGGACAACTCGGCCAGCAGTTCGGGGCGGGCGATCGCGGCGGTGTTGACCGACACCTTGTCCGCGCCGGCGCGCAACAGGGCGTCGACATCGGCCACCGACCGCACACCCCCGCCCACGGTCAGCGGGATGAACACCTGCTCGGCGGTGCGGCCGACCACGTCGAGCATGGTGGCCCGGCCGGACGACGACGCGGTGACGTCCAGGAAGGTCAGTTCGTCGGCGCCCTGCGCGTCGTAGACGGCGGCCAGTTCGACCGGGTCGCCGGCGTCGCGCAGATTGGCGAAGTTGACACCCTTGACCACCCGGCCGGCGTCGACGTCCAGGCACGGGATCACCCGCACGGCCACGTCCATCAGTACTCCCCCGGCGATCCGAGGCGGTCCAGGATCTCCGAGACCTGCCCGTGCACGCCGGGCGCGGCGGTCAGGGTCGCCCGGGTCCGCACCGTCCACGGTCCGCCGTCGAGGTCGGTGACCACGCCGCCCGCTGCCCGGACCAGCGCGACACCGGCCGCATGGTCCCAGACATGCCCGCCGAAACTGACTGCGGCGCCCAGGATTCCGGAGGCGACGAACGCCATGTCGATTCCGGTGGAACCGTGCATGCGCAGCTTCGAGCACACCCGGCTCAGATCCTCCAGCGCCGCGAGCCGGTAGCGGCCGGGGAAGCGTCCGCCCCAGTCGGCGTTGAAGGTGCCGAAGGCGACGATGGACTCCGCCAGGCCGGTGCGGGCCAGTGGCGCGTGGGCGACGCCGTCGACGTACAGCGGGCCGCCGGCGACCGCGGTATAGCGCTGGCCGGTGAACGGCAGCCAGGTCAGCCCCGCCACCGGTTCGCCGTCGCGCAGCAGGCCCAGCAGCATGGCAGCCATCGGCGAGCCGGCGGCGTAGTTGAACGTCCCGTCGATCGGGTCGAGCACCCACACCTGCGACTCGTCCAGGCCGGCCCCGCCGAACTCCTCCCCGTGCACCCCGATACCCGTGGCCGCCTGCAGTTCGGCCACCACCTGACGTTCGATGGCGAGGTCGACCTCGGTGGCGAAGTCGTTGCCCTTCTTCTGCACCGCGGAGTCCGCGCGGTGCCCGGCCACGAACGCGGGAACCGCGCGGTCCAGGATCGCCGCGGCTTGGGCGACCAGTGCCTGCAGGTCGTCCACGTCAGCCGCTCGCCACGGCCTTCATCGCCGCGAGTGCCTCGGGCAGCGTGAAACGGTTGGCGTACAGAGCCTTCCCGACGATCGCTCCCTCCACGCCGATGCCGGTCAGGGTGGCGATCGCACGCAGGTCATCCAGGCTGGAGACTCCCCCCGAGGCGATCACCGGCGCGTCGGTGCATTCGGCGACGCCTTCGAGCAGTTCGATGTTGGGACCGGTCAGGGTGCCGTCCTTGGTGACGTCGGTGACCACGAAGCGCGAGCAGCCCTCGCTGTCCAGGCGTTCCAGCACCTGCCACAACTCCCCGCCGTCGGTCTCCCAGCCGCGTCCGCGCAACCGGTGCTCGCCGTCGACGATCTGCACGTCCAGTCCGACGGCCACCCGGTCGCCGAACTCCGCGATCGCCCGGGCGCACCACTGCGGGTTCTCCAGGGCGGCGGTGCCGATGTTGACCCGGGCGCACCCGGTGGCCAGCGCGGCCCGCAGCGACGCGTCGTCGCGGATCCCGCCGGACAGTTCGACCCGCACGCCCAGCGCGCGCACCACCTCGGCGAGCAGTTCGGCATTGCTGCCCCGGCCGAACGCGGCGTCGAGGTCCACCAGGTGGATCCACTCGGCGCCGTCGCGCTGCCACGTCAGGGCCGCGTCCAGCGCCGAGCCGTACTCGGTCTCGCTGCCGGCCTTGCCCTGGACCAGTCGCACCGCGCGGCCCTCCACCACGTCGACGGCGGGCAGCAGGATCAGCTCGCTGCTCATCTGAATATCAGAGCCCCTCAATCCAATTCGCCAGCAGCGCCGCACCTGCGTCGCCGCTCTTCTCCGGATGGAACTGCGTGGCCGACAACGGACCGTCCTCGACCGCTGCCAGGAACCGCACGTGATGGGTCGCCCAGGTCAGCAGCGCGTCGGGTGCGCCATCCCAGGACTGCGCGGCGTAGGAGTGCACGAAGTAGAAGCGGGTGTCGGCGGTGATGCCCTTGAACAGCCGGCTGCCGGGCGCAGCGTCGACGACGTTCCAGCCCATGTGCGGGATCACCGGCGCCTCCAGCCGGGTTACCGTGCCGGGCCACTGCCCGCAGCCGCGGCTCTCCACGCCGAACTCCACACCGCGGTCGAACAGGATCTGCATGCCGACGCACACCCCGAGCACCGGGCGTCCGGCCGCCACCCGCTCGGCGATGATCCCGTCGCCGCCGATGGAGCGCAGGCCGGTCATGCAAGCCTCGAAAGCGCCGACGCCGGGCACGACCAGGCCGTCGGCAGTCAGCGCGGCCGCGCGATCCGCGCTTACCGTGACCTCGGCGCCGACCCGCTCCAGGGCACGCTGAGCCGAGCGGAGGTTGCCCGAACCGTAGTCCAGGACAACCACTGAACGTGTCGTCACAGAACCCCTTTGGTGGACGGCACACCCGTCGCACGAGGGTCCGGCTCGACGGCATGCCGCAACGCCCGCGCCACGGCCTTGTACTGCGCCTCGGTGATGTGGTGCGGGTCGCGGCCGTAGATGGTCCGCACGTGCAGGGCGATGCGGGCGTTGGCGGCCAGCGACTCGAAGACGTGACGGTTGATCACCGTGTGGTAGGGAACGCCGGATCCGGCGATGGTGAAGTCCACCAGGTACTCCGGTTCGCCGGTGTGCACGAAATAGGGCCGGCCGGACACGTCGACGGCGGCGTGCGCCAGCGTCTCGTCCATCGGGATGAAGGCGTCGCCGAACCGGCGGATGCCCTTCTTGTCCCCGAGCGCCTGGCCCAGCGCGGTGCCCAGCACGATGGAGGTGTCCTCCACGGTGTGGTGGCTCTCGATCTCGACGTCGCCGCGGGCGGTGACGGTCAGGTCGAAGCTGGCGTGGGTGCCCAGCGCGGTCAGCATGTGGTCGAAGAACGGCACGCCGGTGTCGACCGACACCCGGCCGGTGCCGTCGAGGTCGAGTTCGACGACGATGTCCGACTCGCGGGTCTTGCGCTCCACGCGGGCGCGGCGTGCCGGTGTGGGGGACTTGGTCATGGCGCTCCTAAGGTCCTGCTGGCGGTCAGGAAGGCATCGTTCTCGTCGGGCAGGCCGATGGTGACCCGCAGGTGGCCGGGGATCCCGACATCGCGGATGAGCACCCCATCGGCCAGATACTGCTTCCAGGCCAGGGCCGCGTCCGGGAAGACCCCGAACAGCACGAAGTTCGCGTCGCTGGGGATCACCCGGAAACCCATGTCCGCCAAAGCCGCGCTGACCCGGTCCCGCTCGGCGGCCAGGGCGGCCACGCCGGCCAGCGTCTCGTCGGCGTGGCGCAGCGCGGCGCGGGCGGCGGCCTGGGTCAGCGCCGACAGGTGATACGGCAGCCTCACCAGCAGCACCGCCTCGATCACGGCCGGCGCGGCCACCAGATAGCCCAGCCGGCCGCCGGCGAAGGCGAACGCCTTGCTCATGGTGCGGCTGACGATGAGCTTGGAGGGATGTTCCTCGAGCAGGGCGATGGCGCTGGGCTGCTGCGAGAACTCCCCGTAAGCCTCGTCGACGATCAACATCCCACCGGCCATGGCGTCGAGCAGCCGCCGCAGATCCGCCAGCGGAATGCTCTGCCCGGTCGGGTTGTTCGGGCTGGTGACGAAGACGATGTCGGGCCGCTGCTCACGAATCGCGGCGACGGCGCTCTGCACGTCCAGGCTGAAGTCGGCGGCGCGGGTCGTCTCGATCCAACGGGTCTGGGTGCCGTCGGAGATGATCGGGTGCATCGAGTAGGACGGCACGAAGCCCATCGCGGTGCGCCCCGGCCCTCCGAAGGCCTGCAGCAGCTGTTGCAGGATCTCGTTGGATCCGTTTGCCGCCCAGACGTTCTCGACACCCACCTCGACACCGGTGTGCGCCGTGAGATAGGCCGCCAGGTCGCGGCGCAACCCGACCGCGTCGCGGTCCGGATAGCGGTGCAGCGATGCGGCCGCCTCCCGCACCGACCCGGCGACGTCGTCGACCAGGGCGGCGCTGGGCGGGTGCGGGTTCTCGTTGGTGTTCAGCCGCACCGGCACGTCGAGTTGCGGTGCGCCGTAGGCGGACTTGCCGCGCAGGTTGTCCCGCAACGGCAGGTCGTCGAGACCCACCTGCTGGCCCACGGTCATCGCTGTCCGCTCTTCGCCCAAGCGCTCATCACTGCTGTCCGCTCTTCGCCCAAGCGCTCATCACTGCTGTCCGCTCTTCGCCCAAGCGCTCATCACTGCTCGAACCTCCGGCGGACCGCTTCGCCGTGCGCGGGCAGGTCCTCGGCGTTAGCCAGGGTGATGACATGTCCGGCGACGTCCTTGAGCGCAGCTTCGGTGTAGTCCACCACATGGATCCCGCGCAGGAAGGTCTGCACCGACAGCCCGCTGGCGTGCCGGGCGCAGCCGGCGGTGGGCAGCACGTGGTTGGAGCCGGCGCAGTAGTCGCCCAGACTGACCGGAGACCACGGGCCGACGAAAATCGCTCCGGCGGAACGGATCCGGGCCGCCACCACCGCGGCATCGGCGGTCTGGATCTCAAGGTGCTCGGCGGCGTAGGCGTTGACCACCCGCACCCCGGTGTCGATGTCGTCGACCAGAACGATGCCCGACTGCGGTCCGGTCAGCGCCTCGGTGACCCGCTCGCGGTGCACGGTCGTGGCCAGTTGGGCGGCGAGTTCTGCGTCGGTGGCCTCAGCCAGTTCAACGCTGTCGGTGACCAGCACGCTGGCCGCCATCACGTCGTGCTCGGCCTGGCTGATCATGTCGGCTGCCACATGCACCGGATCGGCGGTGTGGTCGGCCAGGATCGCGATCTCGGTGGGCCCTGCCTCGGAGTCGATGCCCACCTGCGAGCGGCAGATCCGTTTGGCGGCGGTGACATAGATGTTGCCCGGGCCGGTGATCATGTCGACCGGGGCCAGTTCGCCGCCGTCGGTGTCGACCCCGCCGTAGGCCAGCAGCGACACCGCCTGCGCGCCGCCGACCGCCCACACCTCCGCGACCCCGAGCAGGGCTGCGGCGGCCAGGATGGTCGGGTGCGGCTGTCCGCCGAAGCCGGCCTGCGGTGGGCTGGCCACGACCAGCGACTCCACCCCGGCGGCCTGGGCGGGCACCACGTTCATCACCACGCTGGACGGGTAGACCGCGCTGCCGCCCGGCACGTAGAGGCCGACGCGCTCCACCGGCACCCAGCGTTCGGTCACCGCCGCACCGGAGCCCAACAGCGTGGTGGTGTCGGTGCGGCGCTGCTCGGCGTGCACCGCGCGGGTGCGGTCGACGGCGACCTCCAGGGCGGCACGGACGTCGGGATCCAACCGGTTCAGCGCGGCGTCGAGTTCGGCCGCCGGGACCCGGACCATGTCGGACCGCACGCCGTCGAAGCGGGCGCCGTACTCCAGGGCCGCCACGGCGCCACGTTCGGCCACGTCTTCGACGATCGGGCGGACGGTGGGCACCACCGCGTCGACGTCCACCCCGCCGCGGGGCAGGGCGGCACGCAACTGCGCGGCGCTCAGGGCGCGACCGCGCAGGTCGATGCGGGACAGGGTGATCATCGATTCGATTGTCGCTGATCGGAGCACCCGATTGAAAATCGTTTATGCATCGAATTGGCCGGTGCGCAGGCCCTGACCTCATACTTTGCCGGTGGCATGGGATCTGTGGCTGGCGTTCGTCGGCGCGGCGATCGCGATCAGCGTGTCGCCGGGGGCCGGGGCGATTCAGTCCATGGCCACCGGCCTGACCCACGGCCTGCGCCGCGGAACCTGGAGTGTGGCCGGCCTGCAGATCGGGCTGATGACCCAGTTGGGGGTGGTCGCCGCCGGCCTCGGCGCCGCGGTGGCCAGGTCGGTGACGGCCTTCACGGTGATCAAGTGGATCGGCGTGGGGTACCTGATCCACCTG
>NZ_JBJTJF010000075.1:0-25677 GCF_046095365.1 Mycobacterium sp.
GCGCACGAGCGGGAACCGACTGGCTGAGCATGACCTGGCGCGACGTTTCCGATCGATACCGAAGCCATCAGCGCGCCGTTGCGGCAGACAGGCCGGAAATCTGATGCGAGTGTTGCCAAGGATCAGCCGAGACGACTGTCAAGTGCGCCGTCAGGGTTTCGAACCCCGGACCCGCTGATTAAGAGTCAGCTGCTCTACCAACTGAGCTAACGGCGCGTGCCAGCGACAATAACAGGCCCGCGGCGGCGTCGCGAAATCGGTTCTGACCTGGGAAGTCGCGTGCCATATGTGGCTGGCCATAGAATAACGCGTATCGAGGCGGGCATGATTCCCGCGCCAAGATTGCGAGTTTGGAGCCGTGGATGCGTAATGACGGACCGGCTTTCCGGTCGCGCGTCCGCTCCCTGGTGACCGCGCTGCTGGTCATTCCCGCACTGCTGCTGGTCCTCAGCGGCTGCGCCAGTCGGGACTCCGGGCCCAGGGTGCTGGCCGGCAAGGGCACGCCCTACAGCGACCTGATGGTTCCCAAACTGAGTGGTTCGGTGCAGGACGGCGCGGTCGGCGTCCCGGTCGATCAACCGGTCACGCTGACGGTGCAGGGCGGCGTCCTCGGGACGGTGTCGATGGCCGACGGCGAGGGCAACGAGGTGCCGGGCGAGGTCAGCCCCGACGGCCTGAAGTGGTCGGCCACCGAGCCGCTCGGCTACAACGAGAACTACGTCATCAAGGCCGAGACCCTCGGCCTGGGCGGGGTCGTCACCGAGTCGCTGAAGTTCAAGTCGCATTCGCCGGCCAACCTCACGATGCCCTACCTGTCGCCCGGAGACGGCGCGGTGGTCGGCGTGGCCCAGCCGATCGCGGTCCGTTTCGACGAGAACATCCCGGACCGGCAGGCCGCGCAGAAGGCGATCACCGTGACCACCGACCCCCCGGTCGAGGGCGCGTTCTACTGGCTGAGCAACCGCGAGGTCCGCTGGCGCCCGCAGGACTTCTGGACGCCGGGCACCCGGGTGACGGTCAAGGTCAAGACGTTCGGTGTCGACCTCGGCGAGGGTCTCTACGGCCAGGAGGACCTGAGCTCGACGTTCAGTATCGGCGACGAGGTGATCGCGACCGCGGACGACTCCACCAAGATGCTCACCGTCCGGCGCAACGGCGAGGTGATCAGGACCATCCCGATCTCGATGGGCAAGAACGACACCCCCACCAACAACGGCATCTACATCGTCGGCGACCGCTATCAGCACCTGATCATGGACTCCTCGACCTACGGGGTGCCGGCCAACTCGCCCAAGGGGTATCGCCTCGAGGTCGACTGGGCCACGCAGATGTCCTACAGCGGCATCTACGTCCACTCCGCCCCGTGGTCGGTGGGGTCGCAGGGCAACACCAACACCAGCCACGGCTGCCTGAACGTCAGCCCGGAGAACGCCGAGTGGTTCTACAGCAACACCAAGCGCGGCGACGTCGTGGAGGTGCGCGGCACCGTCGGTTCGGCGCTCTCCGGCGTCGAGGGTCTCGGTGACTGGAACATCCCGTGGAGCCAATGGAAGGCCGGCAACGCCAGCGCCTAGTAGTTCCTGCTGTTTCCGCAGCTCAGGCTGGTCGGCGGGTGGGTACGCGAACCGGATTGGCACTTAGCTAAAACTCAGGCTAGTCTCAGGTGCAGCGCCTCAGTCTAGGAGAACACCTCATGGAAATTTCAGTTCGCTCATACCTCACCGCCGGGACGGTTGCCGTCGTCGGGGCCGGTGCGATCGCCCTGACGCCCGCCCTGCCCGTCCGCGCCGCGGACCTGCCGGCGCCCACCGTCGCCCAGATCGCCCTGACCGGCGACAGCTTCTCGCTCAACGACGTCCTTGGCGTGATCCAGGATCTGGGCGGGGTCACCGGCCTGCCGTCGGCGATCCTCAGTGCACTGCAGGATCTGGGCGGCCTTTCGTTGCCCGGCATCACCGGGCTGCCGTCGGATCTGCTGAGCTCCATCGCCAGCGAGTTCATCAAGGAGACGATCCCGGTCGTCCTGGACGCCGCCGGTCCGTTCCTGGACTACCTCAGGACCGCCGTCACCGGCCTGCTGGTCGGACCCGACTCGATCCCGGTCAAGGTCGCGGCCGTGCTTCCCGCCGTGGCCGGCGCCGTGAGCGGCGCGCTGGGCAGCGGTGACGTGGGCGCCGCCATCCAGGCGCTCACCGACGGCCTGGCCGCGCCGATCGAGGCGGTCAAGCAGGCGCTCGGTGAGGTCAACAATCAGTTCCAGGCGTTCCTCGGCAGCCAGCTCGGCACCATCGTCGGGGCGCTGCCGGCCGTGCTGATCTCCGCCGTCCAGACGGTCGTCGGTGTCAACCTCTCCGACGCGCTCGACGCCATCACCAAGGTGGTGCAGGGCCTTCTCGGGGGTGCGCTTCCGTTCTCGGGCGCCCCGGTCATCAACGGAAAGATCAAATACGACGACGCAGCCGGCACCGGGTCCGAGGGCGCCGGGTCCGAGGGCGCCGGGTCCGAGGGCGCCGACTCCGAGGGCGCCGACTCCGACGCCCAGGGCGCCGACTCCGAGTCCGAGGGCGACGAGTCCGACCACTCGGGTGCGGAGGACGCCGACGACGACGCACCGGACGCCGCTGCTTCCCGCGGGGCTGCCAAGCGGCAGGCGGCCGCCGCGAGGCTGGCCGGGGCCGTGAAGGCCCCCGCTGCTGCCGAAGCCGTGGTTGCACCGGCCCCGGAGGCACCGGCCGTGACCGAGGCTCCGGCTGTGGTCGAGGCGCCCGAGTCCTCGGAAGCAGCTGTGCCCAAGGTTGATTCGGTCAAGCGCGCGGCGCCCGCCGCCAAGCCGGCGCCGCGGGTCAAGCAGACCCTGCGCGAGCGGGTGGCTGCGGCGAAGTCCGCCGCCAAGAGCCGGGCCGCTGCTGCGGCCGCCGCGTCGAACTAGAACCGCGAACGCGAAAAAGCCCCCGCCTCGGCGGGGGCTTTTTCGCTGCCGGGTGGCTGACGGGACTCGAACCCGCGACAGCCAGGATCACAACCTGGTGCTCTACCAACTGAACTACAGCCACCATCGCCGCATCTCTGCGGCGAATCCGATACTAGTCGCTCCCGGTCTCGGGGGCCGAATCGGTTTGCGCCCCGCCGCCCCCTTCGCCGTCCAGCTCAGCGGCCGCCTCGGCGATCTCGCTGGTAGACGGACCGGGCGGGGCGACGAACGCGGTGCGGCGGTAGTAACGCAGTTCCCGGACCGACTCCTGGATGTCGGCCAGCGCCCGGTGGGCCAGACCCTTGTCCGGCTGCCCGTAGTAGATCTTGGGATACCAGCGCCGGCACAACTCCTTTATCGAGCTGACGTCGATCATCCGATAGTGCAGGTAGTCGTCCAGCGCCGGCATGTCCCGTGCGATGAAACCGCGGTCGGTGGCGATCGAATTCCCCGCCAGGGGAGCGGTCTTGGCGGTTTTGACGTGTTCGCGGATGTAGTCCAACACCATCGCCTCGGCGGTGGCCACGTCGATGGTGGAGGCCCGCACCTCGTCGATCAGCCCGGAACTGCTGTGCATCCGGGCGACCACCTCGACCATGCCGTCCAGGGCCGCGTCGTCGGTGTGGATCACCACGTCGACGCCGGCGCCGAGGACGTTCAGTTCGGCATCGGTGACCAGCGCGGCGATTTCGATGAGCCGGTCGGTGCGCAGATCCAGCCCCGTCATTTCGCAGTCGATCCATACCAATTCGTCCCGCACAGCGCTCAACAGTAAGCCCCGCCGACCAAGTAGTGTCTTAGCGGCCGAAAAGACCGCCCGAGCAAGCACGAAAGGTCCCGTCATGACGGACGCGACAGCGCCCCCCGCCCAGCAGATCGCCGCCGGTTACGCCACCGCCGGGCAGGCGCTGGAACTGGGCTCGGTGATGGTCGGCGGCCAGGTCGACCCGTCGGCGCAGATCCGCATCCCGCTGGCGATGATGAACCGGCACGGGCTGGTCGCCGGGGCCACCGGCACCGGCAAGACCAAGACGCTGCAGGTGATCGCCGAGCAGCTCTCCGCCGCCGGCGTCCCGGTGGTGATGGCCGACTTCAAGGGCGACCTCTCGGGTCTGTCGCGACCGGCGGAATCCAATGACAAGATCGCCGAACGCGCCCGTGACACCGCCGACCAGTGGGTCGGCACGCCCTACCCGGTGGAGTTCCTGTCGCTGGGCACGACGGGCATCGGCGTACCCGTGCGGGCGACGATCTCCGCCTTCGGGCCGATCCTGCTGTCAAAGGTGCTGGGGCTCAACCAGAATCAGGAGTCCACCCTCGGGCTGATCTTTCACTACGCCGACCAGCAGGGCCTGCCGCTGCTGGACCTCAAGGACCTGCGGCAGCTGATCACGTTCCTCACCACCACCGCCGAGGGCAAGGCGCAACTCAAGACGCTGGGAGCGGTGTCGCCTCAGACCGCCGGGGTGATCCTGCGCGCGCTGGTGAACCTGGAGGCAGACGGCGGGGACACCTTCTTCGGCGAGCCGGACCTCGATCCCGCTGACCTGCTGCGGGTCAACGACCAGGGCAAGGGGGTCATCAGCCTGTTCGAGGTCGGCGACCAGGCATCGCGGCCGGTGATGTTCTCGACGTTCCTGATGTGGGTGCTGGCCGATCTGTTCGACTACCTGCCCGAGGTCGGCGACGTCGACAAGCCCAAGCTGGTGTTCTTCTTCGACGAGGCGCATCTTCTCTTCAAGGATGCCTCCAAGGCCTTCATGGAACAGGTCGAACAGACGGTCAAACTCATCCGCTCCAAGGGCGTGGGCGTCTTCTTCTGCACGCAGCTGCCCACCGACGTGCCGAATGCCGTGCTGTCCCAACTCGGTGCGCGCATCCAGCATGCGCTGCGGGCGTTCACCCCCGACGACCAGCAGGCGCTGGCCAAGACCGTGCGCACCTACCCGAAGACCGAGTTCTACGACCTAGCAAGCGATCTCACGTCGCTGGGCATCGGTGAGGCGATCGTTACGGTGCTCTCCGAGCGCGGTGCCCCGACGCCGGTGGCGTGGACCCGGCTGCGCTCGCCGCGCTCGCTGATGGACACCATCGGCCCGGACTACATCAAGGCCGCCGCGCAGGCCAGCCCGCAGTTCCTGAAATACGGACAGACCGTGGACCGCGAGTCCGCCTACGAGATGCTGGCCGCCCGGATGGCGCCGCCGCCGGCCGCCGAGCCTGCGGGGCAGACCATCGACCTGCCGCCCATCCCGACCGGGTTGGACCTGCCGCCGATGCCCGAACCGGTCGAGCGGGCCGAGCCCAGCGTGCTCGAGCAGATGATGGGCAACCCCGCCTTCAAGAGCGCGATGCGCTCGGCGGGCACGGTCATCGGCCGGGAGATCACCCGCAGCATCTTCGGCACCGGGCGCCGCCGGAGACGCTGACACTGGTCTGACCACTTGACCTCTGGCCGCGGCTCCGTCATGCTGGCAGACATGGCCCTGCAGCCGGTGAACCGGCGCTCCGTTCCCGAGGACGTCTTCGAGCAGATCCTCGCCGAGGTGCTCAGCGGCGAGATGCAGCCCGGCGAGTCGCTGCCCAGCGAGCGCCGATTGGCCGAGGTGCTCGGCGTCTCCCGGCCCGCGGTCCGCGAAGCGCTCAAGCGGGTGGCCGCGGCGGGACTGGTCGAGGTGCGCCAGGGCGACTCCACCACCGTCCGCGACTTCCGCCGGCACGCCGGACTGGACCTGCTGCCCCTGCTGCTGGTGCGCGACGGCCAACCCGACGTCTCGGTGGTGCGCAGCATCCTGGAGGCCCGGCTGCACAACGGCCCGAAGGTTGCCGAACTGGCCGCACGGCGCCGCTCGCCGGACCTGAGCGCGCGGCTCGAGGAGTCGATCCGGGAGTTGGAGAGCGACGACGACCCGGTCGGCCGGCAGCGCCACGCGATGGAGTTCTGGGATCACGTGGTCGACGGCGCGGAC
The DNA here is from genome assembly GCF_046095365.1 of Mycobacterium sp. GTDB lineage: Bacteria > Actinomycetota > Actinomycetes > Mycobacteriales > Mycobacteriaceae > Mycobacterium. Next base: position 5,941 of record NZ_JBJTJF010000075.1, read on the forward strand.
TCCATCGTGTTCCGGTTGATGTTCAACACCCTGCGATCCGCCTACGAACCGACGCTGCCCGCGCTGGCAACGATGATGGCCGCCGAAGTGGGGGACGGACGCCCCTACCGAAAGTTGGCCGCTGCCATCGAATCCGGCGATCCACAGGCGGCCGAAGCGGCGGCGCGTCAGTTGCTCGAGCCCGCCACCGAAGCGTTGACCGCAGCACTGGAGGCGATGGAGGAGTCGCAATGACCGAGACCCGCACCGCCCGCCGGGGCATGACCCTGACCGACGCCGCGCGGGAGTTCTGGCGCCATCCCTCGCCGTGGCTGCTCGCCGTCGCCTTCTCCGCCGCGGCCGTCACCCGGGTCGTGGCCGGGGACTGGCAGCGCAGCGACGCCGTGCTGCCCTTCGTCGTACTGGCGGCATTTCCGTTCGCGGAGTGGATCATTCACGTCGTCATCCTGCACTGGCGCCCGCGGCGGATCGCCGGCGTGACGGTCGATCCGCTGCTGGGCCGCAAGCACCGCGAGCACCACGCCGACCCGCGGATCGTCAAACTGATCTTCATCCCGCTGGAGTCGCTGGCCGGTGCGTTCGTCTCGGCGGCGGTGGTCGCCTTCGTGATCATTCCCCGCACCGGGCTGGGTCTGACGTTCCTGACGGTGGTGTTCGGCATCGGCGTGGTCTACGAGTGGACCCACTACCTGGTGCACACCGACTACAAGCCGAAGACCTGGTTCTACCGGATGATCTACCGCAACCACCGGCTGCACCACTTCAAGAACGAGCATTACTGGTTCGCCGTCACCACCCCGGGGCTGGCCGACCGGGCGCTGGGCACCTACCCGGATCCGCAGACGGTGTCCACCTCGCCGACGGCGAAGAACCTCCACGGCGCCACCGCCGCCGTGCCGACCTAGCCGGACCTAGCCGCCGCCTAGCCGCCACCTAGCCGCCACCTAGCCGCCGCCGAGCTTCTTGTAGACCGCCCCGACGATCGGGGTCACGATCGCCCGCGGCGCGTACCCGCTGGCCACCGACATCGCCTTGGAGGTCACGCCGGGAACCACCCGCATCTTGTTGCGCTCCAACCCATCCAGCGACAGCTGCGCGGTGTGCTCGACGGAGATCCACAGGAAATCCGGGATGAGCTTGTCCACCAGCGAGGCCTCGGACTCGTCGGGCATCTCGGCGCGCACCGGCCCCGGAGCCAGCAGCGTCACGTGCACCCCGGAGTCGTGCAACTCACCGCGCAGCGACTCGCTGAAGGTGTTGGCGAAGGCCTTGGTCGCCGCGTAGGTGGCGTTGTTGGGAATGGGGGAGTTGCCCGCGGCCGAACCGGAGATCAGGATTCCGCCCGACCGGCGGGCCACCATGCCGGGCAGTACCGCCAGCACCAGGTCGTGCACGCCGAGGACGTTGAGTTGCACCTGAGCCCTCTCATCGGCCGGATCAAGCTTGGCCACCGGCCCGAAGGTCGCGGTGCCGGCGTTGGCGCACAGGATGGAGATGTCGCGGCCGGCCAGCTCGTCGGCCAGGGCGCCGCGCTGGGCCGGGTCGGCCAGATCCACCGCGCGCACCTCGACCGTCACGCCGAAGCGCTCACGCAGCCGCTCGGCGAGGCCGTCGAGCACCTCGCGGCGACGCGCGGTGACGATCAGGTGGTGGCCCCGCGCGGCGAGTTCGGTGGCTAGGGCCTCGCCGATGCCCTGCGAGGCGCCGGTGACAACGGCCCGGCTGTCCGGGGAGGGAAGGGGGACTGGCATGCGGCCAATGGTAGGCCGCCGGGAATATAGGGTGACCCGCATGAGCGGCCCCCCGTCAGCGACCGCCGCCGGGGCGCCGCGGTCGAAGGTGGCCGCCTGGGCGCTGTGGGACTGCGGGTCGACCGGCATGAACGCCATCGTGGCGACCTTCGTGTTCTCGGTCTACCTGACCGGCACCGTCGGCGTCGGTCTCGGCGGGGACACCTCGCCGGCCAGCTGGCTGGGCCGGGCGCTGACCATCTCCGGAATCGCGGTGGCTTTTCTGGCCCCGCTCACCGGCGTCGTGGTCCAGGTGCCGCACCGGCGGCGGGTGGCGCTGACGGTGCTGACCGCCCTGGCCGTGACCTTCACCGCGATGATGGTGCTGATCCGGGCCGATCCGCGCTACCTCGCGCCCGGGCTGGCCCTGCTGGCGCTGACGGCGGCCTGTGGCGACCTGGCCAGCGTGCCCTACAACGCGATGCTCCGTCAGCTCTCCACACCCGCCACCGCGGGCCGCATCTCCGGGCTGGGCTGGGCCGCCGGCTACACCGGCAGCGTCGTGCTCCTGCTGCTGATCTACACCGGCTTCATCATGGGCGAGGGTCCCACCCGCGGCTTGTTGCACGTGCCGGTCGCCGACGGCTGGAACGTGCGCGCCGCCATGCTGATGGCGGCAGGCTGGCTGGCGGTGCTGAGCCTGCCGCTGCTGGTGACCGCGCACTCGCTGGCCGGTGCCCCCGGCGACACCGCCGCGATTCACGGCGGTGTGCTCGGGGCCTACCGGCGGCTGTGGGCGGATCTGCGCGGCGAATGGCGCCGCGACCGCAACTTCGTCTACTACCTCGTGGTCAGCGCGATCTTCCGGGACGGCCTGGCCGGGATCTTCGCCTTCGGGGCGGTGCTGGGGGTGAGCGTCTACGGGTTGTCGCAGGCCGACGTCCTGATCTTCGGCGTGATCGCCTCGACGGTGGCGGCTGCCGGGGCGGTGCTCGGCGGGCGGCTCGACGACCGGATCGGGGCCAAACCGGTGATCGTCGGATCGCTGACCGCACTGATCGCGGTGGCGCTGACCATGATGGCGCTCTCCGGGGCGCTGGCCTTCTGGGTGTGCGGTCTGCTGCTGTGCCTGTTCGTCGTACCCACCCAGTCCGCCGCCCGCACGCTGCTGCTGCGGATGACCGGCGAGGGCAAGGAGGGCGTCGCGTTCGGTCTCTACACCATGACCGGCCGCGCGGTGGCGTTCGTGGCGCCCTGGCTCTTCTTCGTCTTCGTCGACGCGTTCCACGCCGACCGGGCCGGGCTGGCCGGCATCTGCCTGGTGCTCGTCGCCGGGCTTGTCGGGATGATCCTGGTGCGGGTGCCGGACTGAGTCAGGCCGCGCCCGTGCAGACGGTCAGCCCGCGGCCGGTGCGCTGCTGGATCTGAGCGCCGTTGACGGTGATGCTGCAACTGACGTCGCGCCCGACGTTGACCACCGCGACCGACGCCGACGACTTGGCCGGGGCCTCCAGGGTGACCTGCTTGCTCCACGGCAGCGCCACGTTGAACTCGGTCTGCATGACGCGGCCGTTGTCGACGTAGGTGATGTTGATCGCCCGACCCTCGCCGCTGACGCTGTAGACCACCGTCTCGGTCCCCGTCGGAGCGGGCGGCTCGGACGGCGGCAGCCCGGGTTCGGTCGGCTCCAGGGACGCGCTCGGCAGGGGCGGCGGAAGCGGCGCGGGCGCTTCCGAGGTGGCCGGTGGCGCGGGAAGCCGGGGTGAGGTCGTGTCCGGCCGGGCCGGTGTGGTCGACGTCGACGGCGGGGCCACCACCGTGGTGTCCCGCGAGGAGTTGCTGACGATCACCAGGGCGAGCACCAATCCGATGACCAGGAGCATGGCCGCCGCCGCGGCGACCCACAACCAGCGCGGCGTCTTCTTCGGCGGCTCCGGCGGCGGGGGCACGGCGGGATAGCCGGCGCTCTGCCAGTAGGGCGGTATCTGTTCGGTCGGCTGGGTCAGCGGTCCGCCGTATCCGGCCCCGTATTGGGTGGGCTGGCTCCAGTAGCCGGAGTAGGCCGGATCGGGGTTGGGCGGATAGCCGCTGGCCGCCTGGGTCGGATCCGACCACTGCGGCCGCTGTGGATCGCTCATACCCACATCACGCACTGCAGGCTACCGGCTGCCGAAGGCCCGTAATGGTCCCCTTCCTGTGTTTACGCCAATTTCCTCCTGGGTAATTCAGGCAGTTCCGCCGACCCCCAGCGCGGCGAACGTCATCGCCCGCAGAACCGCTCGCGAGTGGTCCGCTGCGGCCGCCCGGGAGGCCGGGACGCTGTGCGGGGTGGAGTTGAGCAAGCCGAAGGCGGCGTGCGCCATCACCCGGGCGCGGTCCTCCTCGAGCCGCGGGTTCAGTTCGCGCAGCACGCCGACCCACGTCTCTACGTAGCGGCGTTGCGCGCGGCGCACCTGCCGTTGCGCCGCCGCGGGCAGGTTGGCCAGGTCGCGGTCCTGGATCCGGATCAGGTCGGGCTCGCCGAGAGCGAAGTCCAGATGGAACTCGACCAGACCCCGCAGGGCGTCGGCGGCGCCGGCGGCATCGCCCACCACCGCCTGCCCGCCGTCGTGCAGTCTGGTGCTGACGCCGACCAGCAGTTCGACCAGCAGCGCCTCCTTGTTGGGGAAGTGGCGGTAGATGGCCGGCCCGCTGACCCCGGCGGCGGCGCCGATGTCCTCCAGTCGCACGGCCAGGAAACCGCGTTCGGCGATCAGGTGTTCGGCCGCGGCCAGCAGCTGCGAACGGCGGTCGGACTTCCGCCGATCACGCCGGGTCAGTGTGGTCATCGCCTGCTCCGTTTAGCTTGCCGGGAGATTATGAGTTAATCTTCACTAACCTAACATCGGTTAGTCGTCATTAACAAAGGTGAGTCCATGCCAGTCTCCAACCGGGAGGCGCATCTGCACCTGGTCGCCGAGCTGCGCGAGAAGCTGGCCGCGGCCGCTCTCGGCGGATCGCCGGACTCGCGGGAACGCCACGTCGCGCGCGGCAAGCTGCTGCCGCGGGACCGGGTCGGCGAACTGCTCGACCCGGGCAGCCCGCTGCTGGAGATCGCGCCGCTGGCCGCCGACGGCATGTACGACGACGGTTGCCCGGCAGCGGGGATCATCACCGGGATCGGCCGGGTGTCCGGGCGGGAGTGCATGGTCGTCGCCAACGACGCGACGGTCAAGGGCGGCACCTATTACCCGGTGACGGTGAAGAAACACCTGCGGGCGCAGGAGATCGCCGCCCAGAACCGGCTGCCCTGCATCTATCTGGTGGACTCCGGCGGGGCGTTCCTGCCGTGTCAGGACGAGGTCTTCCCGGACCGCGAGCACTTCGGGCGCATCTTCTTCAACCAGGCCACCATGAGCGCGGCCGGCATCCCGCAGATCGCGGCGGTGCTGGGGTCCTGCACCGCGGGCGGCGCCTACGTCCCGGCCATGAGCGACGAGACCGTCATCGTGCGCAACCAGGGCACCATCTTCCTCGGCGGACCGCCGCTGGTGAAGGCCGCGACCGGGGAGGTGGTGACCGCCGAGGAACTCGGCGGCGGCGACCTGCACGCCAAGACCTCCGGTGTGGTCGACCACCTGGCCCGCGACGACCGCGACGCCCTGCGCATCGTCCGCCGGATCGTCGCCACTCTGCCGCCGCCGGATTCGGCGCCCTGGCAGGTCGCCGCACCGGTGGATCCGATCGCCGACCAGCGCGAGCTCTACGACGTGGTACCCGTCGACGCCCGGGTGCCCTACGACGTCCACGAGGTGGTCACCCGAATCGTCGACGGCGGCGAGTTCGGCGAGTTCAAGGCCGACTACGGGGCCACGCTGGTCACCGGGTTCGCCCGGATCCACGGCCACCCCGTGGGCATCGTCGCCAACAACGGGGTGCTGTTCGGCGAGTCCGCCGTCAAGGGCGCGCATTTCATCCAACTCTGCGACAAACGTTCGATCCCGCTGCTGTTCCTGCAGAACATCACCGGCTTCATGGTCGGCCGCGACTACGAAGCCGGCGGCATCGCCAAGCACGGCGCCAAGATGGTCACCGCGGTGGCCTGCGCGCGGGTTCCGAAACTGACCGTCGTCATCGGCGGCTCCTACGGCGCGGGCAACTACTCGATGTGCGGCCGGGCCTACTCGCCGCGCTTCCTCTGGATGTGGCCCAACGCCCGGATCTCGGTGATGGGCGGCGAGCAGGCCGCGGCCGTGCTGGCCACCGTCCGCGGTGACATGACTCCTGAGGAGACGGAGGCGTTCAAGGCTCCGATCCGGGCCCAGTACGAACGGCAGGGCAACCCGTACTACTCCACCGCTCGGCTGTGGGACGACGGCGTGATCGACCCCGCTGACACCAGAACGGTTCTTGGCCTTGCGCTTTCGGTCACCGCCGGCGCGCCGCTCGATCCGGTCTCCTACGGCGTCTTCAGGATGTGACGATGACCCTCTTCGACACCGTGCTGGTAGCCAACCGGGGCGAGATCGCCGTCCGGGTGATCCGGACGCTGAAAGCCATGGGGATCCGTTCGGTGGCCGTCTACAGCGACGCCGACGCCGGCGCGCGGCACGTGGCCGACGCCGACGTCGCCGTGCGCATCGGCCCGCCGCCGGCCCGGCAGAGCTATCTCGACATGGCGGCGGTGGTCGACGCCGCGCTGCGCACCGGGGCACAGGCCGTGCACCCCGGCTACGGATTCCTCTCCGAGAACGCCGAATTCGCCGCCGCCCTCGACCGCGCCGGGCTGGTGTTCATCGGCCCGCCGGCCGGGGCGATAGCCACCATGGGCGACAAGATCGCCGCCCGGGCTGCGGTGGCGGAGTTCGGCGTGCCGGTGGTGCCCGGGATCTCCGAACCCGGTCTGGGGGATGCCGAACTCATCGCGGCCGCCGGCGGCATCGGGTTTCCGGTGCTGGTCAAACCCTCGGCCGGCGGGGGCGGCAAGGGAATGCGGCGGGTGGACGACCCGGCCGACCTGCCGGCGGCCCTGGCCTCGTCGCGCCGGGAGGCCGCTGCGGCGTTCGGCGACGACACCCTGTTCCTGGAACGATTCGTGTTGCGGCCCAGGCACATCGAGGTGCAGGTGCTCGCCGACACCCACGGCGCCGTGCTGCATCTGGGCGAGCGCGAGTGCAGTCTGCAGCGTCGCCACCAGAAGGTGATCGAGGAGGCCCCCTCGGCCCTGCTCGACCCCGCCACCCGGGCCCGGATCGGCGCCGCCGCCTGCGACACCGCGCGCAGCGTGGACTACGTCGGGGCCGGGACGGTGGAGTTCATCGTGTCCGCCGACCGGCCCGACGAGTTCTTCTTCATGGAAATGAACACCCGCCTCCAGGTCGAGCACCCGGTGACCGAGATGGTCACCGGCTGGGACCTCGTCGAGTGGCAGGTCCGTGTCGCCGCCGGGGAGAGACTGACCGCGGTCCAGGACGACATCGCTCTGCGCGGCCACGCGGTGGAGGCCCGGGTCTATGCCGAGGATCCCGCCGCCGGATTCCTGCCCACCGGCGGGCCGGTGCTCGCGGTGTGCGAGCCGTCCGGGCCGGGCGTCCGCGTCGACTCCGGTCTTGTCGCCGGTATGACGGTGGGCAGCGACTACGACCCGATGCTGTCGAAGGTGATCGTCCACGCCGCCGACCGCGCCGCGGCCCTGCGCGGTCTTGACCGGGCGCTGGAGACCACCGCGGTGCTCGGCCTGGGCACCAACGTCGACTTCCTGCGATTCGTGTTGTCCGACAGTGATGTCACCGCAGGGCGTCTGGACACCGGACTGCTCGAGCGGCTGGACTACCGCGGCCCGCAGGCGGGCGACGACGCGCTGATCGCCGCGGCCGCCTACCGCTGGCTGGGGCTCTGGCCGGTCGTGCCCGGCGACCCGTGGGAGGCGCCCTCCGGCTGGCGGATCGGTGAGCCCGCGGCGACCGGCTTCCGGCTGCGCGACGGGGAGCGCACCGAACACGTCCACATCGCCGGCGAGCCCGGCCAGGCCCGGGTCCGGGTCGGCGACGGGCCCGGCCGGGACCTCACCGCCCGGTGGGCAGGCCCGGGGATGCGCCTGACCGTCGACGGGGTGCGACGCAGCTATACCGTCGCCGCGGACGGCCATCGGATCTGGCTGGCCGGATCCGGCCGCACCGTCCTGGTCGAGGAGGTCCGGGAGGAACCGGTGCGTCCCGACGAGGCGCCCGGCGGGGATGCCGAGATCCCCAGCCCGATGCCGGGATCGGTGGTGGCGCTCGGCGTCCCGGGCGGGGCGGCGGTCGCGGCGGGTACCGTCGTGGTGACGGTGGAGGCGATGAAGATGGAGCACTCGCTGCGCTCACCGGTCGACGGAGTGGTCGAGTTGCTCGTCTCGGTCGGAGACCAGGTCAAGGTGGGCCAGCCGCTGGCCCGGATAACGGCAATCACGGAAGGTCACGGATGATGGGCGAATTTCTCTCCACGGCAACACTTCCCGACGAGTACCAGCAGCTCGTCAAGACGGTTCGGGACTTCGCCCGCGAGGTGGTCGCACCCGTCTCGGCCCGGCACGACGCCGAGCACTCCTTCCCCTACGAGGTGGTCGCGGGCATGGCCGACATGGGGCTGTTCGGCCTGCCCTTCCCCGAGGAGTACGGCGGCATGGGCGGGGACTACTTCGCGCTGTGCCTGGCCCTGGAGGAACTCGCCAAGATCGACCAGAGTGTGGCCATCACGCTGGAGGCGGGGGTCTCGCTGGGGGCGATGCCGGTCTACCGGTTCGGCACCGAGGACCAGAAGCAGCAGTGGCTGCCGATGCTCACCAGCGGCTCGGCACTGGGCGCGTTCGGCCTGACCGAAGCCGGCGGCGGCACCGACGCCGGCGCCACCAGGACCACCGCCCGGCTCGACGACGGCCACTGGGTGATCAACGGCTCCAAGCAGTTCATCACCAACTCCGGCACCGACATCACCCGGCTGGTCACCGTCACCGCCGTCACCGGCACATCCGGCGACCGGCGGGAGATCTCGGCGATCCTGGTCCCGGTGCCCACCCCCGGTTTCGTCGCCGAGCCGGCCTACGACAAGGTCGGCTGGAACGCCTCCGACACCCACCCGCTGTCCTTCACCGATGTGCGCGTCCCCGAGGAGAACCTGCTCGGCGAGCGCGGCCGCGGCTACGCCAACTTCCTGCGCATCCTCGACGAGGGCCGCATCGCCCTGGCCGCCGTGGCCACCGGGGCCGCGCAGGGCTGCGTCGACGAGTGTGTGCGCTACGCCGGGGAGCGCACGGCGTTCGGCCGTCCGATCGGGGCCTTCCAGGCCATCGAGTTCAAGATCGCCCGGATGGAGGCCCGCGCGCACACCGCCCGCACCGCCTACTACGACGCGGCGGCGATGATGCTGGCCGGCAAGCCGTTCAAGAAGCAGGCCGCGATCGCCAAGCTGGTCGCCAGCGAGGCCGCCATGGACAACGCCCGGGACGCCACCCAGATCCACGGAGGCTACGGGTTCATGAACGAATACCCGGTCGCCCGGCACTACCGGGACAGCAAGATCCTCGAAATCGGCGAGGGCACAACCGAAGTCCAGCTGATGCTGATCGCCCGGGAGATCGGCCTCGTCTGAGGCGCGGGCTCACGCCTGCGGGTAGGGCGCGTACCGCCGGTTGTAGCCGAGCTGCCGCTGGGCGATCTGGGCCCGGCGCTGCTCCGGTGTGACGTACTGGGTGCCGGCCGGCAGAACCGTGCCCAGATCGCCGATCGGCACCACCTGCGACTGCACCGTCGGGCCTTTGGTCGACGAGGTGTCGAGGTCCTGGAAGCGGATCGAGACGGTGCCCTGGTTCAGTCCGCCGGTGGACACCCAGTTCGCCACGGCCGGATCGGTTTTCGAGATGACGAACGTATAGGTGCCGTCCTGGTTCATCGCCGACTGCGATTTGTTGAGGCTGGTCTGCTGGTCCCAGTAGTTGTCGGTGATGGTCCAGTCGTCGGTGACCGGGACGTTGAAGTAACGGGCGTTGCCAGGGTCGATGGTGACCACCAGTGCCTGGTCGTCGTTCAGCTGGAAGTAGCCGGCGCTCTGCAACTGGGTGGCCAGGAACTCGGCGTTGCGGTCGGGGTCGGACAGCACGTTGGGCGGGCGGCGCTGGCCGGTCTTGGGGTCGGTGGTGGCCACCGCCATGTATTTGTCCTCACCGCTGATGCCCAGCAGCAGCATGATCGCGGCCGTCTCCAGCGACTGCACGGGCCGGACCGGCAGCGGCGGGATCAGCGACACCAGTGACGTCAGCACGGGACTGGCGGCCACGGCCGGGCCGATCCCTGGGAAGGCGAATCCGCCGAGCTGGCTGAACAGGCTCGGGCGCGGGCCGCTGACCTTGCTGACCGACAGGCTCATCGGTCCCTCGGAGTTCCAGTCCGCCAACGTGTTCCGGGTCGTGATGAGCGTGGTTCCCGGGGCCAGTTGCAGGTGGTTGGTCTCACCCGGAGCCGACGGTGCCGAACTCGCGGTGATGGTGAACGACCCGTCCGGGTTGAGCACCAGATCGCGGCCGTTGAGGTTGCTCGCCGTGGTTCCGCCGAGCCCGGTCAGCACCGAGAAGTTTGTGTCGGCCGGCAGCGACCCGTCGAAGCGGCCGGTGAGCACATAGGCCGATGCGCTGTTGACGCCGATGAACCGGTAGATCGTGTCGGGGTTGTCGTACCAGATCCGCGAGCCCGCGAAGCTCTGCTGGTACCAGTTGTGCGGCGGGCTCACCTGCTGGATCACCTTCGGGTTCGCCGAGTCCAGCAACTGGACCTCCAGCGCGGCCTGGTTGGCGTACTCGGTCACCGCCTGGTCCAGCCGGGCCATGTTCGTCGCATCCGGTCCGCCGACCGCGTCGAAGTTGTTGCGCGCGGCCTTGATCCAGCCCGCTTTGAGCATCAGCCCGGCGATCTGTACGGCGGGGGAGTCGGCCAGCCGGGTCGCCAGCCGTTCGGCGGCGAGCTGCTCGGGAGTGGCCAGCACACTCGGGGGCAGCGGCGCTCCGGGGTTCTCCAGCACGGTGACGCTCTGGCTGACGGTGTGACCGCGGCTGGGCGTCAGCGCGGCCAGACCGTGGGCGTGCCGCGGGTTGTCCGGCAGATCGTCGGCGGTGACCGTGAACGTGTCAGTGCCGCCGAGCGTGGCGAATTCGGTTGTGGGCGTGTAGGTGAAGTCGCCGTTGCCGCCCACCGAGGCTGTTCCCCGGCTCGGCGGGGTGGGCACGGAGTAGCTCAGTCGGTACCCGTTGCGCTGGGACCCGTTGAGCGCGCCGGTGATCACACCCCCGGGTCCCTGGGTGTTCGTCGCGGCGTCGTAGTTGAGAGCGGGCTTTCGGGCGAAGACGGCGGATCGGGTCGCGGTGCGGGTGGCCGAGGCCGGACTCGCAGGGGTGCGGGCCGTCCTCGCCACCGCCCTCCCCGGTCCCGGTTGAGAGGCGGCCGCCGCCTGGTCGGAGGACCCGGTGTCGCCGGCGGCGACGGCGGTGCCGGCGATGACCATGCCGGCTCCGAGTGCCGCGGCCAGTGCGCCGACGCGGCCGGCGTACAAGGCGCGGGCGGCGCTCGAAGTGGTCACAAAACGACTGTAGGTGACGGGCTGACCTGCGCGAAGCATCTTGTCGGACGGCCTGACTACTATCGAATGTATGTTCGATGAACTGCTGAGCGCCGAGCCGGGTGACGACGAGTCAGCCCTGGTGGAGTGCATCGCGGCCCTCGAACGGCTCAAGGCGTGGGCGGCTGCGCGCCAGGCCCGGCTGACCGCGGCGTTCGACGTCGCCCGGCGCGCCGCCGAGGCCGCTGCCGGCGTACCTGCCGCACGGCGGGGTCGCGGGGTGTCCGCCGAGGTGGCGCTGGCCCGGCGTGACTCGCCGTCCCGGGGCGGGCGCCACCTCGGGTTCGCCAAGGCGCTCGTCGACGAGATGCCGCACACCCTGGCCGCTCTCGAAGCCGGCGCGCTCTCGGAATGGCGGGCCACCATCGTGGTGCGCGAGTCGGCCTGCCTCGCCGTAGGGGATCGGCGGCGGCTGGACGCCGAACTCTGCTCGGACATCACCGATCTCGAGGGCGTCGGTGACGCCGCCCTCGCGGCCGCAGCGAAGGCGATCGCCTACCGGCTCGACCCGCATGCCGTGGTGGACCGGGCGGTCCGGGCCGAGCAGGACCGCACGGTCACCATCCGGCCGGCCCCGGACACCATGACCTATCTGACTGCACTGCTTCCAATGGCGCAGGGAGTGGCGGTCTACGCGGCGCTGCGGCGGGAGGCGGCCGCGTGCGGGGATGGACGCTCCCGGGGGCAGGTGATGGCGGACACCCTCGTCGAACGTCTCACCGGTCGCCCCGCCGAGCAACCGGTTCCGGTGGCGGTGAATCTGGTGATCTCCGATCAGGCGCTGCTCGGCATCGACTTCGGCGCGGCGGCCGTAGCCGGGTACGGCCCGGTTCCCTCCGCGGTCGCCCAGTCCCTGATCGCGGCGGCGGTCAACGACCCCGCGTCCTTGGCGACGCTGCGCCGGCTCTATGCCACGCCGTCCACCGGGGCGCTGGTTGCGATGGAGTCACGCTCGCGGCTGTTCCCCAAGGGGCTGGCGGAGTTCATCGGTCTGCGCGACCAGCGGTGCCGCACGCCCTACTGTGGCGCGCCCATCCGGCATCGCGATCATGCGACGCCCGTCCGCCGGGGCGGGAAAACCAGTGGCCCTAACGGCCTGGGACTCTGCGAGTGCTGTAACTACACCAAGGAGTGCACGGGCTGGTGTGTGCAGACGGGCACCGATGGAAACGGTTTGCACACAGCGGAATTCGTGACACCAACCGGCGCGCATTACCATTCGACCGCGCCGCCGGCCCTGGGCACCCCGTCGACGGCGATGACCGAGATCGAGGTGTGGCTCAACAACAAGCTGCTGCCGGTGCTGGTCGCGTGATCCTCAGCGCCGCTGGGCCGCAGCGAGTCGCGCCTTGAATTCCGGGGACTCGATGGACGCGGCCTGCGGCCCCAACTCGATGTCCTTGGCGGCCTGATGATGATCGGTGTCGGTGGAGCCGGGGATCGCGGTGGACCGCATCGACGCCTTGGTCGCCAGCACGACCTCGCGCGGCGCGGCGGCGGGTCCGGCCGCCAGTTCGAGGGCAGCCGCCAGCGGGTCCTCGGCCACCTGCAGTGCCAGACCGTGCCGGACCGCCGCCTCGGCGTCGAAGCGCATTCCGAACAGCAGCGCGGCGCGGGCCACCTGCGGGCCCACCGCCCGCTGCAGCATCCAGGTGGCGCCGCCGCCGGGGTGGATGCCGAGTTTCTGGAAACGCGGGTCGAACATCGCCTGCGGCCCGGCGATGCGGACGTCGGCGGCCAGTGCGAGGTTCATGCCCGCCCCGACGGCGGCGCCGTTGACCGCGGCGATGGTCGGCAGCGAGCAGCGGCCCACGGCCATGAAACCCGCGTAGATGCGCTCCAGGCCCTCTCTGGCGGCCGCGCCCAGCGCCGAGAGGTCGGCGCCCGCGCAGAAGGCCTTGCCTGCACCGGTCACGATCACCGCGTGCACGCCCGGGTCGTCCTCGGCCCGCCGCACCGACTCGGACAACTGTGCCGACATAGCGTCGGTGACGGCGTTGCGCCGATCGGGGTCGTTGACGGTGATCACCGCAACCCGGTCGACAACCTCGTAGAGCACCAGTTCTGCCACGGAGACCGAGGCTAGCAGGGGATCAGGACCGCGCGTCCTGCCTGTTCTCCGAGAACAACTCCCGTTCGAGGGCCTCGGCGTCGAGACCTGCGATGCTGACCGCGTTGGTGGCCTGGTCGACGAGTGCGTACGGCCCGTATCGGTGATAGGCCGACGACTCCCGCTTGTACTTGACCAGTCGCAGACCCCTGCGGTACGCGCGGTAACGCCATTGCGATTCGGAATGCATGATCAACCCCCCGGTGGATACCCGACCTAGCAATCGTTGCCAGAGAAACGGTTTCGATTCAAGCGAACCCTCGGAAAATCACCCGATCGGTTGACATTCGGCGGTGAGATCGCCGAGCCCGATGATCCCGTCGGCGACCGCCCGGGCCATCAGCGCCGACTTGGTGGACGCGGGCCGCCCGACGCTGGCGTATTTGGTTCGCACCCGCTGTAAATGCGTCCTCACCGTCGCCGGTGCGATGTGCAGGAGTTGGGCGACCTCGTCTTTGCTCTCGGTGCGCAGCCAGGCCAGCAGCACCTGCCTTTCCCGTTCGGACAGGTTCAGCCGTCCCGACTGCTTGCAGCGTTGCAGGGCATCGGCCATGTGCGGGGCCACATAGGGCCGACCGGCACCGGCCCGGTCTATCGCCGCCAGGAGGTGTTGTCGCCCATCGGCTTTGGCGACGTAGCAGTGTGCGCCGGCGTCGATGCTGGACAGGATCACCTCATCGGCGGTCAACCGGGAATGGACCACCACGGGCGGACCGGCCGTGCACAGCAGACGCAGCGCGTCGATGTCGGGTGCATGGCCGTCCGACTGGATCTCGGTCACCAGAACGTCGGCTTCCTGCCCGGCGGCAAGCCAGCTCAGGCACTCGGCCGGGTGGGTGAAGCTGCCTGCGACCCTCAGCGTCGGCCGGTGCTCGGCGAGCCAGCGTTCGACCCCCGCCCGGACGACATCATGTCCGTCGACAATCGCCACCAGCCCCGCATCGGCCATAAACCCCTGTCCCCACCTGCAGCCTAGGCGACGACGGGGTGATCGGCGACTGTAACGGAAACATGCCGGCCGATTGCATTTCAGTGCCCTCGGGGGGTTGGGTAACCTGATCCGCTGACACAGTCTCGGCCGCAAACGGAAGGGAAGCCGGGCAGGGCCGGATTCGATGGACACCTCAGAGCGCAACCGTGTTTTCGACGCCACGATGGCTGAATTCCTGGCCCGGGGTATCGACGCCTTCGCCATCGAGGGGGTGGCCCGCCGGGCCGGATTGGATTCCGCGGCGATCACCGCGCACTGGCCGGACCGCCGCGTCCTGCTGATGGACGTCATCACCACCCTCGCCGCACAGGCTGCGCCGGTTCCCGACACAGGAAGCCTGCGGGGCGACCTTCAGGCTCTGGCCGACTCCGTCACCGAACTCGTGGCCACCCCGGAGGGCCGGCGCTGGCTGCACCGCATCCTGCCCAACGGTCAGGACGCCGACCTCTACGAGATCAGCCACGATTTCTGGGATATCCGCTTCGACTCCACCGCCCCGATCCTGCGCCGGGCTGCCGCGCGCGGGGAGCTGCTCGACGACGTCGACCCGGAACTGGCTATCCGCATGTTCGCCGGGTCCTACTACTTCGATGCGATCTTCAGCAACGCCCCGGTGCGGCCCGAGTACGCCCAGCAGGTGATGGAGATCTTCATCCGGGGCATCACCCGTTAAGGGCCGCGGCATACCGGCCGGTGATCCGCTCGGCGTGTTGTCCTCCACCCGCCCGGTGGTCGACCGTGCGCGCCACGTCCGCATTGACGGTGACCGTGTGCCGTCCCTGGCCGATGCGCTTGGCGCGGAACAGGATTGCGCCCCGCTCGGATTTTCCGATGATCTGCACATGCGGGATGGCACCTCGCGGACAGCGGCGTTCACCCTCGTGCTCGACGCACTCAATTTCTGTTTCTGGAGTGCCGATCCGCAGCGCCGCTGGCGGGTGCGCTGGTGCGACGACGAATACGACGGCTACTGGGCTCTGGTGGCCGCCCTGCGACGCGCGCTTGAAGAGGGCCGCGACATTCTGAACCCGCGGATACTCGCGGGTCTCACGATCGACGACGTGGCGCTTATCCTGCGGCCCGGTGATCCCGGCACTCCGGAGATTCCACTGCTCGATCTGCGTCACCGCCACCTCGTCGAACTCGGCCGCGGGCTGCTCGCCCGGTATCCGGGCGCCGATCCGGTTGCGGCACTGATCGAGTCGGCCCATGGGTCCGCGGTCCGCCTCGTTCGGATGGTGACCGAGGCGTTCCCGTCGTTCAACGACGTCACCACCTACTCCGGTGATGAGGTCCGGTTCTACAAACGGGCCCAGATTCTCGCCGCCGATCTGCACGGCGCCTTCGGTGGTGCTGGTCTGGGGACCTTCAGCGACCTATCAGCGCTGACGGCATTCGCGGATTACAAAGTGCCGCAGGTGCTTCGGGGCTATGGAGTGCTCGACTACAGCGCCGACCTCGCCCGGCGCATCGACGGACGCAGGACCATCCCGATGGGCTCACCCGAGGAGGTCGAGATCCGGGCGGCGACGGTGTGGGCGTGCGAGGAGTTGCGCAGCGCGCTGGCTGCTCGGGGCACCACGCTGCGGGCCTTCGAGGTCGACTGGAAACTCTGGCAGGCCGGACAGACCCTGCCGGGCGGGGCCAGGCCCTATCACCGGACATTGACGCCGTTTTACTGAGCCGTCCCCGGCCTAGAACGGCCGGTCGCGGCTACGATCGTACGATGACGGCCGTGATCGACGTGAACCGTTGACCTCCCCGACAAGGGGACCGCGGGACGAGTACAGATCCGGTTACCCGGACTCCACCACGGGTCTGCGCTGGGCGTTGGCGGTGGTCTCTGTGGTCGCCGTGGCCGCGGTCATCGCGGCCGTGACGCTGTGGCTGAAACCCCGTCAAGTCGAGCAGGCTCCGCCCAAAGAGGCGAAGCCGCCCACCACCGGTGTGGCCCGTGCGGACCTGGAGCAGATCACCGGTCAGGAGCTGCGCCAGAAATTCCCCGGGCCGCCCGTTCGGATCACCTGCCCCGGTGATCTGCCGGCCAAGGTCGGCGCGTCCGAGGATTGCGTGCTCCGGCGCTACGGTGACGAATTCCGCCTGACCATCACCATCACCGAGGTCACATCGCCCACCGACGCCAACTGGAAGTTCACGCTGGGGGAGAAGCTTCCGGGTTAGTGACGCCTCGGCGCCTGTCGCGCCTGGAGACGGGCTGCCGCCGCCAGTGTCCTAGGCGGGGCGATCGTCGCGGTCAGGCTGACCGGGGTTGAGCCGCCGTAGCCGTCGGTCACGGTGATCGTGAAGGTGTCCGTCTCCTCATGAGCGACGAATAGACGATGGGTTGGTCGGTGCAGCTCACGTGCCTCGACACGGGCTCGGCGCCGGGGCGCAATTGCCGGCAGGGCGGCGTTGCCGCCAGCGTTACCGCCCTCGCGGCTGGCCGCGTTTACGGCCGTCGGCGCCGGTGGCGCCAGTGATAGCTCCGACAGTTGCCCGGGTGAACCGCTGTGACACCCCCTTCTCACCGTACTCCGCGTCGGTCCAGCCTCCGCTGGGTGCGGTGAACTCAACGAGGTAACCGCTTATGAAACCTGGGCCGTTGTCGGGCAGGTCGTTCCACCGCCCATTGGGCTCCCTTGGAGCTGCGCCGCACGGGGCCTTGCAGTTGGTGACAAGGGAGTCATCGCCGTACTCATCGTTCGGATATGGGCTGACGTTATTCGGCTCGTAAAGTGCCCACGACGCGTAGTTGAACGGCGGGGTGACAGCACCGGTGTGGAAATCCGGCGGTTCCGGTTTCTTAAGGCTTTCGATCCAGAACGTGGTGCCGCCCTCTGGACCGTCGACCCACTGCCAGGTGCCAGCCGTAGCCTTGTCGGAGCCGCCGATCCAGAAGTTTGTTGCGGGGATTGGCTCGAAGTTGTCCTCGAGCAGGGCGATATGGTTGGCGATGAATTGGTTCTCCGCCTCGGTCGTGATGTTCGCCAGATAGCCCGTGGCGCCGTGGAGCGTTTGGGCCAAGGCTGCGTTTCTAGCGCTCGTCCATGTGATGCCAGGCCAGTTGACGTGCTTGTAGTAGCTATTAGTGCTCGACGAGTAGTAAAAAGTGACCGCGTTCGAATAGGAGCCCTCGAAGGACGCGGTGAGGCCGACATCGAAGGAGCCCTGGGCCGCCCCGGTAGATACCAGCAACGCGGCCAGCGCAGCGTTGACATCCGTCGGGGTGCCGTAGAAGTTCAGTTCCGTCTTTTCCCCGGTGAAGTTGTACCCGTAGGCCGGGCGCAGCCCGGCATAACTGCCGAACTTGAACGTGGTTCCGGACGGAGCGTTCGGAATCGCGAGCGAGACCATCAACCAAGTGTCGGCGTTGAAATGGGTGATCGGCGGGAGCGAGGCCGGCTGATTGGCGGTGCTCGGTCTAAATCCGTAGCCGATGCCACCGGCGCCGCCCTTACCGCCCGCACCGATCAGTGACAGCGCGCCCGTGTTGCCACCCGCACCACCGTTGCCGGCGGTTCCGCCGAGCCATAGAATCGCGTCGGCTCCCGCCCCGCCCTTGCCGCCGTTGCCGGTGAACAACCCACCCGCACCGCCCGAGCCGCCGGCGCCGTTGTTGACCGTCGCCACCCCGGCGCCGCCGTCGCCGCCGCTGCCGAACCATCCCGCGGCCCCGCCATTGCCACCGTTGAACCCGTTGCCGCCCTTGCCGAACAGGCCACCCTTGCCGCCATCGCACGCACCGCTGGTGCAGGCCCCCGCATATGCGGTGTAGGAGTAGCCGCTGCCGATCAGCCAGCCGCCGTCGGGGCTCGCCGCGGTGCCGTTGCCGAACAACCCCCGACGTGTGGTGGTGGTCGCCCTGGCCGCCGGCTCACCACTGGTCGTGGTCGACCCGGCCGCCGCCGACGAGGTCTTCGCTCCCAACTCCCGACGACTGAACGCCGCCGCCGTCCACGCCAACGGCGCCGCCGCCGGAGCAGCCGTATTCGGGGAGCGCACCACCGATCCGCCAGCGCTCGCCGCCGCTCGAGCCAACCGGGACCGTCCAACCGAATTGATCGGTGCCGCAGTGGGTTTCACCGGCAACGCGGACGCGGCGGGGACGCTCACCGATACGGGTGTGCTTGCCACCGGCGCCTGCGGAACCGTCATCGACCGGCGGTTCGCCCGTGTGCGACCCGCGGATGCGGCGTCAGACGTTCCGGCCGACTGAGCGGCCCTGGGCCCTGCAGGCACGCCGGTGCGCGAGGCCGCGTTCCCGGTGGTGTCGCTCGCTCCGGTCACCCCTGCTGAGCCGGTCGTATCGGCGAACGCCACCACCGGCACCGCCGCCGCAGCCGCACCGATCCCCAGTGCGACAGCAAGAGCGCCGACCCGGCCGACGTAGCGGGTATAACCCGGTACAGCCGACTGCCCCTCACCGCGGGAGTTGAGCTCGATGCGACGCAGCGGCTCACGACGGCTTTCGGCGGCTGATGTGGTCATTGCAGAGCCCTCCCCGTAAATGATTTTCCAAGATAGTCCCATAAAAGGCCCGTGAGGAACGGGGGGTCAACCTGATATGACGAGCCGCAGTTTCTGTTGAGTCAATTGCCGCTCATCGTTGACGCCGGCTTGCCGGCTCGGGTCGGCGCCGACCAACTTGGTCTTTCTCCAGCGCCCCCGGCACGACTCGAACGTGCGACCTAGGGATTAGAAGGCCCTTGCTCTATCCACCTGAGCTACGGAGGCAATGCTCAGATTGTATCCGCTGCCCGAAACGGCGACGCCATGGTCAGACCCCGGTGGGCAGTGAAGTCAATCGGAATCCACGGCTGGAACTGAGCAACTCTGCGACGGTGATCCGGACGAGACCATCATTGGGATTGGCATCGCGGTAACTGACCGGCACGCCGTCGGCGCCTCCCGCGTCGGAACCGGTCGGGTTCCGCAGGATCACCGCCGTCACCTGACCGTTGGCCGTCTCGACCGAGGACACCGAGTAGACCATCGGAATCGAAACCGGAGGTTGGGCAGGGGCGGTGCCGTAGAACGTGGCGAACTTCCGTCCCAGAGTTCCGCGTTGCCAGGATCCGTTAACCAGAGTGCTGTCTGCCGAATCGGCGAGTGCCACCGTCAGGTAGCTGCCACCCCGCCGGAATACGTCCAATGCAGTGTTCAGGGTTGCCGCGGTGATGGAACCGTTGATACCTGCGATTGAAGTGGGGCCGGTTCCGCCGAGGCGAGGCGTGTCACCGCCGAAGAGCGCGAGCACTGTCGTCGGGCCCATCGACGGCCCC
>NZ_JBJTJF010000076.1:0-24534 GCF_046095365.1 Mycobacterium sp.
GGGCTCGGGGCCGGCCGACCGGGAGCAGGAGCGCGACCCGCTGCTGGCCGAGACCCTCGAGATCGATCTGTCCGGGTTGTCCGCAGAGGAGAAGCAGCGCCTGCTGGTCGTCGTCGGGCGGGCTGTCGACCAGTCCTGCACGGTGGGGCGAACGCTGAAGTCCGGGACGACGATCACCTTCGAGGTGGCGGGGGAGGGCTCGTGAGCGACGGCGCGAGGCTGACCGCCTGGGTGCACGGGCACGTCCAGGGTGTGGGGTTCCGCTGGTGGACGCGGTCGCGGGCGCTGGAACTGGGTCTGACCGGGTATGCCGGCAACCAGCCCGACGGGCGGGTGCTGGTGGTCGCGCAGGGGCCGCGGGCCGCCTGCGAGGAGCTTCTGGAACTGCTTCGGGGCGGCTCGACGCCCGGTTCGGTGGACACGGTCGTGGCCGAGTTCGGCGAGGCGGGTGAATCGATGCCCGGATTCCGCGAGCGCTGAGCCTCGCCCGGAATCAGGCCCGGTAGGCTCGCTCGACGTGTACCTCAAGAGTCTGACGCTGAAGGGCTTCAAGTCCTTCGCCTCGCCGACGACTCTCCGATTCGAGCCCGGCATCACCTGCGTGGTCGGCCCCAACGGCTCGGGCAAGTCGAACGTGGTCGACGCCCTGGCCTGGGTGATGGGGGAGCAGGGCGCCAAGGCGCTGCGCGGCGGCAAGATGGACGACGTCATCTTCGCCGGCACCTCCTCCCGCGCGCCCCTGGGCCGCGCCGAGGTCACGCTGACCATCGACAACTCCGACAACGCCCTGCCGATCGAGTACTCCGAGGTCTCCATCACCCGCAGGGTGTTCCGGGACGGCGCCGGCGAGTACGAGATCAACGGCAACAGCTGCCGGCTGCTCGACATCCAGGAACTGCTGTCCGACTCCGGCATCGGCCGGGAGATGCACGTCATCGTCGGCCAGGGTCGGCTGGCACAGATCCTGGAGTCCCGCCCGGAGGACCGCCGCGCCTTCATCGAGGAGGCGGCCGGGGTGCTCAAGCACCGCAAGCGCAAGGAGAAGGCGCTGCGCAAGCTGGACGCCACCTCCGCCAACCTGGCTCGCCTGACCGACTTGACCAGCGAGCTTCGCCGCCAGCTCAAACCGCTGGGCCGGCAGGCCGAGGTGGCCCGCCGTGCCCAGACCATCCAGGCCGATCTGCGCGACGCCCGGTTGCGGCTGGCCGCCGACGACCTGGTGGCCCGCCGCGCCGAGTTCGCCGGCGCCGACGACATCGAGAACACGCTGCGCCGCGAGCACGACGAGGCCGCCGCCCGGATGGCTCAGGCCTCCGCGCAGCTCGCCGAACACGAGACGGCGGTGGCGTCGCTGTCGGAACGCACCGACGCCGCACAGCAGACCTGGTTCCGGCTCTCGGCGCTGTCCGAGCGGGTGGGCGCCACGGTTCGCATCGCCAGCGAGCGGGCGCAGTATCTGGACACCGAGCCGGCCGCCGGCACCGGCCCCGACCCCGACGAGTTGGAAGCCCGTGCCGCCGAGGTCGCCGAGCAGGAACGCAGCCTGCTCGCCGAACTCGATCAGGCGCGCGCACGCCAGGATCTCGCCCGCACCGAGCTGGCCGAAAAGGAAAGCGCCGCAACCGAAGCCGAGCGCGCTCACCTCGCCGCGGTGCAGGCCGAGGCCGATCGCCGGGAAGGCCTGGCCCGGCTGGCAGGCCAGGTTGAGACCGCCCGGGCCCGGGTGGAGTCCATCGACGAAGGGGTGGCGAGGCTGTCGGCGGCCATAGAAGAGGCGGCCGTGCGCACCGAGCAGGCCAGGGCCGCATTCGAGACCGTGCAGAGCCGGGTCGGCGAGCTCGACCAGGGCGAGGTCGGCCTCGACGAGCACCACGACCGGACAGTGGCCGCGCTGCGACTCGCCGACGGCAGGGTCGCGGAACTGCAGACCGCCGAACGCGCCGCCGAACGCGAGGTGGCCTCCCTGCAGGCCCGTATCGACGCGCTCGCAGTCGGACTGGAACGCAAGGACGGGGCCGCGTGGCTGGTGGAAAACCGAAGCGGCGCAGGACTTCTCGGGACAGTGGCCAAGCTGGTCAGGGTTCATCACGGCTATGAGACGCCGCTGGCGGCGGTGCTCGGTGCGGCTGCCGACGCCGTCGCGGCGGACGGCTTCGGCTCGGCTCGCGGGGCCGTCCAGGCCCTCAAGGACGCCGACGGCGGGCGGGCGACGATCGTGTTGGCGGACTGGCCGGCCCAGTCGCGCGGCGACAGCGGACCGCTTCCCGACGGCGCCCGGTGGGCGATCGATCTGGTGGACGCCCCGGACCGGCTGCAGGGCGCGCTGGCGGCGATGCTGTCCGGAGTCGCAGTGGTCAACGACCTGTCCTCCGCTCTGGATCTGGTCGCCGCGCGCCCGTCGCTGCGTGCGGTCACCCGGGACGGCGACCTGGTCGGGGCGGGCTGGGTTGACGGCGGTTCGGATCGCAGGCCCAGCACACTGGAGATCGCCGCGGCGATCGAGCAGGCCCGCGCCGAGTTGACCGAGGCCGAGACCCGGGTGGCTGAGCTGACCGCCGCACTGGCCGGCGCGCTGGACGAGCAGTCCAACCGGCAGGACGCCGCCGAGCAGGCCCTGGCCGCCCTCAACGAGTCCGACGCGGCCATCTCGGCGATCTACGAGCAGCTGGGCCGGCTCGGCCAGGAGGTCCGGGTCGCCGAGGAGGAGTGGCGCCGCCTGCAGGGCCAGCGAGACGAACTCGAGTCCGGCCGGGAGCAGGCGGTGGCCGAACTCGGCCATCTCGAGTCGCGGCTGCTGACCGCCCAGGAGATGCAGACGGTCGTTGAGAACACTCCCGGCGAGCGCCAGCAGATCCAGGCCGCCGCCGAAGCCGCCCGGGCCGTCGAGGTCGAGGCCCGGCTGGCAGTAAGAACTGCGGAGGAGCGCGCGAACGCCGTTCGGGGACAGGCGGATTCGCTGCGCCGGGCGGCCGCGGCAGAGCGCGAGGCAAGGCTCCGGGCGCAGCAGGCCCGCGCGGCGCGTCAGCACGCCGCCGATGTCGCGGCTGCGGCGGCCGAGAGCGGGCGGCGCGTCGCCGAGCACCTGGCCGGGGTCGTCGCGGCGGCCTCCCGAATACGCGACCGGCTGGCGGCGGAGCGCCAACGGCGGGCGACTGCGATGGCCGCCGCCCGCGAGGAGGTCGCGACGCTGGGCGCCCGTATCGCCGAGCTGACCGACGCCCTGCACCGCGACGAGGTGGCCAAGGCCCAGGCGGCGCTGCGCATCGAGCAGCTCGAGCAGACCGTGCTCGAGCAGTTCGGGATGGCCGGTGACGATCTTGTCGCCGAGTACGGACCGCAGGTCGCGCTGCCGCCCTCGGAGCTGGAGATGGCCGAATACGAGCAGGCCAAGGAGCGCGGCGAGCAGGTCACCGCACCGGCGCCGATGGCCTTCGACCGGGCCACCCAGGAGCGGCGGGCCAAACGGGCCGAACGTGACCTCGCCGAGCTGGGACGGGTCAACCCGCTGGCGCTCGAGGAGTTCGCCGCGCTGGAGGAACGCTTCAACTTCCTTTCCACCCAGCTCGAGGACGTCAAGGCGGCCCGCAAGGACCTGCTGGACGTGATCGCCGACGTCGACGAGCGCATCCTGCAGGTGTTCACCGAGGCCTACGCCGACGTCGAGCGCGAGTTCGCCCAGGTGTTCGCCGCGCTGTTCCCCGGCGGCGAGGGCCGGCTGTTGCTCACCGATCCCAACGACATGCTCACCACCGGCGTCGAGGTCGAGGCGCGTCCGCCCGGCAAGAAGGTCAAGCGGCTGTCCCTGCTCTCCGGCGGGGAGAAGTCGCTGACCGCGGTGGCCATGCTGGTGGCCATCTTCCGCGCGCGCCCCTCGCCGTTCTACGTCATGGACGAGGTCGAGGCCGCCCTCGACGACGTCAACCTGCGCCGGCTGATCGGACTGTTCGAGCAGCTGCGCTCGCAGTCGCAGCTGATCGTGATCACCCACCAGAAAGCGACGATGGAGATCGCCGACGCGCTCTACGGGGTGAGCATGCAGGGCGACGGCATCACCGCGGTCATCTCGCAGCGGATGCGCGGGGAGAACCTGGTCGGCAGCGCGCTCCCCTGACGCCGGGGCGGTTCAGCGGCGAAGTTCGGCCAGGTTCGCAGCGCCGCAGCCGTGCAGGCAGATGCGGAGTTCCTCGATGAACGCCCCGAGCGTGTCGACCACCGCCGCCGCCGACTCCAGAGCCGGCGCCAGCAGCGGGCGGGCCATCGCCACGACGTCGGCTCCCAGTGCTATCGCCTTGGCCGCGTCCATGCCGGTGCGGATGCCGCCGGAGGCCACCAGGGGCATCCCGGGCAGCGTGCGCCGCACCTCGATCAGGGCCTGGGCGGTCGGAATGCCCCAGTCGGCGATCGCCGGGTAGCGGACCTCGCCGTAGCGCACCACCTGTTCCACCCGCGCCCAGGAGGTGCCGCCGGCCCCGGCGACGTCGACAGCGGCGATCGGCAGGCCGCGCAACCGCTCGGCGGCGGCCGCGCCGATTCCGTGGCCGACCTCCTTGACCAGAACCGGGTAGTCCAGGTCGGCTGCCAGCCGTGCCAATCGCTCCAGCGAGCCGGAGAAGTCGGTGTCGCCATTCTCCTGCACCGCCTCCTGGAGCGGATTGACATGCACGGCAACGGCATTCGCACCGACCCGGCGCAGGGCCGCGGCCAGTCGGGGGGCGATGTCGTCGGTCACCTGGGCCAGCCCGATGTTGCCGATCAGCAGCACGTCCGGCGCGAGGTCGCGCACCTCGAAACTGACGGCGGCGGCGGGATCGTCGAGCATGATCCGCT
The DNA here is from genome assembly GCF_046095365.1 of Mycobacterium sp. GTDB lineage: Bacteria > Actinomycetota > Actinomycetes > Mycobacteriales > Mycobacteriaceae > Mycobacterium. Next base: position 4,828 of record NZ_JBJTJF010000076.1, read on the forward strand.
GCGAGCCGAGCATCATTCCGATGCCCAGTTTCTGTGCGGCGCCGGCGAGGTTGCGGTTGATGGTGCGCGCCAGCTCGGCGCCGCCGGTCATCGCACCGATCAGCACCGGAGCGCGCAACGGCGTGCCCAGGAATTCGGCGCCCAGGTCCACCGCCGCCAGACTGGTCTGGGTCAGTGCGTTGTAGGGCAGGTCGAACGAGTCGAGTCCGGTGCCGACGCCGACGAACTCGACCGGGCCGTTCAGGCAGGCCTCGATGTGCCGCAGTTTGCGTGCCGCGATGCCCTCGGTCATCCCGGCTGCCGCCGCGCGGGTTTGCCAGGCCGCCAGCGCTCCGTCGGGAAACACTGGAACAATGGCCTGGTGTCCCAGGGTCTCTGGATCGCTCTCGCGGTCATCGCCATCCTCGTCGTCGTCGCACTGGTCGCCGGGTCGGTGCTCTACCGGCGCCGCCAGGTCAGCCTGCACGCAGCCCCCGAAGCCGTCGAGATCGAGGCTCCCACACCGGTGGACCGGTCGGGTGGCTACACCGCCAAATCAGGCATCTCGTTCACACAATCGTCAGCCCCGGCGCCGGTGGAGCGCCCGAGCGCACGGCCGCCTCAGCTCGACACCACCGGGCTGCCCGGAGTCGGCGACGACGCCGCCATCCCGCGGGACTCGCTGAAACGCCCCATCGCACAGGTCAACCTTCCCGAACCGGACCTGATCGAGCGGATCGACGCCCTGGAGGCCGAGATGGACCTCCCGCCGGCCGTGACCGAGGAGGTCGTCGTCGAGGCCGCCCCGGCGGTGTCGGAGATCGACCTCATCGCGCCTCCGGCGGGCCGGCTGGAGCGTCTGCGCGGACGGCTGGCCAAGTCGCAGAACGCGTTCGGGCGCAGCATGCTGGGTCTGCTCGGTGGCGGTGACCTCGACGAGGACTCCTGGGAGGAGGTCGAGGACACCCTGCTGGTGGCGGACCTGGGGCCGACCGCCACCGCTTCGGTCACCGAGCACCTGCGCTCGGCGATGGCCGCCGGCAGCGTGCGCAACGAGGCGCAGGCCCGGGCGGTGCTGCGCCAGGTCCTGGTGCAGGAGCTCAACCCGGCCTTCGACCGGTCGATCCGGGCACTGCCGCACGACGACAAGCCGTCGGTGCTGCTGGTGGTCGGTGTCAACGGCACCGGGAAGACCACCACGGTCGGCAAACTGGCCCGGGTCCTGGTCGCCGACGGCCGCCGCGTGGTTCTGGGGGCCGCCGACACCTTCCGCGCGGCCGCGGCCGATCAGCTTCAGGCCTGGGCCTCCCGGGTCGGTGCGGAGGTGGTCCGCGGCCCCGAGGGCGCCGATCCGGCGTCGGTGGCGTTCGACGCGGTCGACAAGGGCATCGCCTCCGGCGCGGACGTCGTCGTGATCGACACCGCCGGACGGCTGCACACCAAGACCGGCCTGATGGACGAGCTGGGAAAGGTCAAACGGGTGATGGAGAAGCGCGCCGCCGCGGTCGACGAGGTGCTGCTGGTGCTCGACGCGACCATCGGGCAGAACGGGCTGACCCAGGCGCGGGTGTTCGCCGACGTCGTCGACATCACCGGTGTGGTGCTGACCAAGCTGGACGGAACCGCGAAGGGCGGCATCGTATTCCGCGTCCAGCAGGAACTCGGGGTTCCGGTGAAACTGGTCGGCCTGGGCGAGGGGCCTGACGACCTGGCGCCTTTCGAGCCCGCCGCCTTCGTCGACGCCCTGTTGGGCTGAGCCGGCGGTTAACAACCGCGAAACGAAAGTCCGCGATCAGTTCACGCCGGCGAAACACCGGAGTGCCGGTCCGGAAACAACCACTGCGCAGTGTTCCTCCCGAGTCGCCTGCCAAAAATCGGGGCACGTCGACGATCTGTGAGGAGGGAACCGCGAGTGGACCAATTCCCGGTGATGGGAGTGCCGGACAGCGGCGACACCGCGTGGATGCTTGCCAGCGCCGCGCTCGTTCTGCTGATGACCCCGGGACTGGCATTCTTCTATGGCGGCATGGTGCGCGCCAGGGGCGTGCTCAACATGATCATGATGAGCATCAGTGCCATGGGTGTGGTGACGGTGCTGTGGGTGCTCTACGGGTACTCGATCGCCTTCGGCGACGACAGATCGGGTCTCTACGGTGACCCGGGGCAGTATTTCGGCCTCAAGGGCCTCATCGGCGGCACCTATCTGCAGCTCACACCGGACGCCCCGGAGGTGTCGGTGCCGCTGGCGGGAACGATCCCGCAGACGGTGTTCGTGGCGTTCCAGTTGATGTTCGCCATCATCACCGTCGCGCTGATCTCCGGAGCGATCGCCGACCGGCTGCGCTTCGGCGGCTGGCTGGCCTTCGCCGCCCTGTGGGCCACCTTCGTCTACTTCCCGGTCGCGCACTGGGTGTTCGCCTTCGACGGCGTGACGGCCGAGAAGGGTGGCTGGATCGCCAACAAACTCAAGGCGATCGACTTCGCCGGCGGCACCGCGGTGCATATCAACGCCGGCATCGCGGGTCTGGTGCTGGCGATCATCCTGGGCAAGCGCCTGGGGTGGCCCGGGTCGCCGATGCGCCCGCACAACCTGCCGTTCGTGATGCTGGGCGCCGGCCTGCTCTGGTTCGGCTGGTACGGGTTCAACGCCGGGTCGGCGGTGGGGTCCAACGGCATCGCCGGGGCCACCTTCATCACCACGACGGTGGCCACCGCCGCGGCGATGCTGGGCTGGCTGCTCACCGAACGCCTCCGCGACGGGCACGGCACGTCGCTGGGCGCGGCCTCGGGCATCGTGGCCGGGCTGGTTGCGATCACGCCGTCGTGCTCGTCGGTCAACGTGGTGGGTGCCCTGGCGGTCGGCGTCGTCGCCGGGGTGCTGTGCGCACTGGCGGTGGGGCTCAAGTACAAGCTGGGCTTCGACGACTCCCTCGACGTGGTCGGAGTGCACCTGGTCGGTGGCCTGGTCGGCACGCTCATGGTCGGGCTGGTCGCCACCAAGACCGCCCCGGCGGCCGTCGACGGGCTGTTCTACGGTGGCGGCGTCGACCAGCTGCGCCGCCAGGCCATCGGTGCGTTCGCCGTTCTGGGCTACTCGGCCCTCGTCACGGCTATCTTGGCTTTGCTCGTGAAATACACCATCGGACTGCGGCTTGACCGTGAGGCCGAGGCTGCCGGAATCGACGAGTCCGAACACGCGGAGACCGCGTACGACTTCGCCGCCGCCGGCGGCGGAGGTGGCTCGATCTTCTCTCGTCAAGGTGCGGAGGTATAGGGGTTATGAAGCTCATCACTGCGATCGTCAAGCCGTTCACCCTGGAGGACGTCAAGACCGGACTGGAGGAACTGGGAGTCCTGGGTATGACCGTCAGCGAGGTCCAGGGCTACGGACGCCAGAAGGGACACACCGAGGTCTACCGCGGTGCGGAGTACGCGGTGGACTTCGTGCCTAAGGTCCGCGTGGAGGTCGTCGTCGATGACTCCGCGGTGGACCGGGTGGTGGACGTCATCGTGGCCGCGGCCCGCACCGGGAAGATCGGTGACGGCAAGGTCTGGGTCAGCCCGGTGGACACCATCGTGCGGGTCCGCACCGGCGAGCGGGGCACTGACGCCCTCTGATGACGGCGCCTGCTGATGACGCGCCCTTTGATGACGGACGATTGACATGACGAAGCGCGCGGCCGACTCCGCCGCCGGGAGGTGGACGCCCCCGGCGGTGGAGTCGACGCACCCGGCGACGGATCTGGCGGCCGCCGGCCGGCAGCTCCTCGACGGCGGTCAGCGTCGGCTCGACGCGGCCGCGCTGCGCGAGGCGTTGCTGGACCTGCACGAACTCTGGCTGACCACCAAGGCGGCCGAACTTGGCTTCACCGCGGGCAGCGGTTTCGCTCTCGTGGCCACCGGCGGCCTTGGCCGCCGCGAGATGGTGCCGTACTCCGACCTCGATCTGATGCTGCTGCACGACAACATGCCCGCCGACACGGTCACTGCGGCCGCCGAGTTGCTCTGGTATCCGTTGTGGGACGCCAACATCCGGCTCGACCACAGCGTCCGGACGGTCTCGGAGGCGCTGCAGGTTGCGGGCGCGGACATCTCAGCCGGCCTGGCGATGCTGGAAGCCCGGCACATCGCCGGGGACGACACGTTGTCCGGACAGCTGATCGGGGGAGCGCGGCGGCAGTGGCGGGCCGGGATCGCCTCCCGTTTCGACGAACTGGTCGAGCAGACCAAGGGCCGCTGGCAGCGCAGCGGCCAGATCGCCCACCGGGCCGAACCCGATCTCACGGCCGGCATGGGCGGGCTGCGCGACATCCAGCTGCTCAACGCGCTGGCGGCCGCGCAACTGGCCGACCCCTACCCGGCCGGCAACGCCGACTCGCCCGGCGCCTCGCTGGCGGCCGCGCACATGGCTCTGCTGAACGTGCGCACCGAACTGCACCGGGTCTCCAGACGGGGCCGGGATCAGCTGCTGGCGCAGTACGCCGACGAGATCGGCGCGTCGCTGCGCATCGGGGACCGCTTCGACCTGGCCCGGATGCTGTCCGACGCCGCCCGCACGGTCAGCTACTACGTCGACGCCGGGCTGCGCACCGCCGCGAACGCCCTGCCGCGCCGCGGCCTGTCGGCGCTGCGCAGGCCGGTGCGCCGGCCGCTGGACGAAGGGGTCGTGGAATTCGCCGGCGAGGTTGTCCTGGCCCGTGACGCCCGGCCGCTGCGCGACCCCGGCCTGACGCTGCGGGTAGCGGCCGCCTCGGCGACGACCGGTATCCCGATCGCCACCTCGACGCTCGCCCGGCTGGCCGAGACCGCACCCGAGTTGCGCGCGCCATGGCCGCGAGACGTCCTCGACGACCTGCTGGTGCTGCTGACCGCCGGCCCGACCGCGGTGACGACGGTGGAGGCGCTGGACCGCACCGGGTTGTGGGGCCGGATGTTCCCGGAATGGGGCGCGGTGCGCGACCTTCCGCCGCGCGACCCGGTGCATACCTGGACCGTCGATCGGCACCTGGTCGAAACCGTCTCCCGGGCAAGCGCTTTCACCACCCGGGTGTCGCGGCCGGACCTGCTGGCGCTGGGTGCGTTGCTGCACGACATCGGCAAGGGCCGCGGCGGGGACCACAGTGTCGTCGGCGCCGAGGTCGCGACCCGGGTGGGGGAGCGGCTGGGTCTGTGGCCGTCGGACATCAGGCTGCTGGCCGCCGTTGTGCGCCATCATCTCCTGTTACCGAGTACGGCCACCCGTCGTGACCTCCAGGATCCGGCGACCATCAGCGCCGTGGTCGAGGCCGTCGAAGGCGACCCGGTGCTGCTGGAACTGCTGCACGCGCTGGCCGAGGCGGACTCGCTGGCGACCGGTCCGGGCGTGTGGGGCGACTGGAAGTCCACTCTGATCGGCGACCTGGTGCGTCGCTGCCGGGCGATGATGGCCGGGGAGCCCGAACCGCAACCCGAACCGGTTCCGGCCGAGCATCTTTCGCTGGCGCGTGACGGCGCGGTCCACGTCGAGATGACTCCCGGCGCATCGCCGCACACCTACGGGGTCACCATGATCGCGCCGGACCGCCGCGGTCTGTTGTCGAAGGCGGCCGGGGTGCTGGCCCTCAACGCGCTCGGCGTGCACTCGGCTTCGGTCAACAGCGTCGAGGGCTCGGCGATCAACACCTTCGAGGTCTCTCCGCATTTCGGCTCACCGCCGCCGGCGGAACTGCTCCGCCAGCAGTTCATCCTGGCCCTCAACGGGGAGTTGGACGCCGTCGGCGCCCTGCAGAAGCGCGACCGGGAGGCCGTGCAATACGGAACCGAGCGGGCCGGGGAGCACAAGCCGGCGGTTCCGGCCGCGGCCCCGGCCCCGCCGAGGATCCTCTGGCACCATCCCGACCAGGCCGGGCGACAGCTGGTGGAGGTTCGTGCCAGTGACCGCACCGGTCTGCTGGCCGTCCTCACCGCGGTGTTCGAGCGTGCCGGCGCCGACATCGAATGGGCCAGGATCACCACCTTCGGGTCCTCGGTGATCGACGTCTTCGCGATCTCCGTCCCGCCGACGGGGGCGGCCAGGGAGGCGCTGGAGCGCGACCTCTACGCGGCGCTGCCGGCCCCGTCGGCCAGACCGGCGGCCGAAGCGGGCTGATCGGCGCATCCCGGCCGCCGCCCTGCCGCTGATAGCCGGTGCCGGCCCGCGGTGACCGCGGACCACCTGGGGCTAGTCTGAACCCGTGTTTGAATCCCTCTCCGACCGGTTGACCGGTGCGCTCTCCGGCCTGCGCGGCAAGGGACGGTTGACCGACGCCGACATCGACGCCACCGCCCGGGAGATCCGGCTCGCCCTGCTGGAGGCCGACGTCTCGCTGCCGGTTGTCCGCGAGTTCATCGCCCGGATCAAGGAGCGGGCCCGCGGAGCCGAGGTCTCCGGTGCCCTCAACCCCGCCCAGCAGGTCGTCAAGATCGTCAACGAGGAGCTCGTCGGCATCCTCGGCGGCGAAACCCGTCAGCTGGCCTTCGCCAAGACCCCGCCGACGGTGATCATGCTGGCCGGTCTGCAGGGCGCGGGTAAGACCACGCTGGCCGGCAAGCTCGCCAAGTGGCTGCGCGGCCAGGGCCACACTCCGCTGCTGGTGGCCTGCGATCTGCAGCGCCCAGGTGCGGTCACCCAGCTCAAGATCGTCGGCGAGCGGGCCGGTGTGAGCGTGTACGCCCCGCATCCCGGCACCTCCGCCGATGCCGCCGAGACCGAAGGCGCCGGGCCGGGCGATCCGGTCGCCGTCGCCGCCGCGGGGCTCGCCGAGGCCAAGTCCAAGTACTTCGACGTCGTCGTCATCGACACCGCCGGCCGGCTCGGCATCGACGACGTGCTGATGGCGCAGGCGGCGGCCATCCGCGACGCCGTGCAGCCCGACGAGACGCTGTTCGTCCTGGACTCGATGATCGGTCAGGACGCGGTGGCCACCGCCGAGGCCTTCGGCCAGGGCGTCGGCTTCACCGGCGTGGTGCTGACCAAGCTCGACGGCGACGCCCGCGGCGGTGCGGCGTTGTCGGTCCGTCAGATCACCGGGGTGCCGATTCTGTTCGCCTCCACCGGCGAGAAACTGGAGGACTTCGATGTCTTCCATCCCGACCGGATGGCCGGCCGGATCCTCGGCATGGGCGATGTGCTCTCGCTGATCGAGCAGGCCGAGCAGGTCTTCGACGCGCAGAAGGCCGAGGAAGCCGCCGCCAAGATCGGCTCCGGTGAGCTCACGCTGGAGGACTTCCTCGAACAGATGCTGGCGATCCGCAAGATGGGACCGATCGGCAACCTGCTCGGAATGCTGCCCGGCGCGGCCGGGATGAAAGACGCGCTGGCGGCCATCGACGACACTCACCTCGACCGCCTGCAGGCGATCATCCGCGGCATGACCCCCGAGGAGCGGGCCGACCCCAAGATCATCAACGCCTCCCGGCGGCTGCGCATCGCCAACGGCTCCGGAGTGACGGTGTCTGAGGTCAACCAACTGGTCGACCGTTTCTTCGAAGCGCGAAAGATGATGTCGCAGATGGCCGGTGCGATGGGAATGCCGTTCGGCCGACGCTCGTCGAAGCGCAGCGCGAAGAACAAGAAGAAGGGCAAGAAGGGCCGTGGCCCGACGCCGGCCAAGGCACAGAATCCACTCTTCGGGGCCGGTATGCCGCCCGGTTTCCCGGATCTGTCGCAGATGCCCGAGGGGCTCAACGAATTGCCGCCGGGCCTGGCCGGTATCGATCTGTCCAAGCTGAAGTTCCCCGGCCAGCGCTAGCGCGGTGGCGCTTCACGTTCGTGGTCGAGGACTGCCCGACGGCGAACCGGTCGAGTGGTGGGTGGCCGACGGGACCCTGCGGGCCGACCCGGTAGCCGGTGCTGAGACCGTCTGGGACGGCGGTTGGGTGATCCCCGGTCTGGTCGACGCCCACTGTCACGTCGGGCTCGGCCCGCGCGGGGCGATCGGGCTCGACGAGGCCGTCTGGCAGGCCCGGACCGATCGCGATGCGGGAGCGCTGCTGTTGCGGGACTGCGGTTCGCCGACAGACACCCGAAGCCTGGACAGTTACCAGGATCTGCCTCAGATCATCAGGGCTGGAAGGCATTTGGCGCGGCCCAAGCGGTACCTGCAGGGATACGCGGTCGAGTTGGAGGACGAGTGGCAGCTGCCCGCCGCGGTGGCCGAGCAGGCCCGCCGGGGTGACGGCTGGGTGAAGTTGGTCGGCGACTGGATCGACCGGTCGGTCGGCGACCTCGCTCCGCTGTGGTCCGACGAGGTTCTTGCCGCCGCGGTGGCCGCCGCGCATGCCGAGGGCGCCCGGGTTACCGCCCATGTTTTCGGCGAGGATGCTCTGCCCGGTCTGATCGAATCCGGAATCGACTGCATCGAGCACGGCACCGGGCTGACCGCCGACACCGTCGCGATGATGGCCCGGCGGGGGACTGCGCTCGTTCCCACCATGATCAACATCGCGAACTTCCCGGTCTTCGCCGACGCGGCGACGCGATTCCCGATCTACGCCGCGCACATGCGCGACCTGCACGCGCGATCCCGGCAGCGGATCGGTGCCGCCCGGGAAGCCGGTGTGCCCATCTACGCCGGCAGCGATGCGGGCGGAACGCTCCCGCACGGATTGATCGCCGAAGAGGTGGAGGCGCTCGCCGGAATCGGAATGACCCCGACCGAGGCGCTGGGAGCGGCGTGCTGGGACGCCAGGGACTGGCTGGGCCGGCCGGCACTGGCCGACGGCGCCCCCGCCGACCTGCTGTGCTTTGCCGACGACCCACGTTGCGGCCGTGGGGTTTTGAGTCACCCGAACCGGGTGATCCTGCGCGGCCGGGTCTACTGAGTCAGGGGCGCGCCGCCCGGCTCACGGCTGGGAGAAGCCCCAGTCCAGCAGTTTGCGTCCCTGATCCCACAGGTCGTCCTCCCCGTACATCATCACGGCGACCAGGCTCCTGCCTCCGCGCTGCGCCATCGCCACGTAGGTCTCCTTGGCGAGGTTGGTGTAACCGGTCTTGCCGCCGATGAAGCCGGGGTAGCCGGTCAGCAGTGGGTCGTGACTGGCGATCTGCCGGAAGCCGCCGTTGCCGTCCGGAAACGATGCGGTGGACTGGTGCAGGATCTGGGCGAACAGCGGATAGCCCAGCGCAGCACGGTAAATCACCGCGAGGTCCTGCGGCGTGGTCACCGATTCCCAGCCGGGGCCGTCCAGCCCGGACGGCGAACTCGCCCGGGTTGCGCGGGCGCCGACCTGCACGGCCTTGGCGTTCATCTTCGCGACCGCGGCCGGCGTGCCGCCCAGCATGTCGGCGAGCATGTTTGCCGCGTCGTTACCCGACACCATGAGCAGGGCGTCGAGCAATTGGCGCGCGGTGTAGACCTGACCGGGAACCAGTCCCACACAGGAACATTCGACGTCGGTCTCGGCCTCGGTGGCCTGGGCGGCCGAGGCCGGGGGAAGCTGGTCGAACACCACCATGGCCAGGAGAGCCTTGATCGTGCTGGCCGGCGCGCGGGGTCCGTAGGCGTCCCTGCCGCCCAGGATTCGGCCGCTGACCATGTCGGCGACCAGCCAGGCCGGAGCCGGCCCGTCCGGTGGGGCGAGCCCCGAGGGCTGCGACGGGTCCGCCCCCGCCGCCGGGGACGCGCAGAGTGCCAGTAGTCCGACCAGCGCAGCCGCCGCGGCCCGGCGCGGCCATTCCCACAACACAGACATGCCCGCCGAGGCTAGCCGGACAACACCGCGGTTGAGCGTCGATGCGGTCTCTGATCGGTCGCGGCCGGCTTCGTGGCCCCCGGCGTCACGGGGTCGCGGGGATCTTGGGCAGGTCGCGCAGGGCGCTGTTCACCGAATCCCGTACCGAGTCGGGAGTCACGCCGAGATCGGATGCCCGCTGCCGGAGAGTCTTGCCGATATTGGCCTGGGTCTGCTGCTGAAGGATCGCGCCCCGGCCCGAGCCGCGGTTCTTCTTGCCGGGCTTGAGTTGGTCGATCAGGCCCCTGACGGAGTTCAGCGCATCAAGGATCGCTGCCGGGTTCGCCCCGCCGGCGGCAAGACCGGCGATCTGGGAAATGGTCTGGCCGACGTTGTTCGGGCCGATGATCCCGCTACCGTCGGCAGGGGCGGCACTGGCCACCGGAGCCGACACGATCGCTGCGGCGACCACCGAGGCGGTCGCGACTTTCCACTTCAATGAACACTCCTCGTTCCGGTGTCGCCCCGACAGCGGGCCTGACTCGGAGACTAGTTGCCGCAATTGGGCTTGGGCAAACCTGAAGTTGGTGACATCGGTCACCTGTGAAGTGCGGATTAGGCTCTATCCAGCGATGCTTCAGCTATTGGAGCATGTGTTTGCTGTAACGGAATTCAGCCTGGTGGCAGGCTCCGGCCCACGCCCATCGCGCCGCGCGGCCGGGACTGTCAACCCGACGCGGCGGGCCGCGCTCAGGTATCGTCGCTTCGCGCCCAGCGAACACAACGAGCCGATAGGGGAGTCAGGGTGAAGATCACGAAACTAGCGGGGGCCGTGGCAGCCGCCGCGGTCACGTTCGGGATCGGCGCCGCCAACGTCGCACCAGCGTCGGCGGCCGACAACATCAAGACCTTCGGCGAGCAGGAACGGCTGAACGGGCCGAACAGCCAGCCCTACATCGGTTACACCGTGTACACGCTGGCCCCCAGCAACGATCCGGTGCCGCACAACGGCCAGTTGTATGCCGCCAAGCTGAAGATCGACAACTTCGGCATGAACGCCGATCCGATGATCGGACGATTCGGCGCCCGGGCCGAGTCCGGGATCTTCTACCCCGTCATCACGGGGGCGTCGAACTTCAACAAGCTCTACTTCGACGTGGTGGGCGTCGTTCCGAACAGCGTGGTGTGGAACGACGGCTTCCGCGACATCCTGTGCTGGATCCCGGGTGACATCCCACTGGAGCCGCAGAGCGTCTCCGACGAGCCGCCGGACCCGGTTGCCCCGCCGTACGACCCCTTCGAGACCGCGACGATCGCAGGGCCGGGGCCCGCCGAGGCCGGACCGGTGGAGGGCAGTGACACGCTGCCGGAGGCCACGCCCAACGACCTGGCCTCGCCGCCGTTCGAGCTCACCGAAGGTGAAGTGGCCGAGCCGGGCTTCAGGCGGTAGACGCGCCTATAGCGCAGCGACGCTCTGGGCCGGGTTCTGGGCGAAGCCCCAGTCCAGCAGCATCGCGGCCTGGTCCCAGTAGGTGGGGCCGCCGTCGCGGACCAGGCCGTACATCATCGCTATGACCAGGCGGCGGCCGTTGCGTGCGGCCCCGCCGACGAAGGTTTTGCGGGCGGCGTAGGTGTAACCGGTCTTGCCGCCGATCGCACCGGGATAGCGGACCAGCAGCTCGTCCTGGTTTACCAGCGGTTTCTCGCCGGAGTCGGTGGGGAACATCGCCGCCGGCTGCGCGGTGATCTGGGCGAACACCGGGTTGGCCATCGCGGCGCGGAAGATCACCGCCAGGTCATGCGGCGTCGTCCAGCCCGGGCCGCCGGGGCCGTCCAGGCCCGAGGGGGATGTGGCGTGGGTGTCGTAGGCACCGATCGTCGCGGCCTTGGCGTTCATCTTGTCCACCGCGACGTCATAGCCGCCCAGCATGTCGGCCAGCGCGTTGGCCGCGTCGTTACCGGACACCAGCAGGGCGCCGTCGAGCAGTTGGCGGGCGGTGTAGGTGCGTCCGGCCTTCACGCCCGCGCAGTTGCACTCGACCGCCGTGTTGGCAGGGGTGGCGACCATCGTGGCGTTGAGGTCGAGCTCGTCGAGTGCGGTCAGGGCCAGCAGGGCCTTGATGGTGCTGGCCGGCGGGTGAGCGGTGTACATGTCGCGCCCGGCGAGCACCTGCCCGGAGTCGAGGTCGGCGATGATCCACGACGGCGCCGGGCCGTCGGGAATGGGCATGGAGCCCGCCGGCTGAACGCTGGGATCGGCGAGAGCCGGGGCGATCGCGGTGTCGGCGACGCCGCCGGTCAGCAGTGCGAGGGAAGCCGCGAACGCGGCGGCGAGCCTACCCATGGCCGATCAGCCTAACGGGTGGGCCGCGGCGGCATCTCCGGTGTTCAATTCAGGCATGCTTCCCCTGGCGGAAATCTCGGACCGGCTGGAGATCCAGCAACTCCTGGTGGACTACGCGACGGCGATCGACCAGCGCCGCTTCGACGACCTCGACCGGATCTTCACCGCGGACGCCTATATCGACTACCGCGCGATGGGCGGCATCGACGGACCCTACCCGCAGGTCAAGGCCTGGCTGTCCGAGGTGCTCCCGCATTTCCCGGCCTACTACCACCTGCTGGGCAACTTCGACATCCGGCTCGACGGCGACAGCGCGTCGGGCCGGACCATGTGCTTCAACCCCATGCAACTCGGCGCCGACGGACGGATCCTGTTCTGTGCGCTCTGGTACGACGACGAGTTCGTGCGCACCGCCACGGGCTGGCGGATGACCCGCCGGGTCGAGTCCAAATGCCTGGACAAGCTGGTCTGAGCGCCCAACCAGCCGGATTTCCGCCGGTGGCCCGCGCTCTGGCACAATGAGGCGCCGGTCGCAGGCCCCGTGGATCTCCAGCGCGGGAACGGCGGCCGCCACGCGAGGCAAAACCGGATCCGGCAACCCGCCGGCATCGCTGAATTGCAGCGTGTCATCGCTAGGAGAAGTTCGTTTCATGGCTGTGAAGATCAAGCTCACCCGGCTCGGCAAGATCCGCAATCCCCAGTACCGCATCGCCGTCGCCGACGCCCGGACCCGCCGCGACGGCCGCTCCATCGAGGTCATCGGCCGCTACCACCCCAAGGAGGAGCCGAGCCTGATCGAGGTCGACTCCGAGCGCGCCCAGTACTGGCTCTCGGTCGGGGCGCAGCCCACCGAGCCCGTCCTCAAGCTGCTCAAGATCACCGGCGACTGGCAGAAGTTCAAGGGCCTTCCGGGCGCGGAGGGCACGCTCAAGGTCGCCCCGCCCAAGCCGACCAAGCTCGAACTGTTCAACGCCGCACTGGCCGCCGCCGACGGCGCGCCCTCCGGTGAGGCCACCCAGCTGAAGAAGAAGAAGGCTCCGGCCAAGAAGGCCGCCAAGGCCGAGGCGGAGACGGCCGAGGCCGAGACATCGGCAGAGGCGCCCGACGCCGCCGCCGAGGTTCCCGCGGAAGCGGCGGCTGAGGCTCCCGCCGACGCCGAACCGGCCGCCGAGAGTGCGCCGGAGGCCGAGTCCGCCGAGCCGGCCGCAGAATGAGCTCGGTCGTCGTCGACGCCGTCGAGCATCTGGTTCGCGGGATCGTCGACAACCCCGACGACGTCCGCGTCGACATGGTGACCAGCCGGCGCGGGCGGACCGTCGAGGTGCACGTGCACCCCGACGATCTGGGCAAGGTGATCGGCCGCGGCGGCCGTACCGCCACCGCGCTGCGGACCCTGGTCGCCGGCATCGGCGGCCGGGGCATCCGGGTCGACGTGGTGGACACCGACCAGTAGCCGACCGCATGGAACTGGTGGTCGGGCGGATCGCCAAGGCGCACGGGATCACCGGCGAAGTCGTCGTCGATGTCCGCACCGACGACCCCGAATCCCGGTTCGCGCCCGGTAGTCGCCTGGTGCTCAAGGCTTCCCGCGGCGGCACCGTCGGTGACGCCGTCGTCGAGTCGGCACGCCCGCACGGCGCGCGGCTTCTCGTCCGGCTGCGCGGAGTGAGCGACCGGGACGGCGCGGAGGCGCTGCGGGGAAGCCTGTTCGTCGTGGACACCGCGGATCTGCCGCCGATCGAGGATCCCGACGAGTTCTACGACCACCAGCTCGAGGGTCTGACGGTCCGCACGGTCGACGGGCAGGAGGTCGGCTCGGTGGCCGAGGTGCTGCACACCGCCGGCGGTGAGCTGATCTCGGTGCGCACCGAATCGGGGGCGGAGGTGCTGATCCCGTTCGTCGGCGCGATCGTGGCGTCGGTGTCGCTGGCCGACTCGGTGATGCTGATCGACCCGCCGGAGGGTCTCCTGGAACTGGAGTCCTGACGTGCGCATCGACGTCGTCACCATCTTCCCGGACTATCTGCTGCCGGTACGCCAGTCGTTGCCCGGCAGGGCGATCGAGTCCGGAATCGTGGACTTCTCGGTTCACGATCTGCGCCGCTGGACCCACGATGCGCATCACTCGGTGGATGACGCTCCCTACGGCGGGGGGCCGGGAATGGTGATGAAGGCACCGGTCTGGGGCGAGGCTCTGGACGAGATCTGCACAGGTGAAACGCTTCTGGTGGTCCCGACTCCGGCAGGCCGGCTCTTCACTCAGACCGATGCCCGACGCTGGACCGCCGAGCGGCACCTGGTGTTCGCCTGCGGCCGCTACGAGGGCATCGACCAGCGCGTCATTGACGACGCCGCGACCCGAATGCGGGTCGAAGAGGTCTCCATCGGCGATTACGTGCTGGCCGGGGGAGAGGCTGCGACGCTGGTGATGGTCGAGGCGGTGGTGCGACTGCTGCCCGAGGTGCTGGGCAATCCGCTCTCCCACCAGGATGATTCGCATTCCGACTCGGGGCTGCTGGAAGGACCTTCCTACACCCGGCCACCGGTGTGGCGCGGCCTTGGAGTACCCGACGTCCTGCTTTCCGGAGACCATGCCCGGGTCGCCGACTGGCGTCACGACCAGTCGATACGGCGCACCCGCGCCCGCAGGCCGGATCTTCTCGGCGAGGACTGAGGCGTAACTACTTGCCGACGAGCCGGCCGGCCACGGCGATCAGCAGCCGGCGGGGGGCGAACCTGGTTCCGATCCGCGCGGTGACGGCGTTGGCCACGCCGTCGACGAAACTCGGCTTGCCACCGGGCAGTGCCCGCATGGTGTTGTCGACCACCTGCTTGGCTGAACGTTTGACGCCGACGACGGCGGACTCGCCTGCCACGTCGAAGAATTCGGTCGCCGTCGCCCCCGGGCACACCGCGAGCACGCGGATCCCGTGGCGCTTCTCCTCACCGTAGAGGGCTTCGGAGAAGGAGAGCACGAAGGCCTTGGTGGCGGCGTAGACGGCCATGTGGGGAACCGGCTGAAAGGACGCGGTCGAGGCGATGTTGATGATGGTGCCGCGCCGGCGGGACCGCATGGCGGGTAGGTACCGCGCCGTCAGGCCGACCAGCGTCGCGCAGTTCAACTGGATCTCGTCGGCCAGCCGTTGCGGGTCGGCGTCGACGACGTCGCCGTGGGTGCCGAAACCCGCGTTGTTCACCAGGACGTCGACGTCGATGCCGAGATCCGAAGTGCGGGAGTGCAATTGAGCTGCCGAATCGGGGGTGGACAGATCCAGAGCGATCACAGTCACCCGCACGCCGTGAGCGGTGCGCAACTGGTCGGCGAGGGCGGTCAGCGCCTGCTCGCGACGAGCGACGAGGACGAGGTCGTGGCGTTGAGCGGCGAATTGCCGGGCGTACTCTGCGCCGAGGCCCGACGACGCCCCGGTTATCAGGGTTGCCACGGGCGTCAGATCCTGCCGCGGGGGAACATGGTTTTCAGCGCCGCGGTGATGGTGTCGCGTGCGGTGGCCTCATCGACGGGTTGCATGGACGCGATCGCGATCACGTAGCGGCGGTCGCGCCCCACCACCCCGGTGGACAGATGCACCTGGTTACCCAGGCCCCAGCAGCACATCCAGCCCTGTTTGACCGCCACCGTCTCGGCGAAAAGCCCGTCGGGAATGCCGAAGCGCTGCGGGTAGCCGTCGGTGCCGATCGGTGTCGAGGCGGCCAGGTCGGTCAGGATCAAGCCCGCCTGTTTGGCCGGCAGGCCGCCGGCGCCGTCGAGCAGCAGTTCGTAGTAGCGAACCAGGTCGGAGGTGGTGCTCATGGTGTTCCACCAGTTGCCGTCGTACGGCGGGGTGGTGCCGGAAAGGTTGTAGCGATCCGCCACCCGGCTGATGATCGCGTTGCCGCCGCCGCGCGCCCAGAAGTCGTCGGCCGGGAAGTCGTCGGAGGATCGCAGCATCAGGTCCAGGCCGCCGAGGTCGTCCGGACTCAGTTTGGTCTTGCGCTGCGCGGCCTGGGCGAGCAGATCGTCGGCGATGAACAGCTTGGCCACCGATGCGATCGGGAAGGGTGCGCCGTCCCCGCTGGAGACCACCCGGCCGCTGCGCCGGTCGAGCAGCGTGAGACTGATGTCGGCGCCGCGCTTCTGGGCCTCCAGGGCGGCCCGCTTGGCCAGCGTGTCCAGATCGCCGGTCTGGTCGGGGGGCGCCGCGGGCTGAATCGCCGGGGCCGCCGGGGGTTCGCCGGCCATCATCGAGATGCTCGCCGCCGTGGGGTTGCCCGAACCCGCCGAGGCCCCGATCAGCATCGCCGCCGCAGCGGTCGCACCCCCGGCGAGCAGCACCGACGGTCGACGTCGCATGTCCCTCTCCTCGGCTCGGCGGAAGCGTTCCCGGCACACCCTCGGGCGGGTTTTCCCCTCGTCGAAAACCGGCGGATTCAGGGTAGCCGTCCTCTTTGTACACCGCCTAATTCCCGTCCGGTGGCAGCTCAGGCGTCTCGGCGGGTCGGCGGTCGGGCGCCGATTTCGCCCCTCGGGACCCATCTGGCACAATTGACCGCATCACCCGCGCGGGCCGGCCCGTTCCGCCTGCAGCGACAGATACCCGACCACCAGCTCGGCGAGGTCAAGGCCCACGCGCCCGGACGCCCCGCCCGGAGCCCGACCGCTAGGAACGCTGCGCAGATGAACACACTCGACTTCGTCGACCAGGGCTCGCTGCGCGACGACATCCCGGACTTCGGGCCCGGCGACACCGTCAACGTCCACGTCAAGGTCATCGAGGGCAACAAGCAGCGGATCCAGGTGTTCAAGGGCGTGGTGCTGCGCCGCTCCGGCGGCGGGGTCCGGGCCACCTTCACCGTCCGCAAGGAGAGCTACGGCGTGGGCGTCGAGCGCACCTTCCCGGTGCATTCGCCCAACATCGACCACATCGAGCTCGTCACCCGCGGCGACGTCCGCCGGGCCAAGCTGTACTACCTGCGCGAACTGCGGGGCAAGAAGGCCAAGATCAAGGAGAAGCGCTGAGCCTCGACATGGGGCCGGGCGAGGCGCTGAGCCGTCGCCCGTTGGCTACGCTCATCCCGTGACCGTCACCCCTGACCCGGCCGACTCGGAGCGCCTCGAGGCGGCGGACGAGCCGGCCAAACCCGATCGGCATGCCAAGAAGCGCTCCGCTTTGCGGGAGGGCGCCATATTGGTGGGCACGGCGGTCCTGCTCTACTACGTGATGCTGACCTTCGTGGCCCGTCCGTACCTGATCCCGTCGGAGTCCATGGAGCCGACGCTGCACGGCTGCAAGGGCTGTGTGGGCGATCGGATCATGGTCGACAAGATCACCTACCGCTTCGGCTCGCCCGAACCCGGCGACGTGATCGTGTTCAAAGGCCCGCCGAACTGGAACGTCGGCTACAAGTCCATCCGGTCGGACAACGTCGCGGTGCGGTGGGTGCAGAACGCGCTGTCCTTCATCGGCTTCGTTCCGCCCGACGAGAACGACTTGGTCAAGCGAGTCGTCGCCGTCGGCGGACAGACCGTGCAGTGCCGGGCCGACACCGGTCTGACCGTGGACGGCAAGGAACTGACCGAGCCGTATCTGGACGCGGCCACGATGATGGCCGACCCGGTGGTCTACCCCTGTCTGGGCAACGAGTTCGGTCCGGTGGCCGTGCCGGAGGGCAGGCTGTGGGTGATGGGCGACAACCGCACCCACTCGGCGGACTCGCGGGCGCACTGCACCAGCGCGCCGGCCGAGGCGCAGAAGGGTGTCCTGTGCACGGGGGACCCCGTCACCGGCACGGTGCCCGTCGACAACGTCATCGGCAAGGCGCGTTTCATCGCGTGGCCCCCCTCGCGCTGGGGTGGTGTGTCCTCGGTCGACCCGCAGCAGGGCTGACGTGGCCCCCCGCCCGGCAGCCAGGAGGTCCGACAGCGCGGCCTGGCCGCCGCGCACCGTCATCCGGCGCTCCTCGGGGCTGAGAACACTCGAATCGGCGCTCTATCGCGGCGGGCTGGGGCCGGTCGCCGGTGTCGACGAGGTCGGCCGCGGCGCCTGCGCGGGCCCACTGGTCGTCGCGGCGTGCGTGCTGGGCCCCAACCGGTTCGAGAGCCTGGCCGCCCTGGACGACTCCAAGAGACTCACCGAGAAGACCCGCGAGGAGCTCTTCCCGCTGATCCGCCGCTACGCGCTCGCCTACCATGTGGTGTTCATCCCGGCCGTCGAGGTGGATCGCCGCGGGGTGCACGCGGCCAACATCGAGGGCATGCGGCGGGCGGTGGCAGGTCTGCCGGCGCGGCCGGGCTATGTGCTCTCCGACGGATTCCGGGTGCCCGGGCTGCCGGTTCCGTCCCTGCCTGTGGTGGGCGGGGACGCGGCTGCCGCCTGCATCGCCGCGGCCAGCGTGCTGGCCAAGGTCAGCCGGGACCGGCTGATGGTCGCACTGGACGCCCAGTATCCGGGCTACGGGTTCGCCGAGCACAAGGGCTACAGCACCCCCGGGCACGGCGCGGCGCTCGCCGACCTCGGCCCCTGCGAGCAGCATCGCCAGTCGTTCATCAACGTCCGGCGGGTGGCCCGGTCGGGCGGCAGCGAGCTGGTGGCCGAATTCGCGGCGGTGTCACGCCGGGGCGAGGGGTAGGACAAGATGGAACCACCAACCGACCGACAAGGACCGCTGAGCCGATGAGTGCCGAGGATCTCGAGAAGTACGAAACCGAGATGGAGCTCTCGCTGTACCGGGAGTACAAGGACATCGTCGGACAGTTCAGCTACGTCGTGGAGACCGAGCGGCGCTTCTACCTGGCCAACAGTGTCGAACTGGTGCCGCGCAACACCGACGGCGAGGTGTACTTCGAACTGCGCCTGGCCGACGCCTGGGTGTGGGACATGTACCGGCCGGCCCGGTTCGTCAAGCAGGTGCG
Source organism: Mycobacterium sp. (assembly GCF_046095365.1). Lineage (GTDB taxonomy): Bacteria > Actinomycetota > Actinomycetes > Mycobacteriales > Mycobacteriaceae > Mycobacterium. The sequence goes on from NZ_JBJTJF010000076.1 coordinate 23,751, forward strand.
GGTGATCACCTTCAAGGACGTGAACATCGAAGAGGTCGAGAAGCCGGAACTGCGGCTGCCGGAGTAGCCGGTGGTGTGAACGGATCGGGAACTGGGGATAACCCCGGTTGATCCTGGGCCCGCAGCCCGGCGGTGTCGGCGGTCCCGGCCAGTCTGGTGCGCATGACCCCATCGCAGCGGCTGACACGTATCCAACTCGGCGCGCTCGGGGAGCAGGTCGCCACCGACCACCTCTGCGGGTTGGGCCTGCAGATCCTGCAGCGCAACTGGCGGTGCCGCTACGGCGAACTGGACGTGATCGCGGCCGAGGGCGACGGCACCCTGGTCTTCGTCGAAGTCAAGACCCGCAGCGGTGACGGATACGGCGGGGTCGAACAGGCGGTGACCCCGGACAAGGTGCGCCGCATCCGTCGTCTGGCCGCACTGTGGCTGGCCGGGCAGCACCGGCGCTGGGCGCAGGTGCGTATCGACGTGGTCGGGGTCCGCATCGGCCGCCGGCGCGATCCCGAGGTGACGCACCTGCGGGGGGTCGGCTGATGTCCCTCGGCCGGGCGTTCTCGGTGGCGGTCCGCGGCCTCGACGGCCAGATCGTCGAGATCGAGGCCGACATCACCTCCGGTCTGCCGGGGGTGCACCTGGTCGGGCTGCCCGACGCCGCGCTGCAGGAGTCCCGGGACCGGGTCCGCGCCGCCATCACCAACTGCGGCAACACCTGGCCGATGTCGCGCCTGACGCTGGCGCTGTCCCCGGCCACCCTGCCCAAGACCGGCTCGCTCTACGACAT